>CAIQUG010000190.1 GCA_903874895.1 uncultured Caulobacterales bacterium | reverse complement strand
GGCAAAAGGGCAGGCGAAGATCACCGGAAAGAAACGCCGGTGAAGACGAGATTGCCCCATGACCGTGATTGACAGCCCGCCGCCTGCCGGAGCCCGCCACCTCGACAAGGAGGCGCTCCGTCGGAAGTATGCCGAGGAACGGGCCAAGCGCCTGCGGGCCGACGGCAATGACCAGTACCTGCAGATCCGGGGTCGTTTCTCCCACTATCTCGACGATCCCTACACGCCGATGCAGCCCCGCCTGCCGAAGACCGACCATGTGACCTTCGCCTTCATCGGCGGTGGGTTCGCGGGCCTGGTCACCGGCGCACGCCTGGTGGAGGCCGGGGTGAAGGATGTGCGGATCATCGAGAAGGGCGGTGACTTCGGCGGCACCTGGTACTGGAACCGCTATCCCGGTGCCCAGTGCGACACGGCCAGCATGGTCTACATGCCGCTGCTCGAGGAAACCGGGCACATGCCCACGGAGAAGTATGCCCATGCGCCGGAGATCCTGGCCCAGTGCCAGCGGATCGGGAAGCAGTACGGCCTCTATGACAACGCCCTGTTCCACACCCAGGTGGAGGAGCTGCGCTGGGACGAGGGTCGCCGCGTCTGGGTGGTGAAGACCAACCGGGGTGATGCCTTCACGGCCCAGTTCATCGGCATGGGCACCGGTCCGCTGCATGTGCCCAAGCTGCCGGGCATTCCCGGGATCGAGAGCTTCCGCGGGCATTCCTTCCACACGAGCCGCTGGGACTATGCCTATACGGGGGGCGATCCCCTCGGCGCGCCCCTGGACAAACTGGCGGACAAGCGGGTGGCGATCATCGGCACCGGTGCCACCTCGGTCCAGATCGTACCGCATCTGGCCAAGACCTGCGGCCAGCTCTACGTCGTCCAGCGCACCCCGTCCTCCGTCGACGTGCGGGCCAACGCGCCGATCGATCCGGAGTGGTTCGCCAGCATCGCCACCCCCGGCTGGCAACTGCGCTGGCTGGAGAATTTCACGGAGAACCAGGCCGGCGGCATTGCCGAGGTGGACCTGGTACAGGACGGCTGGACCGACCTGTCCCGACGCATCCGGACCAAGATCCTGCAGCTGCCGCCGGACCAGATGACGCCCCCGAACATGCTGGCGGCCTATGAGGACTCCGACTTCGAGAAGATGGAGGAGATCCGCGCCCGGGTGAACGAGATCGTCTCCGAAACCGAGACTGCCGACAAGCTGAAGGCCTGGTACCGCCAGCTGTGCAAGCGCCCGTGCTTCCATGACGCCTATCTGCAGGCCTTCAACAATCCCAATGTCCAGCTGCTGGACACCGACGGCAAGGGGGTCGAGCGGATCACTGAAACGGGCATCGTCGTCGCCGGGGTCGAATATCCGGTGGACTGCATCATCTACGCCTCGGGCTTCGAGGTGGGGACCGAGCACCAGCGCCGGGCGGGCTTCGATGCCGTGGGGCGGGGCGGCGAGAAGCTGTCCGAGCACTGGGCGGATGGCATGCGCACCAAGCACGGCATCCACGTGCACGGCTTCCCCAACGCCTTCCTCGTCCAGCCGACCCAGGGGGCGAACCTCATCTCCAATGTGCCGCACAACCTGACGGAGTCGGGGCGGACCATCGCCATGATGGTGGCCCATGCCCTGGCCGGCGGTCATCAGGAGATCGAGGTCACCAAGGCGGCCGAGGACGCGTGGGTGGAGCTGCTGCTGTCCGGTCCCGGCCTGTTGATCGGCTCCAACGAGTGCACGCCGGGCTACTACAACAACGAGGGCCAGGATCGCGGGCCGGCGGCCAGGACCTATGTGGGCTATCCCGCCGGGCCGGTCGCTTATTTCCGGTACCTCGACAAGTGGCGCAACGCCGGGACCTTTGACGGGCTGGAATTCCGCTGAGCCCGACAAAGGTCGAAACCGACGGGTCGATCACCGCGGCAGAGCTGTCCCCGCCCAGCCATGCGGAGGGTCAGGTGCTGCTGGGCATCGGCCTGAGGCTGGCGGCCGTGATCGGCCTGGCCGCGGTGTCGGCGGGGGTGAAGTGGCTGACCGCGGCCGGCACGCCCCTGTCGCAGATCATCTTCTGCCGGAACCTGTTCGCCTTCATTCCGATACTGATCATGGTCCGGACCACGGTGGGCTTCGGCACCCTGCGGACGGAGCGGCCCCTGCGCCACCTGACCCGGTCTGTGATCGGGCTGGCCGCCATGGTCTGCACCTTCACCTCGCTGAAGACCCTGCCTCTGGTGGCCTCGGCCACCCTGGGCTTCACCGCGCCTCTGTTCATGACGGTCCTGACCCTCGTGGTCCTGCGGGAGGCCGTCCCCTGGCAGAGGTGGCTGGCGGTCATGGTGGGCTTTGCCGGGGTGGTGGTCGCCATGCATCCGGGGGCGGTGCGGCCCACCGTCGGCGTGGCGTTCGGCCTGGCTGCTGCCTTCCTGACCGCCGGGGCCATGATCAGCATCCGCGGCATGCCCAAGAGCGAGTCGGGCCCCACCATCGCCTTCTATTTCACCCTGGCAGGAACGGTCGTCAGCCTGGCCGGCCTGCCCTTCGGCTGGATCGTCCCCGACCCCAAGACCCTGATGGTGATGGTGGCCACGGGGCTGGCAGGCGGCGTCGCCCAGCTTCTGCTGACAACGGCCGTGCGGCTGGCACCCCTGCCGGTGCTGGCCCCCTTCGACTACACCCAGCTGGTCTGGGCCAGCGCCTTCGGCTTCGTGCTGTGGGGCGAGCGGCCCGACGGCTGGCTGTTGGTCGGGGCCGCCATCGTCGCCGGCAGCGGTGTCTACATCCTGTGGCGGGAGCGCGCGGCGGCCCGGGTGCGCTGATCCTGGCGCGCGGAATGTTCCCGCAGCGCAGCCCCGAGGGCTGACCTGCTGCGTCGATCCGGTACCTGTCGGATCAAGGCCGCGACCGGCCTCGGTCAGGCGGTCTTCACCCGGTCCGTCCGGGCAGCGGTGATGGCCTCCGCCGTCATGGGCAGGGTGCGGATCCGGGCCCCGCAGGCGGCGAAGACGGCATTGGCCACGGCCGGAATGACCGGGGGCAGGGCCGGTTCGCCAAGACCGGTCGGGGTATTGTCCGTGATGTGGAAATGGACGTCCACCTCCGGCGCCGCGGACATCCGCATCAGCTTCAGCTCGTTCAGGTTGGCCTGGGCCGCGCGACCCTTCTCGAAGCGGATGGCGGTCATCATCTGGCCGATCCCGTCGGTCACCGCGCCCTCCACCTGGGCATGGGCTGTGGTGGGGTTGAGAATGATCGAACCCACATCGCCCACGACCCAGACCTTTTCCACCTTCCAGTCCCCGGACGGGGCCACGCGGACCTGCGCCACCTCCGCGAAATAGCCCCGATGGCTGAAATAGATGCCGACGCCCAGGCCGACGCCGGGGGGCAGCTTGCGCGTCCCCCAGCCGGACCGGTCGCGCACCAGCTCCAGCACCGGGATCATCCGGCGGATGTCGAACGGGGGCTCCCCCTCCTCGGTGGAGGGGGCCACCGGCGTGGCCATCCGGGCGCGCAGATGGGCCAGGCGGAAGGCGATCGGGTCCTGCCCGGCCGCGACGGCCAGTTCATCCCAGAAACCCTCGTGGATGAACGACAGGGCGTTGGACTCCGGTGCCCGCAGCCAGCCGGTGGAGGCAATGGCGGGGATCAGCGAGCGCCGCAGCCGCGACGTCTCCGCCAGGTGGCCCGGGGCGGCGTCAAGGCCCACGCCCCCGCCGTCGATCACCTTGCCGTCCCGGGAGAAGGTCACGGCGTGGACGTCATAGGCGGTGACCCGTCCGGCGCTGTCGAGCCCGGCGGTCAGACGGTGATAGGTGCCGGGGCGATAATAGTCGTGGCCGATGTCGTCGGTTCGGGTCCACAGGAGCTTCACCGGCACCTTGGCCCGGTGGGCGATCACGGCGGCCTCGACCATGAAGTCGTTCATGATCCGGCGACCGAAGCCGCCGCCGCACCGGCGCATGTGCACGGTGATGGCGTCCAGCGGCAGGCCCAGGGTCTTGGCCACGGTCTCGCGCCCGTCATTGGGAAACTGGGTCGGGGCCCAGATCTCCACACCGGTGGCCGTGGGACTGGCGGTGCAGTTCTGCGGCTCCAGCGTGAGATGGGCGAGGAACGGAGCCTCATAGACGGCCTCCACCCGACGGTGGGCGCTGGCCAGTGCCGCGTCCACGTCGCCCTTGGTCTTCTGGGTCTCGCCCGGACCCTTGAGCAGGTCCGCGGCGCGACGGTCATAGTCGTCGCTGTCATGCTCCGCCCCGAAGGCGTCGTCCCAGACCGGGTTCAGGGCCTGGCGGGCGGCGTTCACCTGCCACCAGTTGCGGCCGACAATGGCGATCCCGGGGGCGATCCCGGGGGCCAGGCCGATCTGCTCGCCGGCGGGGGGCGCGATGCCGTCCACCACAAACACCTGTTCCACCCCCGGCTGGGCGCGGGCGGCGACCAGGTCTGCGGACTTCAGCTTCGCCCCGTAGACCGGCGACTTCACATAGACCGCGTACTTCATCCCCGGCAGGACCATGTCGATGCCGAAGATCGGCTGGCCCGCCAGAATGGCCGGGGTATCGACGCCGGGATGGGGGCGACCCAGGATCGCGTAGTCCTTGGGATCCTTGAGCTTCACGGCCCTGGCGTCGGGCAGGGGGCGACCGGCCGCTTCCGCTGCGAGTTCGCCATAGGCGAGGCTGCGGCCGGAGGGCGCGTGCCGGACCCGGCCATGCGCCGTCGACAGGGTGGCGGGATCGACCTTCCAGCGGGCGGCGGCGGCACCCACCAGGGCGGCGCGGGCCACGGCCCCCACCTGGCGCATGGCCTCCCAGTTGTCCGGAACCGACAGGCTCCCCCCGGCATATTGCGAGACGAAGCGCTTGGGGTCCGCCGGGGCAAAGGCCACGGTGACCTGCGCCCAGTCCACGTCCAGCTCCTCGGCGATCAGCATGGGCAGCAGGGTCTTGGCCCCCTGGCCCATGTCCGGGTTGCGGGCGAGGATCGTGACGGACCCGTCCGGGGCCACGGTCACATAGTCCCCCACCGCGGAAGGGGCCGCGCCGGCGGTCCCGGCCAGGCCGAAGCCCAGGACCATGCCGCCGGCGGCCGTGGCACCCAGGGTCAGGATCAGGTCGCGACGGGACAGGCTCATGCGACGTCTCCCCGGTGGTCGGCGGGGGATATCCCCGCCGCCGTCTTGATGGCCGCGCGGATGCGCTTGTAGGTGGCGCAGCGGCAGAAGTTGCCATCCATGGCCTGGTCGATGTCGGCATCCGTCGGATGCGGCGTGGCCGTGATCAGGGCGGACGCGGCCAGCATCTGCCCGGCCTGGCAATAGCCACACTGGGCCACGTCCACCTGCTCCCAGGCCGCCCGGACAGCCCGTCCGGCGGGGCTGGCCGTCAGGCCCTCCACCGTGGTGATCTTCGCAGCCCCCACCGCACTGACCGGGGTGATGCAGGACCGGATCGGCTGACCATCCATGAGGACGGTACAGGCGCCGCACTGGGCGACGCCGCAGCCGAACTTGGTTCCCTTCAGGCCGATCTCGTCCCGCAGGACCCACAGGAGCGGCATGTCCTCCGGGACGTCGACGGCGTGCACCGCCAGATTGATGGTCAGCTTGAACACGGCGGGCGGGCCTTTCCTGTCAGGGGCGGAGGGTGTGCGGCTACTTCGCGGCGATCTGCCGTTGCAGGTCGGCCAGCGCGCCGCCCTGCAGCTTCGACCAGAGGCCCAGCTGGACCCCGAGATCGGTGTGCAGGGACTGGAACATCTCCCGGTGCTGGCGGGTCGGCGGTGTGTCCGAATCCTCCAGCGCGGCGGCAAAGCCGGCATATTGCTCATTCAGCTTGCCGGGGAAGGCGAGGTTCGCCTCGGATCCCTTCATGTTGACCTGCATCAGGGCCTCTTCCAGCGCCTGGAGCTGACCGTCCACCGGGCGCACCCGCCCCCCCAGCGCCGGGCGGGCCTTGACCACCGCCGCCAGATCGGACCGGGCCGTGCGGATGGCGTTCACCGCCGTGTGCAGGGCATCGATGTCGTGCAGCACCTCGACGGCCAGCCGGATCTTCTCGGCGATGGCCGGTTCTGCATTGGCCACCCGGGGATCGGCGACGACCTCGAGGGTCTCGGTCCGGGTGATGCCGCCGACGGAGAGCTTCACCTGGTAGGTGCCCGGGGGCACCAGCGGGCCGCGGGGGGCGGAGCCGGAATAGAAGGCCCCGGGGATCTGGGCCGGGTCATCCATCCTGAGGTCCCACACCAGCCGGTTCATTCCGGCCCGGGCCGAGATCAGGTCGCTGGGCACGATCTGGTCCGGCCATTCGGGCGGCTGGATCACCTTGCTGGTCTTGGTGCTCGACAGGTGCCGCATCCGGTGGCCCTGGGCGTCGAGGATGTCGATCGTCAGTTCCGAGGTCGGGGCCGCCTTCAGCACATAGTCGATCATCGCTCCGGCGGGCGGGTTCTGGCCCACCGGGTGGCGGCTGTCCACGGCGTCGGGATAGTGCAGACGCAGGGCCTTCTGCGGCTTCAGGAGCGCCGCGTCGGCGGTCTGGGTCGCTTCCGCCTGGCGCAGCGGGGTGATGTTGTCGAGGATCCAGAAGGACCGGCCGTGGGTCGCCACGACCAGGTCGTCGCCCTTGATCAGAAGGTCGTGGACGGGAGAGGGCGGCAGGTTCTTCTGCAGGGATTGCCAGCGGGACCCGTCGTCGAACGAGACGAACACGCCGAGCTCCGTTCCTGCGAACAGCAGGCCCGGGCGGACCGGGTCCTCCCGCACCGCATGCACCACGGCACCGGGGGGCAGACCCGCGGAGATCCGCGTCCAGGTCTTGCCGCCGTCCCGGGTCTTCCAGGCATGGGGCGCGATGTCGTCCAGCTTGTGCCGGTCCACGGCCACATAGGCCCGCTGCGCGTCATGGGGCGACGGATCGATCATCGACACCGTGCCCCATTCGGGCACGTCCTTCGGCGTGACATTGGTCCAGTGACCGCCGCCGTCGGTGGTCAGCTGCACCAGGCCGTCATCGGTTCCGGCCCACAGGAGGCCCTTCTTCACGGGGGATTCCGCCAGGGCGAAGACGGTGTCGTAATATTCGACGCTGGTGATGTCCTTGGTCAGGGGACCGCCGGACGGGGTCTGCTTGGACTTGTCGTTCCGGGTCAGGTCCGGGCTGATGGCCGTCCAGCTCATCCCGTGGTCGTTGGAGCGGAACACAGCCTCCGCCGCGGCATAGAGCACGTCCGGATCATGGGGGGACAGCATCAGCGGGGCCGTCCAGTTGAACCGGTGGGTCAGCTCGCTGGCCGGGTGGCCGGAATTGTCCACCGGATAGACGCTGATGTCCTGGGTCTGCTGGGTGCGGTGGTTGAAGCGGCCGATCTGGTTCTCGGCGTCGGAATAGATGATCTCCGGGTCCCGCGGGTCGGGCACCACGAAGCCGGACTCCCCGCCGCCGGCGACGTACCAGCTCTTCGGCCCGATTACGCCCTCGTCGGCAAAGCTCGCCACGGCCAGGTTGGAGTTGTCCTGTTGCGCCCCGTACAGCCAGTAGGGGAAGCGGTTGTCCGTCGCCACGTGATAGAACTGGGCGGTGGGCTGGTTGTCCTGGCTCGACCAGGTGTCGCCGCCGTCGAGGGAGATGCTGGCCCCCCCGTCATTGGCATTGATCAGCCGCCTGGGATCGGTCGGGTCGATCCACAGGGCGTGGTGGTCGCCGTGGGTGGCCGAGACGAGGTTGAAGGTCTTGCCCCCGTCGGTGGAGCGCAGCATGCCGGTGTTCAGCACATAGACCGTGTCCGGTGACTTCGGGTCGGCATAGGTCTTGGAGAAGTACCAGGCCCGCTGGCGGATGCGGCCGTCGTCGCTGATCAGCTTCCAGGTATCGCCCCCGTCGTCGGAGCGGTAAAGGCCTCCGTCCTTCGCCTCGACCATGGCAAAGACCCGGCGGGGATTGGCGGCGGATACAGACACGTCGATCCGGCCCAGAATGCCGGTGGGCAGGCCGTGGCCCTTCAGCTCTGTCCAGGTCTCGCCCCCGTCGGTGGAGCGGAACAGGCCGCTGCCGGGACCGCCACTGGAGAAGCCCCAGGGCTGGCGGCGCACCTGCCACAGGGCGGCATAGACGATCTTCGGGTCGGTCGGGTCGTAGGTGATGTCCACCGCGCCGGTGTTCTCGTCGCGATAGAGGACCTTCTTCCAGGTCTTGCCGCCGTCCAGGGTGCGGAACACGCCGCGCTCCGCATTGGGACCGAAGGCATGGCCCAGCGCCGCCACCAGCACGTGGTCGGGGTTCTTCGGATCGATGATCAGGGCCCCGATCTGGCGGGTATCCTCGAGCCCGATATGCGCCCAGGTCTTCCCGCCGTCGCCGGAGCGATAGACCCCGTTGCCCCAGGTGATGTTGCCCCGAAGCGCCCCTTCGCCGCTGCCAACATAGATCACCTTCGGATCGGAGGGGGCGACGGCCACTGCGCCGATGGACGACACCGGCTGGCTGTCGAGGATCGGCTTCCAGTTGGCGCCGGCATCGGTGGTCTTCCAGACGCCCCCGGCCGCGGCGCCGAAGTAGAAGGTGTTCGGCTCGGTGGGGGACCCGGCCACGGCCAGGGCCCGGCCGCCGCGGAACGGACCCACATTGCGCCAGGCCAGGTCCTGGAATCGCGCATCCAGCGGGGTGGCAACCGGGGCGTCCGAGGCGGGGGCCGCCAGGGCCATCCGGGCGGGCAGGCTGGCGAGAGCCATGGAGGACAGGCCGAGGGCTGCCGAGACGAACAGGCTTCGGGTCAGGCGTGACGACAAGTTCGGAACTCCAGCGGGACGGGGCGGGGACCGAAGGGTCCCGGCGACGCGGCGTCTTCCCTGTCACACTAGCAGGGATCGACCCGGTGGAAAGTGCCTGTCACCGGACCGCTGGAGGTCTCGAGGAGATCGTTCAGTGTGCGGTCCAGTTGGGCTGCCCCACCGTGTCCACCCGCACCGTGCGCCCACGCAGCGCGACCTCCCGGAACTGGTAGAGCCAGGCGGCGGTCGGCGGGTTCACCCAGTTGTCCGCGGCGAACATGCGCAGGATGGCCTCACCCCCGTCCGGATGCGGCTCGGCGCGGGGGGCCTCCGGATGATTGAGATCGGTGAGGGGAACCTGCCAGACCCGATCCACCTCCGCCGGATTGGGGGTCAGGATCAGGGGCTCCGGCGACCACAGGATCACCGGTGTCACCAGATGTCCGCCCAGGGTGACGAAGTCGTCCAGCAGGCCCAGGGGCTCGCTCAGCGCCGGGGCCACGCCCAGTTCCTCGTGGGTTTCCCGCAGCGCGGTCTCCAGAGGGGTCTCGCCGGGGTCGGTATGGCCGCCGGGCAGGGCGAAGTTGCCTGCGCCCCGACGCAGGGTCAGGGCCCGGCGGGTCAGGGCGAAGGCCGGCTGGCCGTCCACCGGGGACAGCAGGATCGCCACGGCCGCCCGGCGCAGATGAGCCCCCTCCACCGTCTGCCGCTGGAAGCCCGCCATGTTCTGCAGGACGAGGTGCTTCAGCGCGTCCACGCTCAGGCCTCGAACGCGTCGGCCAGGGCACGGATGTGCGCCGGCCCGATGCCGCAGCAGCCGCCGATCACCTCCGCCCCGGCGGCATTCCAGGCCTTGGCGAAGGCCACATAGTGCTGCGGGTCCAGATCCTCGCGGATCGGGTCGAGGCCGTCATTGGCCTGGGCATCCGGCCGTTGGGGCGGAAAGGCATTGGCATAGACCCCGATCTTCAGGGGCGCGGACCCGATCACGGCCCGGGCCGCGGTCACGGCACCCAGCATCACCTCCGGCTGGCTGCAGTTGAACAGCAAGGTCTCCGCCCCGATGTCCATCGCCGTCCGCGCCGCCTCGGCCGCCGGCTCGCCGGAGCGCAGCACGGCCACCGCCGGATCGCCGTCGTCCTGCAGGGTGAAGCTCACCCACAGGGGCGCGGACCCGGGCCCCAGAATCTCCCGTACCAGCCGGGCCTCCGCAAGGCTGCTCAGGGTTTCGGCGAGCCACAGGTCCACGTGCGGCGACAGGCCGTCCACCAGGGTCCGCAGCAGGGGGGTTGCCGTCCGGGGATCGAACAGGTCCGGGCGGTAGGACCCCAGCACCGGGGGCAGGGAGCCCGCCAGTCGCCCCGGACCGTCCCCGATGGCGGCGCGACCCATGCGGCCGGCCAGGTCAGCCAGGTGGCCGCCCGCCGCCGCGAACCGTTCCGCGCCGATGTGGAAGGGGGTCAGGGCATAGCTGTTGCTGGTGATCACATCGGCCCCCGCCGCCAGATAGGCTTCGTGGACCTGGCGGACGGTCTCGGGGGCCTCGATCAGGGCCAGGGCTGACCATTCCGGCTGGCGGAACGGGGCACCCACCCGATGCAGTTCCCGGCCCGTTCCGCCGTCCAGCACGGTGATCGATCGGGTCATGGGCGGGCTCCGGGTCCGGTGAGGTCTCGGTGTCGTCTGTGCCCCCGGGGCGGGGCAAAAGGCAATCCGGTTTCACCGCCGCCCCTCACGACCGCACGATCCGGCAGGGCAGCAGGCCACGGGCGCTGTTGCCCAGGAACAGGGCCTCCGCGGTCTCGAGGTCGTCCAGTGTCAGCGGGCAGGCGATCGCCGCCCCGGTGTCGAGCAGCTCCGCCCGCAGCACACCCGGCAGCAGGCCGGCCGTGACGTCCGGGGTCAGCAGCCGCCCGCCCCGCTGCACGAAGACATTGAAGCGGGTGGCTTCCGTGAGCAGTCCCTCCCGGTTCCGGCACAGGGCCTCGTCCGCGCCCCGGGCCTGGGCGTCCCGCAGGGCATCGTCCCAGAACCCGCGCCGGGTGGTCTTGTGCCGAAGGAACGGATCCCCCCGGTCCACGGGCCGGTCGTGCACGACGACCCGCAGCGGTCCCGGGCCGAGGGACGCCAACGGCGCGCCCGACACGTTGATCCGGCCATCCCGGTGCAGTTCCAGCCGCAGGCGGGTCGGTCCCGGAGGCCCTGCGGGCGCGAGCGCTGCCAGCCGATCCCGCGCCGTGTTGCGGTCGAACGGAAAGCCCAGGGCCCGGGCGGAGGCGGCCAGCCGGTCCAGATGCCGCTCCAGCCGCGGCACGGTGCCGTCTGCCTGTCGGGTCAGGGTCTCGATCAGACCGTAGTCGTCGGAGAGGTCGGCCAGCAGCCGCCCCTTCAGAAGGCATTCCGCATATTCCGCCTCGGCGTCGGAGTCCGCCACCACGCCGCTGCCGACGTTGTAGCGTCCGGTCCCGTCTTCGGAGAGCACGGCCGTCCGGATGGCGACGTTCAGCCGGACCCGGCCGCCAGGCGCGATCTCGCCGATCGACCCAGTGTAAACCCCCCGCGGACTGTCCTCGAGCGCACGGATGATCTCCATGGCCCGCACCTTCGGGGCACCGGTGATGGAACCGCAGGGGAACAGCGCTGCCAACTGGTCCGTAAGGCCGACATCCGACGAAAGCGCCGCCGACACGGTGGAGGTCATGGCGTGGAAGGTCGGATAGGTCTCCACCCGGAAAGCGTCGCTGACCTGGACGGAGCCCGCCCGGCTGATCCGTGCCAGGTCGTTGCGCATCAGATCGACGATCATCAGGTTTTCCGCCCGTTGCTTGGCGCTGGCAGCCAGGGCCGCGCAGTTGGCGGCATCGGTCAGCGGGTCCACGCCTCGGCTGATGGTGCCCTTCATGGGCCGGGTGGTGGCCACCCCGTCCGTGATGTCGATATGCAGCTCCGGGGACACCGAAAGGATCACCGGTCCACCCAGGCTGACGATGGCCCCATGGGCCACGGGCTGACGGGTGCGCAGGGCGGCAAACAGGGCCAGGGGGTCGCCCGCAAAGGCAAAGTCGAGGGGGAAGGCCAGGTTGACCTGGTAGACATCCCCGGCGCGGATATAGCCCGCCAGTTGCTCGAATCGGCGGCGGTAGGCCCGTGCGTCCATCCGCGGGGCGAGACCCGTCACCGGCGGCGGGGGGGCGACGCTGGCGAACAGCGCGTCGGCCTCGGCAGCGGACAGCACCTCCGGGGCCTCGAACAGCCCGAAGGCCAGCAGCGGCCCGGCCCCCCCGCCAGCCCGGGGAAGGAGCCGGCGTTCGAGGGCTCCGTTCAGCTCATAGGCGAGGTATCCCGCGGCGTGGCACCCGGCATCCACCTCCCGCGCCAGGGTCTGCAGCACGGCATCCACGGCCTCGATGGTGTCGCAGGTGAGGATCCGGCGCGGGTTGCGGAACAGCCGTGCCCCGCGCCCGCCCGCCCGCCGGTCGTCCAGCAGGACAAAGGGCCCGGTCCTCAGGGTCTGGAGCAGGTCGCCGGATTCGGCCGCGGTCTCCGGGGGCAGGGGCGTGTCCGGGGTCATGGCCCTGCCTTATCCGGCCCGCTCCCCGGTGACAACCGGTGCGTCGGCGTGCGGCCCGGTCACAGATGCAGGACAGCCAACCCCAGGCAGAAGACCCCGTAGACCAGTCCGGTGGCCGTCAGCAGGCCTCGGGTCACGACGCCCTGCCGGAAGGCGAGGAACAGGCCCGCGATGGTCAGGAGGGTGAGGGTGCCGGCCAGCAGCAGCGGTGCGTCCAGGTGCCAGGGGGTGTAGAACAGACCGAAGGCCGTGGGCACGGTGGCCTGGATCATCATCGCCCCGCTGATATTGGCCAGCGCCAGCTTCAGCTTGCCCTGCCGGACCCAGATGATGGCATTCAGCGTCTCCGGCAGCTCGGTCGCCACGGGGCTGGCCAGCAGGGACAGAAGCTGCGGTCGCACGCCCAGAAGGGGCGCCAGACCGTCCAACTGGCTGACGAACAGGCGGGACGCCCCGAAGATCACCGCCAGCGCCGCCACCGTCTGGCCGACACTCAAGGCCCAGTGCGGGTTCGGCGTTTGCCGGGCCAGCAGCAGGGGGTCGAGGGCGTCCGCGCTCTCCTCCGTCTCCTCCCGGCTCATCTCCGTCCAGAAGTAGATGGCGTAGGCCGCCAGGAACAGGACACCCAGCCAGGGCTTCAGGGCAAACGCCACCAGACCCGCGGCAAGCTTGACGGCGAAGATGGCGAGAAACGCCCCCTGGTCGCGGGACAGACGGGCGAAGAGGCGGTCCCGGCTTGCCGATGGCACAAGGGTCTGGCCGGTCAGGATCAGGGTCAGTCCGACCACCGGATAGGCGACGGTGGCCAGCGCCAGCGGACCTCCGAGGGCTGCCCCCACCCCGAGGTCGCGCTGCGCATCGGTGTGTCCGAAGGCGACGGCGATGAAGGTGATCACGCTTTCCGGGAGGGCGGTGCCGAAGGCGGCCAGGATGGTGCCGGTGGCGGTGGAGCCGACGGACAGGCTGCGCCCCACCCACTCGATCCCGTTCACGAACACCTCGCAGGCCAGGTAGATCGCACCCGCCGCGCAGAGAAGCAGCACGACGGAAAGGACGGCGGCAGTCATCGACGGGGGCGCTTCCGGAGGCAGGGGCGGGGCCGCGGGGGCGGACGGTCCGCATGACTGGCATCTGCGACAGGTCGGGGCAAGCGACGCCATCGGCCTTGCCCATCGCGATCCTGCCGGGGTCTCGACATTTCCGCAGGCCGCGGCAATCTCCAGCCCATGGAGCCGTTCTTTCGATTGTCCGACGCGGTGGTCCGCGACCCCGCCGTGGCGGCCTGGCTGGCTGAGGAGGATCCCCTGCGCCGGCTGGTGTCGCCCTGGTTCGAGGGGCTGCGCGCCCTCGGTCCGGACGTCCGGGAATGCCTCCATGACGGCCAGCCGACCGCCTGCATCGGTGGCGTGGCGCTCGCCTATGTGGACGCCTTCACCCACCATGCGACGATCGGCTTCTTCTTCGGGTCGTCCCTGCCCGATCCCGCCGGGTTGCTGCAGGGCACCGGCAAGCGCATGCGGCACGTGAAGCTGCGCTTTGGACATCCGACCGATCCCGCCGCCCTGCAGGCCCTGATCGCCGCCGCCGACCGGGATCTTCGGCAACGCCTGCGGGAGGCCGGACCCCGCGATTGACTCAAAAATTGGAACATGTTCCAAATGTCTCCGACGAGTTTTCGAGGAGACGAATGTGGGCGAGCTTTCGCGGGTGCGTCGGTCCATCCTGCCGACGCCGGGAGATGGTTGGAACGAGATCGCGCGGCGGGAGCTGCCGGACGTCGCCGAGGCGGACGCCGTGTCCCGGCTGCAGAGCTGGAACCTGCACGTCTACATGCGCGCCACCATGCGAACCGGCGGACCGGGAAATCCGATCCTTCCCAGCGACGTGATCTTTGTCGAACCGCCGCTCGCCACCGCATGAGCGGAGCGGTGATCAGCCGGGTGCAGATGGGCGCCGCCCATGACGGTGACGCGGAGATCGTGCTCACCCTGCGCTATGACAATGGCGGCGAGACCCTGGTGGCCCTGGACCCTCATGCCGCCGGCCACCTGATGACGGCGTGCGGTGCCGCCCATCCCGATGCGCTGCTGGGGCAGGGCTGGGAGCGGGTTCGCGACGCCCTGGAGGCCTCTTCGAACAGATATGCGGTCGCCGATCCCGGCGGACCGGACAACGGATAAACAGGGCAGGGAACAGACAGATGTACGATCTCGTGATCAGGAACGGCCGGGTCGTCGACGGTTCGGGTCTTCCGGCCTACCGGGCTGACGTGGCGGTGAAGGACGGGCGGATCGTCCGCATCGGCCACGTGGCCGAGGATGCCCTGCGGGTGGTGGATGCCTCCGGCAAGGTGGTGGCCCCGGGCTTCATCGACCCGCACACCCATTTCGATGCCCAGCTCCTGTGGGATGGCTGCGCCAAGCCGGCCCTGTCCCATGGAGTGACGACCATCGTGCCGGGCAACTGCTCCCTGTCCCTGGCCCCCCTGCGGGCCGAGCACCGGATGAAGCTCGTCGGCATGTTCAACCAGATCGAGGAGATGCCCCTGAAGGCCTTCCGCGAGGGGGTCGTCTGGGACTGGGAGACCTTCGCCGAATACATTGCCCGAATCCGCAAGGGCCTGGCGATCAACGTGGCACCGCTGGTGGGCCACAGCGTCCTGCGCCTGTGGGTGATGGGCGACGCGGCCATGGACCGGACCGCCACGGCGGACGAGATCGCCGGGATGCAGGCGGTCCTGCGGGAGTGTCTGGATGCGGGGGCTGCGGGCCTGTCCACCAGCTATGTGGACATGGACGAGCGGCTGCTGCCGGTGCCGAGCCGCCACGCCGACCCGTCGGAAGTGGACGCCCTGGCCGCGGTGCTGGGCGAATACGGCCGCATGCTGCAGATCGTGCCGGAATTCTATGATGCCGACCTGACCATCGCCCGGCTGGACCAGCTGGCGGACCTGTCCATCCGGCACAGCATTCCCACCACCTTCTCGCCCCTGTTCGTCAATGCGGACAACATCGAGGCGGTGAACCGGGTGATGAAGCGGGTGGACGAGCAGTTCGACCGGGGTGCCCGCGTCTGGCCGCAGGTCCAGACCCGTCCCATCGACATCAGCTTCTGCTTCGCGGTGCCCAGCCTGCTCTTCATCCGCTTCCCCGGATGGTACCGGATCATGCGCTTCGGGGCCCACGAGGAGATCCTGGCGGCGTTCCGCGACGCGGACAACCGGGCGAAGCTGATCGCCGAGGCGGCCCCCCTGGCGGGCCTCTGGCCGCGGCTGGTGCTGCGGCACGTGAAGTTCGACGCCAACCGGGCCCTGGTCGGCAAGACGCTCGGCGAGATCGCCGAACTGCGGGGCGTGTCCCCCGTGGACGCGATGATCGACCTGAGCCTGGAGGAGGATCTGGATGCCCACTTCCTGGCCGCCGGCATGGGCCACAATGACGATGCCCAGGTGGGTCGCCTGCTCGCCCATCCCCGGGTGCATGTGGGGGCCAGCGACGGTGGCGCGCACATCCTGTCCTTCTCCACCTATGGGGACACCGGCTATCTGCTCGGCCACTTCGTGCGGGACGTGAAGGCCATGACGCTCGAGGCGGCGGTCAAGAAGGTCACCTCCGACACCGCCGCGATCTGGGGCATTCCGGAGCGGGGCCTGCTGCAGCCTGGCTATGTGGCCGACATCGTGGTGTTCGACCCCGAGACCATCGACCGCAGCGTCGAGGACTTCGTCGGCGACGTCCCCGGCGACGGGTTCCGCTATGTCCGGGCCTCGTCCGGCGTCGACGCGGTGTTTGTCGGCGGAGCGCTGGCCTGGTCGACGGATGAGGGCTACCAGCCTGCCCAGGGCGAGATCCTGCCGGGTCTGGCGGCGTGAGCAGCGACGGTGCCCACTGGCCCGGCGTCACCCAGCGCCGGATCGCCACCAACGGACTCACCCTGAACGTCGCCGAGGCGGGCGAGGGGCCCCTGGTCCTGCTGCTGCACGGGTTTCCGGAGTCCTGGTACTCCTGGCGGCACCAGTTCGCGCCGCTGGCTGCCGCGGGCTACCATGTGGCGGCCCCGGACATGCGGGGCTATGGCCGCAGCGACCGGCCCCACGAGATCACGGCCTACAACCAGGTGGAGGTGGTCAACGACATCGTCGGTCTGGTGACGGCCCTCGGTCACGAGACGGCGGTGGTCATCGGCCATGACTGGGGCGCACCCACGGCCTGGGCCGCGGCCCTGAACCATCCTGGCGTCTTCCGCGCCGTGGCGGGCCTGTCGGTGCCCTTCATGCCCCGGGCCCCCATGGCCCCCATGGCCCTGATGCGGGCCATGTTCGACGGGCAGTTCTTCTACCAGCTCTACTTCTTCGATCCCGGGGTGGCCGAAGCGGAATTCGAGGCGGACATCCGTACGTCGCTGAAGAAGTTCCTGGTCATGGGGGGCGGCGAGACCGACCTCTCCAAGCTGCCGCAGAAGGCCCCCGGCGACGACATGCTGTCGGGCCTGCCCAATCCAGACACCCTGCCGCCCTGGCTGAGCGAGGCGGACCTGGACATCTATGCGGCGGAGTTCACCCGGTCCGGCATGCGCGGCCCTCTGAACTACTATCGGAACCACGACCTGACATGGGAGCTGACCGAGGGTGCGCCGACGGAGCTGCGGCAGCCGGCCTGCTTCATCGCGGGGACGAACGACGGCGTGGTGATGATGGCCCAGGCGGCGATCGACGCCATGCCGCACTTCGTCAAGGACCTGCGCGTCCATCGCATGATCCCGGGCATCGGCCACTGGACGCAGCAGGAAGCGCCGGACGCGGTCAATTCCGCCCTTCTGGAATTCCTGGGGACCCTCAACCCATGACCGAGACCGTCATCGTGATCGGGGCCGGCATCGGCGGTCTCTGTACCGCCCTGTCCCTGGCCCCCACCGGGCGGCAGATCATCCTGATCGACCGCGACGGCCCGCCGCCGGGGGATGACCCGGACGTGGTGTTCCACACCTGGAAGCACGCAGGCGTCGGCCACCTGCGGCAGAGCCACGCCTTCCTCGCCCGCCTGCGGTCCATCATCAAGACGGAGCATCCCCGCCTGCTGGAGCAGCTGCTGGCGCTGGGGGTGCGCGAGCTGCCCTTCGACGCCTTCCTGACGGAGGCCCAGCGCCGGACCTATTCCCCGGCGCCGGAGGATGCCGATCTGACCATCATCACCAGCCGGCGGACAACGCTGGAGCTGGCCATCCGGCGCTATGTGGAGACACTGGACAATGTCTCGATCCGGGCGAGCTTCCACGCCCGACGGCTGCTCACCTCCAAGGGGGACGATGGCGTGATCGAGGTCACCGGCGTCAGCGGCGAGGCGGCCGGGATCGACGCCGACCTGGCCGCGGACCTGGTTGTGGACAGCTCCGGCAAGAGCGGCTTCCTGATCGAGCAGCTGATCGAGGCGGGCGCGCCGATCCGGGAGGAGAGCGAGCCCGCCGGCATCTTGTACTTCACCCGCCACTACCGCCTGCGCCCCGGCCAGGAAGAGCCCCCGCGGGAGGGGGCTGCCCCGGCCAGCGGCGATCTGGGCTTCCTGAAGTTCGGGGTGTTCCCCGGGGACAATGGCTGCTTTTCCATCACCCTGGCCATCCCCGAGGTGGAGATGGAACTGCGCAAGGCGGTGGTGGATCCAGACCGCTTCCACGCCATCACCCAGCTTCTGCCGGGGCTGGCTCCGTGGACCGATGCGGCCCGCGCCGAGCCGGTGGGCAAGGTGCACGGCATGGGCGACCTGATCAGCCGCTGGCGGGACTTCGTGGTGGAGGACCGGCCGGCCGTGCGGGGCTATTTTGCGCTGGGCGACCTCCTGGTGCGCACCAATCCCCTTTACGGGCGGGGCTGCAGCTTTGCGGCCGTGGCGGCCCAGTCCCTCCGCGCCGCCCTGGACGAGACCCCGGACCCGTCCCGTCGCGGGGTTGCCTACCATCAGCGGATCACCGCGGAATTGCGCCCCTACTACCTGAACCAGCGCACCCAGGACCGGGCCGCGGTGAAGCGGGCGCAGCAGGCCCTGACGCCCGGCTATCGCAAGAGCCTGCGTCGCCGGATGCTGGAGGGCTTCTTCGACGACGGCGTGCGGATCGCCCTGCGCAGCGACGTGACCCTGCTGCGACAGGCGCTCCGGGGCTTCCACATGCTCGAGCATCCGGATCGCTGGCTGGGCAAGCCGCGGAACCTCGCCACCGTGCTGGGCTACTGGGCCCGGGGACGACACCGTAACGCCGCCGCCTATCCGCCGAAGCTGGGACCCGGCCGGACGGAGATGCTGAACGCGCTGTCCATCGATGCGGAGGCGGACATGCTGCGCCCTGCAGAGGCGGCCTGATCCCGTGAACGGCGGCGTGATGACCGAGGCGGCGGCGGACACCGGGCGGCGGGAGCAGGCCAAGGGCGAGCGCCGCTCGCGCATCGTGCGGGCGGCCCGGGACCTGATCCGGGAGACCGGCGACACCGACCTGTCCATGCGCATGATCGCCAAGCGCGCCGGCGTCAGCCTGACCACGCCCTACAACCTGTTCGGGTCCAAGCGCGCCGTGGTGCTGGCGGTGTTCGAGGACGAACGGGACTTTGTGGTGCGCTTCAGCCGCCTGCGGGCTGCCAATGCCCTGGACCGGATCTTCGATGCCCATGACCTGGCCATGCGCTACTTCATCGAGGATCCGGACTTCTATCGCACCCTGTGGAAGGCGCTGCTGAACACGCAGGGGCAGGACTCCACCGGTCTCGCCACGCCGGAGCGACTGGAGCGCAACCGGGCTGCCTGGCGGGCCCTGCTGGAGGCGGCGCAGGACGAGGGCCTGCTGGACCGCGCCATCTCGTCAGACCTGCTGGAGCGGAGCCTGTCGAGCTTTGCCAATGGCACCATGCTGGCCTGGGCCATGGGCGCTGTGAGCACGGCGACCCTGGGGACGAACACCGCCCTGGGCTATGCCCTGGCCCTCAGAGGGGCGGCGACGCCCGCCGGATCGGCGATCCTGCAGGCCCGAATCCTGCGCTGTCAG
This sequence comes from uncultured Caulobacterales bacterium, assembly GCA_903874895.1. Classification (GTDB taxonomy): domain Bacteria; phylum Pseudomonadota; class Alphaproteobacteria; order Caulobacterales; family Caulobacteraceae; genus CAIMFV01. Next base: position 5,148 of record CAIQUG010000190.1, on the reverse strand, counting down.
GACCATCTGACCGGAAGCTGAGGACGCCGCCGCGCCCCTCAGCGCTGGTTGAGCAGGACCGACGCGATCAGGCCCGTGGCGATGGCAACCATCACATAGCTGCCATTGTGCTCCCGCCATTCGTAGCCGGCGCGCGGGCGGCGCAGATGGTGCTGGCGATAGTCCACCACCGGCGCATTGTTCCAGTCATTGTAGCCCATGCGCTGGCCCCGCCGGTAGCGGAAGTCCCCGCCGCGATCGTTGGCCCAGCCCGCGTGCTGTCCCCGGTCGTGCTCGTCACCCCGGTCGTGACCGCGGTCCTGCTGGGCGAAGGCGGCCCCGGTGAGCGAGCCGGCCAGAGCCGTCGCGGCCAGGGCGCACAGCGCGATGCGGCGCAGTCCGGAAATCTTGCCTGAAGTCTTGGAGGGGACGCGGGTCATGGGCGGAGCCTTTCGGGGGTGTCGGGAATGCTGCGGGACCCTAGGACCGCCGCTTCTTCCCACCGATCGTCGGAAAGTACTCACTCCGACCGGGGCGTGATGCCAGGGGCGCGGGAGGAGGGCGTACATTCCGAGCCCTGCGCAACGGCCCCGTCGCGCCTAGACATCCGGTCAGATCCGACCGGCCGGACCAGGGCCGCGGCCTTGGCCCCGGCTCGGCGTTGTCCGCCCTTCAATCCTTCAAGGAATACGCCATGAGCCGGTTCGCCGCATTGTCCCTCGCCCCTCTCCGGCGTCGCGCCACCGCCGCTGTCTGCACCCTCGGCCTGCTGCTCGCTCCGACCCTGGTTCCCGGCCTTGCCCTGGCTGCCCAAACGGGGGCGGAGGCCGCCATCGGACGGGCCGACGCCCGGATCGAGATGGCCACCCGCCAGTCCGGCGTAGCCGGCGATCAGGGAGACCAGAGCTACAACATGGCCCGCAGCCGCCTCGACGCCGCCCGGGCGGCCTTGAAGGCCGGGCATGACGATCAGGCCGAGCGCCTGGCCGATGAGGCCTCGGTCCTCGCCGAACTGACCACGGAAAAGGCAAAGCTCGCCGCCCTTCAGACCAGTCGTGACCTGGTCGCCGCGTCCATCGCGGCCCCCGCAACCCCTCAGCAATAGGCCTGTCCATGTCCGATCCCTCGATGACCCGAATGCCCCTCGCCCGCCTCCTGCTGCTGGGGGCCGCCCTGTCGGTCCTGTCCGCCTGCGCCTCCGTCCCGCCGAACCAGGGCATCATGGACGCCCAGACCCGGCTGTCCGCGGCCTCCAATGACAAGCTCACCGCCGAGCGGGGGCAGGGCGACCTGGCCAATGCCCGCAACGCCCTGGGGTCGGCCTCCGCCGACTGGGCGCATGGCGACCGCGACCGCGCCGACCATCAGCTGACCATGGCCACCACCTATCTCGACCTGGCCGAGACCCGGGGCCGTCAGGCCGGCGTCGAGCAGGAGACCGCGCGCCTGTCGTCCGACGCGCAGATGGCCGGCAAGAACCGCACGATCGCGGTGCGGGACCGCCAGATCGCCAACCGTGACGAACTGGTGGCGGCCCAGAACCATGAGATTGCCAGTCAGAGCCGCACCCTCGCCAGCCGGGATGCGGACCTGGCGGCTGCCCGGGCGCAACTCGCCCAGTCCGACATGAAGGTCAGCGAACTGGGTTCCACCATGGTGCTGCAGGACGTCAGCTTCGAGACCGGCAAGTCGGTGCTGCTGGCCGGGGGTGTCAATCGCCTGCAGCCGTTGATCAACTATCTGCGCCTCAGCCCCGATACCCGCGTCCGCATCGAGGGCTTCACCGACAGTGTCGGCGGTACCGCCTACAACCAGCAACTGTCCCTGGACCGGGCCAATTCCGTCCGCGCCATGCTGACCAGCGCGGGCATTGACGGGGCTCGTATCGACACCCTCGGCTCCGGTCTGGACAAGCCGCTCGCGACCAACGGCACCCCGTCGGGACGCCAGTCGAACCGGCGGGTGGAGATCACCCTCCTGAAGGTGTCCGGGATCTGACGCTTCGGACCCGGCCGGTTGCGCCAGCGCATGGTGCCCGGCCGGTGCCGCTCTAGCCTGGTCCGGCGCAATCCGCAGTCCGCGGAGGGGTGAGGGCAAGCTGAATGGCCAGGACCGGGCAATCTTCCTCAACCAGCGGCCCTGCCCAGGGCCATGATCTGGTCACCATAGCGGCCCTGCCGGCAGATCAGGTCTGTCCGGCCCTCGCCTGCCCGTCGGCGGGCCTGGCGGCCCCTGAGGCGGCGGAGCGTCTTAAGCGCTTCGGGCCGAACCGGATCGCCCGGGAGCAGTCGTCCAGCGTGCTGGGCGAGCTCTGGGACAAGGTCTGGACCCCGCTGAACGGCCTGTTGCTGGTTCTCGCCCTGGTCTCCTGGCTGCTGGCCCGGGACATCCGTTCGGCGATCGTGATCTCCGCCATGGTGGTGCTGAGCGTCGGGCTGAGCTTCCTGCAGGAGCACCGCTCCAGCCGGGCCGCGGCGGCGCTGGCCAGCATGGTGCGCATCCACGCCAGCGTCCGCCGCCCGGACGTGGCCGGAGCCGATGCCGACGGCTTTGTGGAGTTGCCCCTCGACTCCATCGTGCCGGGAGACACGGTGCGGCTTTCGGCGGGGGACATGATCCCGGCGGACCTGCGCCTGACCTCCGCCAAGGACCTGTTCGTCAACCAGTCTGCCCTGACGGGCGAGGCCATGCCGCAGGAGAAATCGGCCGATGCCGTTGCCGAAGGCGGCGGGGATGCCTTCGCGCTGCCCAATGTCTGCTTCATGGGATCCAACGTCACCAGCGGCTTCGCCCGGGGGGTCGTGATCCATACCGGTCCCGCCACGGCCTTCGGCCAGCTTGCGGTCGGGATCGTCGGCAAACGGGTCGAGACCAGCTTCGACAAGGGCGTGGCCGGGGTGGCGGGCCTCATGATCCGCTTCATCCTGGTGATGGCCCCCCTGGTCTTCGTCATCAACGGCCTGACCAAGCACGACTGGCTCGAGGCCCTGCTGTTCGCCGTGGCGGTGGCCGTGGGCCTCACGCCCGAGATGCTGCCGATGATCGTGACGGTGAACCTCGCCCGGGGGGGCATCGTCATGGCGCGCAAGCGGGTGATCGTGAAGCGCCTCAACGCCATCCAGAACTTCGGCGCGATGGACGTCCTGTGCACGGACAAGACCGGCACCCTGACCCAGGACCGGATCATCATGAAACTGCACCTGGATGCGGCCGGGCATCAGGACGATCAGGTCCTGACGCTGGCCTATCTCAACAGCCACTACCAGAGCGGCCTGAAGAACCTGCTGGACCAGGCGGTCCTGACCCATGTGGAGCTGGAAACCCATCTGGCGGTGGAGACCGGCTATGCCAAGGTGGACGAGATCCCGTTCGACTTCACCCGGCGACGGCTGTCCGTGGTCGTCCGCAAGCCGGGGTCCGGTCCGTTGCTGATCTGCAAGGGGGCGGTGGAGGAGGTGCTGTCGGTCTGCACCCGCGTCCGCACCCCGGACGGCGCGGCGCCGATCCCGGATGCGCGCGCGCCTGAGATCCGCGCGATCACCGACCGGCTGAACGGCGAGGGGTTCCGCGTGGTCGCCGTGGCCACCCGGGACGCGCCGCCGGACCAGACGCGATATGGGGCTGCCGACGAGACCGGCCTGACCCTGCAGGGCTTCATCGCCTTTCTCGACCCCCCGAAGGAGACCGCCGCGGCGGCCATCGCGGCCCTGGGCGCGTCCGGCGTGGCGGTCAAGATCCTGACCGGGGACAATGACCTCGTCACGCGCAAGGTCTGCAACGACGTGGGCCTCGTCATCACCGGCCTGTTGCTCGGGGCGGAGGTGGCGGCCATGGACGATGCCGCGCTGGGCCGCGCGGTCCAGACGGCCAACGTGTTCGCCAAGGTCTCCCCCGGCCAGAAGGCGCGGATCATCGAGGCCCTGCAGGCGACGGGGCACGTGGTCGGCTTCATGGGGGACGGGATCAATGACGGCCCGGCGCTGAAGGCCGCGGACGTGGGGGTCTCCGTCGACACGGCCGTCGACATCGCCAAGGAAAGTGCCGACATCATCCTCTTGGAGAAGAACCTCGCCGTGCTGAACGAGGGGGTTCTGGCGGGCCGGGAGGTGTTCGGCAACATCATCAAGTACATCAAGATGGGGGCCAGCTCGAACTTCGGGAACATGTTCAGCGTCATCGGGCCGTCGATCTTCCTGCCGTTCCTGCCCATGCTGCCGATCCAGGTGCTGACCAACAACCTGTTGTACGATATCTCCCAGACCGCCATTCCCACGGACCATGTGGACCGGGAGTATCTGGCCCAGCCGCGGAAGTGGGAGCTGGGCAACCTCACCCGCTTCATGCTGTTCGTCGGGCCGATCAGCTCGATCTTCGACTATGCCACCTTCGCGACCATGCTCTACGTGTTCCACGCCTGGAACAACCCGGCCCTGTTCCAGACGGGATGGTTCGTGGAGTCGATCCTGACCCAGACCCTGGTCATCCACGTGATCCGGACCGCCCGGATACCCTTCCTGCAGAGCTGGGCCAGTCCGCCGCTGATCGCCACGACCCTCGGCGTCTGTGCCGTTGCCATCGCCCTGCCCTTCACGCCGCTGGGGGCAACCCTGGGCTTCGTGCCGCTGCCGGGCGCGTACTGGCCGATCATTGTCGGGTTCCTGGCCGCCTACGCCGTGCTGGCAACCCTGGTGAAGACCTGGTTCATCCGCCGATGGGGCGTGTGACATCGCTCGACATATGATTCACGCATGAAAATCATATGAACTATGCATTTCCGATATGTATTTGCCGTCGGTAGTCTGAACTCAGGATCAGGAGTGACACCCGATGAGCGAACGGATCGTTGTCTTCGGTTACGGCCCCGTGGGGGCGGCGACCACCCGTCAGTTGCGGCTGACCGGCGCGGAGGTGGTGGTGGCTCAGCGCAGCCGCCCGGCCGACCTGCCCGCAGGTGTCGGCTTCCAGCCCTGCGACGTGCTCGACGCAGAGGCGGTGCGTGCTGCTGCAGCCGGTGCGCGGCAGATCGTGGCCGCCATCGGCTTTCCGTACGAGGGCAGGGTATGGGCCACGGCCTGGCCCCGGGCGATGACGCATCTGGTGGCGGCCTGCGAGGCCACCGGCGCGCGGATGGTGTTCGTCGACAATCTCTACATGTACGGCGAGCAGGCG
>CAIQUG010000189.1 GCA_903874895.1 uncultured Caulobacterales bacterium | reverse complement strand
GCCACGGATGACGAGGTGCTGGATGCCATGGCCCAGGCCTTCCTCCATCTGAAGCTGGTGATCGAGCCGGGCGGTGCCGTGGCCCTGGCGGCCGCCCTCAAGGGACGCCTGCCCCTCGACGGCGGCTGCGGCGTGGTGGTGGCGTCCGGGGGCAATGTCGATCCCGCGGTGTTCCAGATGGCCCTGGCCAGGCTCTGACCGGACAGGCCCGACGGGTGCGTCAGTCCGACAGGTTGGACAGGATCGAATCGATGGTGGGCAAGGGAGCCCATTTTCCCTGTCGCAGGTCCTCCGCGAGGGTCAGGGGGGCGCTGCCCCCCTTCAGCCGGGCCCGGTAGATGGCCGTGTTCTCCATGACCCGCATGACGTAGTTGCGGGTCTCGGTGAACGGAATGCACTCGATGAAGTCCGTCGGGTCGGCACCGGTCTTGCGCGGGTCACCGCAGGTGTTCACCCAGTCGGCCGGCCGTCCCGGTCCGGCGTTGTAGGCCGCTGCGGCCAGCACGAACGAGCCGCCGAACTGGCTGGTCAGGCGACCGAGGAAATAGCCGCCCAGCGTCATGTTGTAGTGGGGATCGTCGAGCCGGGAACTGGCATAGCGCAGGCCCAGGCCCCGGGCCACGTGGGACGCCGTGGCCGGCATCAGTTGCATCAGCCCCCGCGCGCCGACGCTGGAGCGGGCATGGGGATCGAAGCTGCTTTCCTGCCGGGTGATGGCCAGCATGAAGGCCGGTTCGGCGGCCCCTTCCGGCTGAGGGGTGTCCAGCAGCGGATAGCCCCGCTCCGGCAGGTAATAACCGCGGTAGTTCCCGGCCCGCGCGACCCGCAGGCCCAGATCCTGGTCGTTGGCCGAACGGGCGAGATCGACGAGAAGGGCGTAGTCCTCGGGGCGGGTGGACGTTTCCGCCGCCGCCAGGACGAAGGCGCGGAAATCCTCCCGGTCGCCGATGGCCGCCAGACGATGGGCCGCACCGATGATCTCCCGCGCCTCGAACCGGGTCCTGTCGTCGATGGACGGGGTCGGATCGTGGCCGATGGCGAGGGTGGTCTGGCCGATCTCCTCGGCCGACAGCATGCCGTAGAAGCTTGTGTAATATGCCGCGCCCTGCGTGAACAAAGCCCCGGCAGCGGCGGCATCGCCCCGGGCCCTGGCGGCGCGACCCCGCCAGTAGTAGGCGCGGCTGACCGTGATCGATGACTGGGCCACCTGCTGGACGACCGAGAAGTGCTGCTCGGCGAGGGCTGGGTCATGCAGGCGCTGAAGGGCGATCCAGCCGGCGTAGAACTCCGCCTCCGCCAGATCCGGTCCCGGATGCAGGCCCGTGGATGCCGCCGCCGCATAGGCCCCGTCATAGTCGCCGCTGCGGATCAGGGACAGCATCAGCGCCCGACGTTCCGCCCAGATGAAGGTGGCTGCATCGGACTTGTCCGGCACGTTGGACGGGAAGTTCCGCACGAGACCGGCGGCGACCACGTCGAGATTGCGCCGGCGATAGTATCGCGCCCGGTCGAAGGCGAGGCCGGGATCGGTCTGGAGCGCCACCGGTACCCGAAGAACCGCCTGAGGCGCATCGGACCGTTCGGCCCTGAGCGCCATGCGCGCTTCCGCCAGAAGCCGGTGGTCCGAATCGACAAGGTCGAGCATGGCCCGGGCGGCGGGACCCTGCTGCCCGTAGAGGAGCGTCGCCAGCCGCGTCGTATGGTCCTCGGCCGTCAGCAGGGGACCGAACCGGGCCAGCATCCGGGACTGCAGGTCGATTTCGAAGATATGTTCACGCCAGTAGTGGCGAATGACGTCCCCGGCGTCCTGCGCTCGGTTGGCGGCCTGGAGGGCCGTGGCCAGGGCCATGGCCCCGTCCGGCGTGTCCGGATCACGACCGGCGAACCAGGCGATCACGGCCTTGGGAGACAGCCCGGCGGCGTCGATCGCCTTTTCGGCACCGGCCTGTCGCCGCTGGCTCCGCGGCCAACCGGTCATGTCCTTGCGTGCGGTATCCAGGGTGGCGAAATCCACCTTGGTCGCGGCATTGTCGATCAGGGCCCAGAGCACGATCTTGCGCTCCAGCGGATCGGACAGGCGGGCCATGGCGGCATTGGCGGTCACCGCATCCCCCGCATGGGCGGCGCGGACAGCATCCCGGAACCCGGCCCGGGCGGCACTGACGGGCGGCAGGGGTGCGGAGGCCTCTGCCGTGTCCGGGGTATCGCTGATCGGGCGCATGGTCCCGTCGCCGGGGGACACCGGCGAACCCTCCGGCGGCACCGGGGCAGGTGAAGGCGCAACCGACCCGGGCGGGGTCGCGGGATCATGGTCCTGAAGGCTGGTATACGGCACCGGATCCGCCCGGACTGCGGTCACGCCGACCGGACCGCTGACGGCCGCCGCTGCCGACAGCCCGGCGGAGAGGACGGTCTTCAGACGCGATCGGATCGTTTTGCCTGTGCCGCTGCGTTGCACGAACTGCTGCTCCGGACTAGATCACCGGTGTCGGATCACTGAGCGATGTGATGCGCGAAACCGCTGTTGCGGGCAAGCACTCCCGATCGCTAGTGTGCCGCTTTCTCGACGTATCGCCTTGCGGCGTTGCGCGCTCCCGGCTGCTGCGAGGCAGCGGCACGTTTATGATGGCAGGACGATGGCGGAACCTCTGTTCAAGGGCGTGATCACGGCGCTCGTCACCCCGTTCCGGGATGGCGTGCTGGACGAGGTCGCGTTCCGCAAACTCGTCGAGCGCCAGATCGCCGCCGGAGTCCATGGCCTCGTGCCGGTCGGCACCACCGGCGAGACCGCGACGCTGAGCCATGACGAACACCGACGGGTCGTGGAGCTCTGCGTCGAGATTGTCGGGGGCCGGATTCCCGTCATTGCCGGAGCCGGATCCAATGCCACGGCGGAGGGCGTGGACCTCGTCCGCCACGCCAAGGCCGTCGGGGCGGAGGCCGCGCTGGTGGTGACCCCCTACTACAACCGGCCGAGCCAGGAGGGTCTTTATCGCCATTACATGACCCTGGCCGACGCCGTGGAACTGCCCCTGGTGGTCTACAATGTGCCGGGAAGGACCGGATGTGACATTACAAATGACACGCTCGAACGCCTCTCGGCTCATCCGAACATCGTCGGGGTGAAGGACGCGACCGGCGATCTGGCCCGGGCCAGCCACCAGCGCCTGCGCTGCGGGCCGGACTGGGTGATGCTGACGGGGGACGATCCCTCGGCGCTGGGCTACATCGCCCATGGCGGCCATGGCTGCATCTCGGTCAGCAGCAATGTGGCGCCGGAGGCCTGCGCCGCCTTCATGAATGCGGCCCTCGCCGGGGATTTTGCAACGGCACGGTACTGGCAGGACCGGCTCATCGGTCTGCATCGGGCCCTGTTCCTGGACTCCTCGCCCTCACCGACCAAGTTCGCCCTTGCGGAGCTGGGTCTTTGCGCGCCGGATGTCCGCCTGCCCCTCGCGCCCTGCGCCGACGGGGTGAAGCCGGAGATTCTGGCTGCGATGAAGGAGGCTGGGCTCTAAGGCCCTTTCCATGTCCGAACCCAAGCAGCAGGCGCGCAAGCTGGTGGCCGAGAACCGGCGGGCCCGCTTCGATTACTTTCTCGAGGAGTCCGTCGAGGCGGGCCTCGTCCTGACCGGGTCGGAGGTGAAATCCCTCCGCCTCGGCCGGGCGAACATCGCCGAGAGCTATGCCTCGGTCGAGGGCGGCGAGATGGTGCTGATCAACGCCTATATCCCGGAATATCCCGGCGCCAACCGCTTTAATCACGAGCCTCGGCGCGGGCGGAAACTGCTGCTCCACCGCCGGCAGATCGCCAAGCTGACCCAGGCCGTCCAGCGGGAAGGGCGGACCATCGTGCCGGTGAAGTTGTTCTTCGACGAGAAGGGCCGGGCCAAGCTCGAGATCGCGCTCGCCAAGGGCAAGAAGCTTCACGACAAGCGCGCCACCGAGGCCGACAAGGACTGGAAGCGGGACCAGGCCCGGCTGATGCGGGATCGGGGCTAGCCTCTCCGCCGGTTCACCCGTCGCCTTCCGGTTCTCCACGGGTGGTCCACCAGGCCCAGACGGCCGCGATCACCAGAAGACCGGCTGCCAGGATGAAGGGCGCGCCGGACAGGCTCACGGGCTGCCCAGGGCGGACGAACCAGGCGAACACGAAGGGAAAGATCAGCGGTCCGGCGAGCTCGGCCATGCCGGTCAGGCTCGATGTGGCTCCCTGCAGCTGCCCCTGCTCGCCTGCCGTCACGTGCCGGGTCATCATCGACTGGGCGGCCGGTCCCCAGATGCCCCACAGGGCCAGCACCGGGATGCCCAGCCACAGCAGCGCGCCGGATGGAGCCGTGCCCGCAATCACCATGCCGGCTGCCCCGAAACACAGACCGACGATGATGGCGTAGCGGTTGCCGATCCACTGGATGGCCCGCGGCACCACCAGCACCTGGGCCACCACCAGGGCGATCCCGACCAGGGTCAGGGTGATGCCCAGGGTCTGCACTGTCCAGCCATACCGGTAGGTGGCATAGAGCACGATGGTGGAGGGCAGGGAGACCTGGGCGAGGGTCGAGATGAACGACACCCCCGCCAGTCCGGACAGTTCCGGATGTCGGCGCAGCAGCACCAGGGCCCCGATGGGGTTGGCCCGGCGCCAGCTGAAGTCCAGGCGCATGGCCTTCGGCAGCGACTCCGGAAGGGCGAAGAAGCCGTAGACGGCGTTGGCGAGGCTGAAGGCGGCGGCGACGTAGAGCGGCAGTCTGGCTCCGTGCTGTCCCAGCACACCGCCGATCCCGGGTCCGAGCACCAGCCCCGCCCCGAAGGCCGCCCCGAGGAGGCCGAAGGCACTGGCCCGCCGCTCCGGCGTGGTCGTGTCGGCCACATAGGCGCTGGCGATGCTGAAGCTCGCACCGGTGACGCCGGACAGGACCCGACCGATGAACAGCCAGGCCAGGTTGGGGGCCCAGGCCATGGCCGCATAGCTGAGGCCCAGTCCGATGTTCGAGGCGAGGATCAGCGGCCGCCGTCCGAAACGGTCCGACAGGGATCCGATCACCGGGGAGCAGAAGAACTGCATCAGGGCGAAGACGGCATTGAAAACGCCGAAGATCACGGCGGCCTGGGAGGTGTTCTGGTCCACGAACTGGCGCACCAGACCCGGCAGGATCGGCGCCACCAGCCCCAGCGCCATGATGTCGAGAAGCACGGTGATGAAGATGAACATCACCGCCCAGCGCCTTCGATCGGGGCCACCGGCGGCAGAGACGGGCTGGGTGGCCTGGCTCATGCCGGCCCTCGGTCGAGATACTGGCGAACGGAGGCGAACACGGCGTGGAACATCTCCGGCGTCAGGCGACCGGTGTTCGTGTTCAGCCGGGAGCAGTGGTAGCTGCTGAACAGGCGCAAGTCCCCCAGATCGGTCTCTACCCCGTGGCCGGAGGCGGCCGCCCCCGGCTTGTGGCCCAGCGCCCGCAGCACATTGCGCCGGGAGACGTCTCCCAGGGTGACGATGGCCTGAAGCCGCGGCAGGCTGGCGATCCGTGTGGCCAGAAACGGACGGCAGGTCGCCTCTTCCTGCGGGGTCGGGCGGTTGCCGGGCGGCGCACAGCGGACGGCGTTCGTGACCATGCAGTCGACCAGCTCCAGTCCGTCATCGATCCGCGCCGCATAAACTCCGCGGGCGAATTGGTACCGGGACAGGGTGTCATAGAGCAGCACGCCGGCATAGTCGCCCGTGAACGGCCGGGAGGTCCGGTTGGCTCCCATCCGTCCCGGGGCCAGGCCGACGACCAGCAGACGGGCGTCCGGATCGCCGAAGGACGGAGCCGGACCGTTGAACCAGTCCGGATGGGCCTGCCGGTTTGCGTCCCGGTACGCGACAAGACGGGGGCACAGGGGGCAATCGCGGTGCGGTTCAGGGACCGGGGCGGCGGCCGCGGCCGGCGGGGAGCGAGGGGCGGACATGGGGTCAGTCCTGATGCGCGCCGCCGGTCCCGTCCTCGTCGGCATCCTGCAGGTACCTTGGCGCCGGGGCCTGCCGGGGCCGTCCGATGAGGGTCGCCAGATCCTGCAGATCGACGAACGTGTCCGCCTGCCGCCGGAGGTCGTCGGACACCATCGGAGGTTGGGACTTCACGGTTGACACCACTGTGACCCGCACGCCCTTGCGCTGGACGGCGTCAATCAGCCGACGGAAATCGCCATCGCCGGAGAACAGCACGATGTGATCGACCGAGGGGGCGATCTCCAGCATGTCCACCGCGATCTCGATGTCCATGTTCCCCTTGGTGCGGGTCAGGCCCGTGGAGGCCTCGGTGTAGCGACGCACGGGCTTGGTCACCATGGTGAAGCCGTTGTAGTCCAGCCAGTCGACCAGAGGGCGGATCGGCGAATATTCCTGATCCTCGACAATGGCGGTGTAATAGTATGCGCGGACCAGAATGCCGCGCTTGCGGAACTCCTCCAGCAGCTTCTTGTAGTCGATATCGAAATTGAGCGTCTTCACCGCGGCGTAGAGGTTGGATCCGTCAATGAAAAGCGCCAGGCGATCCGTCGGATAAAATGTCATGAAATCTACTTTCCAGTCACAATATGAATCAGAACAGCCTTGATCATGCGATAATCATAGCACTTGGCGGCAACCTGCCGAGTCTCTTCGGCGGGCCGAGGGATACCTTGGCCTCAGCCGTGCGAAGCCTGCCTGCGGAAGGGATGGCCGTCGTTTCCATCTCTCGATGGTGGCGCTCGACGGCCTGGCCGGACACAACCCTGCCTGAGTACATCAATGCCGTCGTCCTTGTCGAGGCGACCCTGGGTCCGCTGGAGGTGCTGGCGGCCCTCCACCGGATCGAAGCAGCGCACGGACGCATCCGGTCGGACCCGAATGCGCCGCGGACCCTTGACCTCGATCTGATTGCCCATGGCCGAACCCAGCTGCAGACACCGACGCTGCACCTGCCTCATCCCCGGGCGGCGGACCGCCTGTTCGTCATGGGCCCCCTGGCCGAGATCGCGCCCCTGTGGCGGCATCCGGCGAGCGGACGAACGGCCGCTGAACTGGCCGCGCAGGCCAGCGTCGGCCGGGACAGTTGTCCTCTTGCGTCTCAGGGCTGATCGAGCACGGCCTTGATCTGCCGCGCGGCACTGGCGGCCGCATCCAGGGTCCGGGACGTCTGGCCCAGCATCAGTCGATAGATCCAGTAATTCGCCACCACCCGCTGGACATATTCCCGGGTCTGACCACCGGGGGTGCTCTCCAGGATCAGAAGGCTGTCCGCACCGGGCATCTGGGCGGCGATCTTGGTGATCGTCCCGGGGCCCGAATTGTAGGCCGCGATGGCGTGGACCAGGTCGCCCTTGGTGGCCTCCAGCAGCCGAGTGACATAGTCCTGCCCGATGCGCAGGTTCAGCGCGGGGTCCTTCAAGGCGGACGGATCACGGATCAGTCCGTCATCCTGCGTGACGCGTGCGGCCGTGGACGGGGTCAGCTGCATGAGCCCATAGGCCCCCGCGGTGCTCGACGCATCGGGATTGAAGCGGCTCTCCTGCTTCACCAGGGCATAGACGAGGGCCTTATCGAGGGTGTAGCCGCCGATCGGATAGAAGTCCGGGGTCTGGAAGGACGAGAGATCGAAGGTGCGCCGCCCGCGTCCAATGTCCGTGGGCGAGGAGAGGGGGGCCCCGATGGCCACGGCCAGGGCGGCCCAGCGCCGACGCTCGGCACCCGCAGGCGCGCCGAGGATCGCGGTCCGGAGCTCGAGCCCCGCTTCCGCCCGCAGACCCAGCTGGGCAAAGGCGGCCGCCCGATGGGCGCGCGGGTCGGTGCGGATCAGCCGCGTGATGGCCGTTTCAGGCGACGCAGCGGCGGGCTCGGACCGCGGGGCATCGTCGGGACGGCCCGCATCCTCCAGAACGAGGCCACCCGGCCCGACCGCGGGATCAAGCCCCAGCTGCCGCTCGGCGATGAGGCCATAGAAGGTGTAGGGCGTGGCCGCCGCCGTCTGGAGGTAGCCCGGTGCCGCCTCGGCATGACCGGCGGCTATGGCCGCCCGGGCCGCCCAATAGGCTCCTGCGGACCGCACCCAGTCATTCTGGGCCCGATCCCGGGAGAGGGCGGCAAACGCCTCCTTGGCCTCGTCGAAATGCTTCAGCCGGTAGGCTGAAAGGCCCAGAACCCAATGCTCCCCTGACGTCCGGGCGAGGCGATAGGCGAGGGCGACATCCCCCCGGTAATAGGCCTCCCGTGCCGCTTCGATCCCCCGGGAGACGGCAAGCTTCGGCTTGGGTGGTGCCTCAAGGCGTTCGGCAACCCGTTCGACCCGGGACCACGCCGCAGAGTCGGCCGCGCCGTCCGTGCCGGGGTCCGGATCGGGCAGGGGAAGCTCGGAGGCAATCTGCCGTTTCTTCGCGACAGCCCAGACACGGTCGGCCCCCGGCGACTGGTGATATTTATGCAGCCAGGTCTTCAGCTCCGCAAAGCTGGCCGGATAGGCCGGCGACATCAGCTTTTCGTAAGTGACCCGTCCGACGAGGCAGGTGTCTCGAACCTTTTTCAGCTCGGCATCGGCCGTATCGAAATCTCCCCGGCGGACAGCGGCGAAGGCCGATGCATAGGCCCCCAGGTCCCCGGGCTTCAGAACCCTCAGCGGCGACGCCGTCCCCGGGGTGGCCTGCGACGCCCGCGCCCTTGCCGGCGTGCCGCAGACCGCCGTCGCCCCGATCAGCGCCGTCGCCATCATCAGACAGGAGAGACCGGTTGGCTTCAATACGTCGCCCTCATGGGGCGTCGGAACCGAGGCCCTTCGCCCGACAGGTCCACGGACGCCCCTGTCTTCTAGGGGGAACCCCGCTCCCGATCAAGTCTGGCGGCAATGCTCATCAGATCGGTCCAGGCCTGCTTCTTGGCCGCGGGCTGTCGCAGCAGGAATGCCGGATGCAGGGTCGGAAGGGTCGGACGTGCGTGACCGTCCTCCCCCGTCCACTCGGTCCAGCGGCCGCGCAGGCTGAGAATGCCTTCCGGTCGCCCCAGCATGGCCTTGGCCGCCGCCCCCCCCACCAGCACCAGCAGCCTCGGGTCCAGCAGCTCGATGGCCCGGGCGACGAACGGTGCGCAGATGGCCTGTTCCTCCGGCGTCGGGGTGCGGTTGCCCGGCGGCCGCCAGAACACCGTGTTGGTGATGAACACCTCGCCCTCGAGACCCGCCGCTGCCAGCATCCGGTCCAGCAGCTTGCCCGCCTTGCCGACAAAGGGCAGGCCCTGCAGATCCTCGTCCGCGCCGGGGCCTTCGCCGATGAGCATGACCGCCGCGTCCGGACGACCGCGGGAGAAGACCGACTGGCGGGCGCCCATGGTGCGGAGCGGGCAGAGTTCGAAGGCTTCGATGGCGGCCGCCAGGTCTTCGAGGGACCCCGCCGCCCGGGCCTGGTCCCGCGCGATGGCCACCGCGCTGGCCGTGCCCACGCCCCCGCCGACGGAGCTGAGAACGAGGGACGGCTCGCCGCGGACCACGGCTGCCGCGGTTCGGGTCGGAGCCTCCAGTCGGCGTCGCCCCTCCTCGAGCCGGTTCACCGGCTGCTCCGCATAGGCCGTGTCCACGCCCGCCTCGGCCCAGAAGGCGAGGAGGCTGGTCAGGGCGGCATCAGGCTCAAATGGACGGGAGCGGCTCAATTCGTCCTTCCGGATGGGGAAGTTGCAGGGCGGATGCAGAAGATGGGGCTTGACCACCCTTGGGACACATTCGGATAAGACAGCCTCCGGATCAATGGATCCGCGTCAAGGAACCTTGCGCATGAGCGACGCCCCCGAACGCGAGTCGATGGAATATGATGTTGTGATCGTCGGGGGCGGGCCGTCGGGCCTGTCCGCGGCCATCCGACTGAAACAGTTGGCCGCGGCGGCCGGGGAAGAGGTGTCCGTCGCGCTGGTGGAAAAGGGCTCCGAGGTTGGGGCCCACATCCTGTCCGGCGCGGTGATCGATCCCAAGGCGCTGACCGAACTGTTCCCGGACTGGAAGGAGCGCGGTGCTCCCCTGGAGACGGCGGTGACCCGGGACCGGTTCCTGATGCTCGGTCCGTCCGGCGAGATCTCGCTGCCCATGTGGGCCATGCCGCCCTTCATGCACAATCATGGCTGCTACATCGCCTCCCTCGCCAATGTGTGCCGCTGGCTGGCCACCCAGGCCGAGGAACTGGGCGTTGAGATCTATCCGGGCTTTGCCGCGTCCGACCTGGTGCGCCGGGAGGACGGCTCGATCAAGGGCGTGGTCGTGGGCGTCGTCGGCATCGGCAAGGATGGCGAGGAAAAGCCCGACTACCAGCCGGGCATGGAACTGCACGGCCGCTATGTGTTCATCGCCGAGGGCGTGCGCGGCTCCCTGGCCAAGCAGGTGATCGCCGGCTTCAAACTGGATGAGGGCCGCGAGCCCCAGAAGTACGGCATCGGCATCAAGGAACTCTGGCAGGTTCCGCCTGAAAAGCACCAGCCCGGACTGGCCCAGCACAGCTTCGGCTGGCCGCTGGACGACAAGACCGGTGGCGGCTCGTTCATGTACCATTTCGGCGACAACTACGTGGCCGTCGGGTTCGTGCTGCACCTGAACTACAAGAACCCCTATATCTCGCCCTTCGACGAGTTTCAGCGCTTCAAGCAACACCTTTCGGTCCGGCCCCATCTGGAAGGCGGTCGCCGGATCGCCTACGGCGCACGGGCGATCACCGAGGGTGGCCTTCAGTCTGTCCCCAGGCTGTCCTTCCCGGGGGGCGTGCTGATCGGCTGTTCCGCCGGCTTCGTCAACGTGCCGCGGATCAAGGGCAGCCACAATGCCATGAAGACCGGCATGCTGGCGGCGGAGGCGGCCTTCACCGCCCTGCAGGCCGGTCGCGGTGGCGACGAGCTGTCGGAATACCAGACGGCCTACGAATCGAGCTGGGTCTACAAGGAACTCAAGCTTGTCCGCAACGCGAAGCCCCTGTGGTCCCGGTTCGGCACCTTCATCGGCATTCCCCTGGGTGGCCTGGACATGTGGACCAACCAGCTGTTCGGCTTCTCGATCTTCGGCACCCTGAAGCATGGCAAGACCGACGCCCAGTCCACGGGCCTGGCCAAGGACTACAAGCCCATCGCCTATCCCAAGCCCGACGGGGTGATCAGCTTCGACAAGCTGAGCTCGGTGTTCATCGCCAACACCAATCACGAGGAAGACCAGCCCGCGCACCTGCGCCTGAAGGATCCGTCGGTGCCGATCTCGGTGAACCTGCCCAAGTACGGGGAACCGGCACGGCTTTACTGCCCCGCGGGGGTCTACGAGGTCGTCTATGACGAGCAGCAGGCCAACCCCAAGTTCGTGATCAACGCCCAGAACTGCGTCCACTGCAAGACCTGCGACATCAAGGATCCGTCACAGAACATCGTCTGGACGACCCCCGAAGGTGGCGGCGGGCCGAACTATCCGAACATGTGACAGGGCAAGGGCCGGAGCGGGCGCGCTCCGGCCCTTGCGGTTCCGGTCGAAATCATGGGACTGTCCGCCCATGATCGTATCTGTGGTTCCGGCTCTCCGTTCACGGCCTCGGCAGTCGCCCGTCCCCCGTCGCGCCAGCGTTCTGGCGGCCCTGTTCCTGGCCGGATGTGCCTCGACGGCGGCCAACGGACCCGCCCCGCGGCTTGCGGCACCGTCGCCTCCCGCGCTGGCCCCTTCCGACAGCTACGGACTTTTCCTGTCCGGACAGCAGGCGGCCTCGGAGGGTGACCTCACGCGGTCATCGGCCCTGTTCGACCAGGCCAGCGTGACGGACCCCCAGGACCCCTTCCTGCGGGCCAAGGCGTTCTCCATCCTCGTTCTGGCCGGGCAGCTCGATCGGGCCGCGGCCGTGGCCGCCTCCGGACCGGTGGATGCCGACGACACGGTCACGGGGCTCGTGCTGATCCTGCGCGCGGTCAATGCCCTGGCCGAAGACCGGGGCCGCGATGCCATGCCGGATCTCGCGGACAATCCCGCCCTGGGACCCCATTCGGTCGCCGCCGCCCTGATCCGCCCCTGGGCTGCGGCGGCGGCGGGTGACTGGAAGACGGCGACGGCACCGTCCGGCCCCGGTACCGACAAGCTCGTGGTGGCTTTCGGAGGGCTCGGTCGGGCCGAGCTTCTCGAGCGCAGCGGGCGGCTGAGCGACGCCGATGCGGCCTTCAAGGCGATCGCCGCCAGCCGCGAGCCGATGTTCATCCTCGCCTATGGGGCGTTTCTGGAGCGTCGGGCCCGCACCATGGAGGCGGTGACCCTCTATAGCCAGGCCCTGAACCGGGTGCCGGACGATGCGGCCCTGACGGTGGCGCGGAAGCGGGCCCAGGCCCACGGGCCCGCGCCGGCCGCACCGACCCTGCTGGAGGGACCGGCGGATTGCCTGATCAATCTGGCAGCCCTGTTGATCGGGGATCACCAGCCGGAGGTCGGCCTCAGCTACCTGCGTCTGGCGCTGCGGCTGGACCCGGCTCGAAGCGATGCCTGGGTGCTGGCCGGCGAGACCCTGACCCAGCTTGGCGACCAGACGGGCAGCCGGGCGGCGTTTCTCCAGGTCCGCCCAGGCAGTCCGTCCTATACCGCGGCACGGATCCGGCTGGCACTCAGCTTCCAGCAGGTCGGTGACCGGACCCAGGCCTTGAAGATCACCCATGACGCTCTGGCGGCTGTGCCGGGGGATGTGGAAACCGAGGTGGTCTATGCCGAACTGCTGCGGGACGCCCAGCGCTATCAGGAGGCGATCACGGTTCTGAACGGCATCGTGACCCGCGCGGGGTCGCGAGGTGTGGACGCCCGGATCTACTATCTGCGCGGTGCCAACGAGGAGCGATCCGGCAAGTGGCCGGAAGCCGAGGCAGATCTGAAACACTCGCTCAAGCTGTCGCCCAATGCGCCCGACGTGCTGAATTATCTCGGGTTTGCCTGGGTTGACCGGGGCGAGCACCTCAAGGAAGCCCTCGAGATGCTGCAGCGGGCCGTGGCGCTTGCCCCCGATTCCGGTGCCATTCTCGACAGCCTCGGCTGGGCGCGCTTCCGGGTCCGGGACTATGTCGGCGCGGTCCGGGATCTGGAGCGTGCGGTCTTTCTCGAGCCGGGTGATGCCGAGATCAACGACCATCTCGGCGACGCCTACTGGCGCAGCGGACGCCCGACCGAGGCCCGCTATCAGTGGAGCCACGTCCTGACCCTCAACCCGGACAATCGGATCCGTGCGGCGGTGGAAAACAAGCTCGAGCACGGCCTCGACCCGGCATCCCTTCCGGCGGCCCCGATGTCCCGTGCCCCCGTACCCGCCCCGGCCGGCGCCCACGGACCTGCATCGGGCCGGCCGGCGCCGGTCATCTGATCTTCTTCGACTTCAACCGTCAGCCCCGGTCCGGACTCCCATGCGTCGCTCTGCCCTCGCGCCTGCCAAGGTCAATCTGTTCCTGCATGTCGGGGCCCTGGACGTGGAGGAGGGACGACACCCGGTCTCAAGCCTGATGGTGTTCGCCAATATCGGCGACCGGATCACGATCGAGCCGGCGGATCATCCGGAGTTCGTGCTCGACGGTCCCATGTCGGCCCAACTGCTCAACGCGTCGGCAGACCAGAATCTGGTCATCCGCGCGAGGGACCTGGTGCTGGAGCGGCTTCGCCGTCCGGTGGCTCCCTTTCGTCTCACCCTGATCAAGTCGCTGCCGGTGGCATCCGGCCTGGGGGGTGGTTCCAGTGACGCGGGGGCAGCTCTGGCCCTGGTCCGAGACGCCCTGGACCTGCCCCTGGACGACATGGATCTCCAGAGCCTGGCGGCCCAGCTGGGGTCCGACGGACCGGCCTGCTTCCGCGCCCGCCCGACCCTGGCGTCCGGCTGGGGTGACGAACTCGGCCCGGCTCCGGAGATGCCGCTGCTGCATGCGGTGCTGGTCAATCCCGGCGTGCCCTGCGCCACAGCCGCAGTCTATGCCGCCTTCGACGAGCAGGGCGGCGTGCCTGACGTGGCCCCACCGCCCATGCCGGACCAGCTGGAAAGCATCGAGGAAGTGGCGGCGTGGCTCAGCTTCACGCGCAACGATCTGGAGGCCCCGGCGGAACGGGTCTGTCCGGAGATCACCGAGGTCCTGGCCACCCTGCGGGATGAACGCGAGACCCTGCTGGCGCGGGTGTCCGGTTCCGGTGCCACCTGCTTTGCCCTCTGTGCCGGGGACTACGAGGCCCAGAGCCTGCTGGAGCGGATCAATGACCTGCGCCCGGACTGGTGGGCCCGGGTCTGCCGCCTCGGCGGTCCGTGGGGCAGCTGACAACCGGTCCGCTCCCTTCCCACGGTCCGGGAGAAAACGAAAACGGGCGCCTGTTTCCAGGCGCCCATTCCCGTCTTGACTTGCGCGCTGACGGATCAGGCGTGGTCGTGCAGCGCTTCCCCGTGCAGGGAGGTGTCGAGACCCTCGACTTCCGCTTCCTCGGAAACCCGCAGGCCCGTGGTGAACTTGCAGACCATCAGGATCACGAAGGTGATCACGGCCGTCCACACGATGGTGGCGACGCAACCTTCGACCTGGGTCAGCACGCCATGGCCCTTCGGCAGGGTGTTGATGGAGGCGTCGGCGAACACGCCGGTCAGGATCGCCCCGATCAGACCGCCGATGCCGTGCACGCCGAAGGCGTCCAGGCTGTCGTCGTACTTGAAGATCTTCTTGAGCCAGACGGCCGACAGGTAGCAGCCCGCGCCGGCGGCAAGCCCGATCACCAGGGCCCCCATCGGGTTGACGAAGCCGGAAGCCGGGGTCACCGCCACCAGGCCGGCCACGGCACCGGAGGCGAGGCCCAGGATGCCGGGCTTCTTGCGCTCGAACCATTCCACTGTCATCCAGGCCAGGGCGGCAGCGGCCGTCGCGATCTGGGTGTTGGCCATGGCCGCACCGGCCAGGGCGTTGGCAGCCACGGCAGAGCCGGCGTTGAAGCCGAACCAGCCGACCCACAGCAGGCTCGCACCGATCATGGTGAAGACCAGGTTGTGCGGCGCCATGTTGTCGACGCCGTAGCCCTTGCGCTTGCCGAGCACCAGGGCGCAGACGAGACCCGCGACACCGGCGTTGATGTGAACGACCGTACCACCGGCGAAGTCCATGACGCCGAGGCCGCCGAGGAAACCGCCGCCCCACACCCAGTGCGCGATCGGGGCATAGACGAAGACCGACCACAGAACGGTGAACAGCAGCAGGGCGGAGAACTTGAACCGCTCGGCGAAGGCTCCGCAGATCAGGGCAGGGGTGATGATGGCGAAGGTCATCTGGTACGTCATGTAGACGTACTCAGGGATCGTCATGGTCGCGCCGGCGATGGAGTAGGACTTGTCCATCGTGATGGCCTTCAGCCCGAAATTCGCCGTGCCGCCGATGTAGTCGTTCAGCTTGGCGTCGGGGTTCGTGGAGAAGGCCAGGCTGTACGTCGCCATCGCCCAGACAAGGGTGACGACGGCTGTCATGGCAAAGGACTGGGTGACCGTGGCAATCACGTTCTTGCGGCGGACCATGCCCCCGTAGAACAGCGCCAGACCAGGGATGGTCATCATCAGCACCAGCGCGGTGGATGTCAGCATCCAGGCCGTGTCACCGGAGTCCGTCTTGAAAGGCGCAGGAGCCGCGGCAGGCGCAGCCGCCGGGGCGGGCGTGGCAGCAGCCGGCGCTGCCGCGGCGGGAGCCACCGTATTATCGGCGGCCTGGGCGCTCGCGGCGCCCAATGCCAGAGGTCCGGCGAGCAATAGCCCCGCCAAGGTCATGGCCGCCAGTCCGCGGCCCCACTTACGCGATGTCATCAACCTATCCCCAATCTGAAGGTTCAAATCAAAGCGCCGCAGCGCCGGTTTCACCGGTGCGGATGCGCACCGCCTGTTCGATATCGATGACGAAGATCTTGCCGTCGCCGATCTTGCCGGTCGCCGCCGCGCCGCTGATGGTCTGGACCACCTTGTCGGCGAGCGCTGCCGGCACAACGACCTCGATCTTGATCTTGGGCACGAAGCTGACCTGGTATTCAGCGCCCCGGTACACTTCGGTCTGGCCTTTCTGCCGGCCGAAACCCTTGACTTCGGAAATGGTCATTCCCTCGACCCCTGCCGCCGTGAGCGCTTCGCGCACAGCGTCGAGCCGGAAGGGCTTCACCACTGCAATCACCAATTTCATGCTCTGCTCCCCGTTCGATCGCCTCTCCCGTATCGGGAGCCGCGAGGTGCCGCCTGAGGCACCCTCCGTCCGTCATTGGCTATCTTCAGAGCCGGGGCAGACCTACGCCGATCCCGAATTTAGGGTTGGCTCACCCTCAATTGCCCAATTATTCATCATGCCGTCCGTGGGGCGACCATAATTGAACGCACTTTCGGCATGGGAAATCGCTTGTGACCCGAAACTGTCACTTTGCGGTCGGCGCGTCGGCTGTCCTGTGGGACTCCGGGGTGACGGCGGCCCTCCGCCTTCCTTTTCATCAACAGGGGATGATCAACACATGCGCCTTTTGCTCACGGCGGCCGCGGGCGCGGCCCTCTTCGCCGGCCAGGCCTTCGCCGATGACGCCCCGGCTCCTGCGGCGGCTCCGGCCGCAGCTCCGGCCGCGCCGAGCTTCTCGATCGGCATGGATGGCCCGATCGTCATCAATCCCACGCCCTATGTGGTGAAGTCCGGCGCATTCGGTGACATCACGATCAATGGGGCCGTGTCGGGCCTCGCCTTTGCCCAGAGCCACCACCTGACCGGCGATCATTCCGGCGTGGGCGACATGACCAACGCCCAGATCCTGATCGAGAAGACCGACGGGCTGTTCCAGTTCTTCATCGATGCCGGGTCCTACAGCTTCCCGACGGTGGGGGTGCCCTACACCAAGGCCAGCACGGCCACGAAGAACAACTTCGGCACCGTGCCGATGGCCTATGTGAAGATCGTGCCGAACTCGGCCTTCTCGATCGAGATCGGCAAGCTGCCGACCCTGGTCGGTGCCGAATACAACTTCACCTTCGAAAACAGCCAGATCGAGCGGGGGCTTCTCTGGAACCAGGAGAACCTGGTCAATCGCGGCGTGCAGGTGAACTACACCGCCGGTCCGCTGGCGCTGAGCCTGTCGGTCAATGACGGGTTCTATTCCAACGACTTCAGCTGGGTGACGGGGCTTGCCACCTGGACCATCAACAGCTCCAACACCCTGGCCTTCGCGGCGGGCGGGAACACGAAGAAGACCTATGTGTCCAACTCGGCCACGTCCCCCCTCTTCAACAACTCCCAGATCTACAACCTGATCTATACCCATACGGACGGTCCCTGGACCATCATGCCGTACATCCAGTACACGACGGTCCCCAGCCTGAGCCGACTGGGCACGACGTCGGCCTCGACCACCGGCGCGGCCGTGTTCATCGACTATACCTTCCCGGCGACCGCCAAGCTCGGTGACACCAGCCTGTCCGGCCTCAGCCTGCCGACCCGGATCGAGTACATCAGCACCAGCGCCAACGCCGCGACAGGGGCCAACCTGCTCTACGGCCCGAAGAGCAACGCCTTCTCGGTGACCTTCACCCCGACCTATCAGTGGAAGATCTACTACATCCGCGGGGAAGCCTCCTACGTCCAGGCGTCCAAGGCTGCACCGGGTGCCGCCTTCGGCCTCGACGGTTCGTCCAAGTCGCAGATCCGCGGCATGCTCGAGCTCGGCGTCCTGTTCTAGGCCTCGGAGGTCCGTCGCCCCCGAGGTGGCGGACCGCCGGATTCCTCAACGCCGGCCAGGGGCCCGCCTGCAAAGGCGGGCCTTTCTGCCGCCGGACAACTTGATCCCCGCAAGCCCCCGCCCTATGGTCCGCCCGCGCTCCGGAACGCCTCCCCGTTGGCCGGACGCTTGCTGATTCTGGACCTGATGACCGTAGCTGAACCCCTGTCATTTCAGGATCTGATCCTGACCCTGCACGCCTATTGGAGCGAGCAGGGCTGCGTGATCCTGCAGCCCCACGACGTCGAGGTGGGGGCGGGGACCCTGCACCCAGCCACGGTGCTGCGCGCCCTGGGCAAGAAGCCGTGGCGCGCGGCCTATGTGCAACCGTCGCGGCGCCCGGGAGACGGACGCTATGGGGAAAACCCCAATCGCCTGCAGCACTACTACCAGTACCAGGTGATCCTGAAGCCCAATCCGGTCAACATGCAGTCACTGTATCTGGGATCCCTGCGGGCCATCGGCCTGGATCCCACCCTGCACGACGTCCGCTTCGTGGAAGACGACTGGGAAAACCCGACCGTGGGTGCCTGGGGCCTGGGCTGGGAAGTGTGGTGCGACGGCATGGAAGTCAGCCAGTACACCTATTTCCAGCAGGTCGGCGGACTGGATGTGGACCTGGTGGCGGGCGAGCTGACCTACGGCCTGGAGCGGCTGGCCATGTATGTCCAGGGAGTCGATTCGATCTTCGACCTGAAGTTCAACAAGGCGGGCGTGACCTATGGTGAGGTGTTCCTCGAGAACGAACGCCAGGGCTCGACCTTCAATTTCGAGGTGGCCGACGTGGACACCCTGAAGCGACAGTTCGAGGACATGGAGCGTCAGGTACCCCGGATTCTCGCCCACAAGGGCCCGCAGGGACAGCCGGTGGTGCTTCCCGCCTATGACCACGTGCTGAAGGCCAGTCACCTGTTCAATCTGATGGACGCCCGGGGCGCCATCGCCGTGGCCGAGCGGCAGAACTACATTGGCCGGATCCGGGATCTTGCCAAGATGTGCGCCCAGAAATGGGTCGAGGCCGAACAGGGGGACGCCGCCCGTGGCTGAGCTGCTGCTGGAGCTGTTCTCCGAGGAAATTCCGGCCCGGATGCAACGTCAGGCGGCCGACGACCTCGCGCGCCTGGTCCGCGCCGGACTGCAGGAGCAGGCCATCGCCTTTTCGGACCTCGAGACCCTCGCCGGACCGCGCCGACTGACCCTGATCGCAACGGGGCTGCCTCTGGCCCAGCCTGACCGGTCCGAGGAACGCAAGGGCCCGCGGGCCAATGCGCCGGACCAGGCCCTGGCGGGTTTCCTCCGCTCCACGGGACTGACCCGCGACCAGCTGGTGGAGCGGGACGGCGTCCTGTTTGCCACGGTCGAGAAGAAGGGCCGGCAGACAACAGAAATCATTGCGGAGCTTGTCGAAAAGGTCGTCCGGACATTTCCCTGGCCGAAGTCCATGCGGTGGGGGTCCGGGACGCTGCGCTGGGTGCGCCCGCTGCAGCGGATCGTCTGTCTGCTGGACGGCCGGATCGTGCCCTTCGAGATCGATGGCCTTGTCAGCGGCAATGTGACCGAGGGGCACCGGTTCATGGGAGACCCGACGCCGTTCGAGGTCACGTCAGCGGCGGATTACCGGCACAAGCTCGAGGCCCACTTCGTGGTCCTGAACGCCGCCGATCGCCGGCAGCGCATCCTCGACGGTGCCCGTGCGATCTGTACGGACCGGGGACTGGAACTGGTGGAGGACGAGGGGCTGCTGGACGAGGTGTCCGGGCTCGCCGAATGGCCAACGCCGCTGCTGGGGGACATGGACCCCGCCTTCCTCAGCCTGCCGCCGGAGGTGATCCGCACCTCCATGCGCACGCATCAGAAGTACTTTGCCGTTCGTGTGCCGGGCCAGCCGGGGCTCGCGCCGCACTTCGTCACCGTGGCCAACATTGCGCCGGAAGACGGCGGCAAGCTTGTCCTGGCGGGCAATTCCAAGGTCCTGTCCGGCCGCCTGAGCGACGCCCGCTTCTTCTGGAACGAGGATCGCAGGATTCCGCTGGAAGCCCGCCTCGACAAGCTCAAGGGTGTCACCTTCCACGCCAGGCTCGGCACCATGTACGCGCGGGTGGAACGGATCGAAGCCCTGGCCCGCGAGATTGCCCCGCTGGTGGGTGCCGAACCGGACCTTGCCGCACGGGCTGCCCGGCTGGCCAAGGCCGATCTCGGGACCGGCATGGTCGGGGAGTTTCCCGAGTTGCAGGGCATCATGGGGGGCTATTATGCCCGGGACATCGAGCCCGACGCCGTGGCCGATGCCATTCGTGACCACTACAAGCCCCAGGGGCCGGGTGACTCCGTTCCCGAGGCCCCGGTGACCGTGGCGGTCGCTCTGGCGGACAAGATCGACACGCTCACCGGCTTCTTCTCCATTGACGAGAAGCCCACCGGCTCCCGCGATCCCTTTGCCCTTCGACGGGCGG
>CAIQUG010000188.1 GCA_903874895.1 uncultured Caulobacterales bacterium | reverse complement strand
GTCGGCCGCAGCGGTTCCACGGCTTCAGTTTCGCGTTGATCTCCGCTGTGGCGGCGGCCTCCCTTGTCGGGCTCTGGTTGAGTCTGGATGACGCGACGCCGGGCGGGGCGGTGCTGGGCTTTACCTGTGCGCTGGGCCTTTGGGGCTGGCATGAGGCGAGCTTCCTCATGGGCTTCGTCACCGGTCCGAGCCTCGCCCCCTGTCCGGCGGAGGCCCGAGGCCTGCGCCGGTTCCGGCTGGCGGCAGCCACCCTGATCTATCACGAGATCGCCCTCGCCCTGACCCTCATAGCCCTGGCAGCGTTCAGCTGGGGACAAGCCAATCCCGTCGGGCTCTGCACCTTCGGCGTGCTGTTCATGGCCCGACTGAGTGCCAAGCTGAACCTGTTCCTCGGCGTGCCGAACTTCAGCATGGAGTTCTTCCCCGACCGGCTGCGCTACCTGACCAGCTATCTGCGCAAATCCTCCGGCAACGCCCTGTTCCCCCTCTCCATGGTGGCCGGGGCCGTGGTTATCTGGATCGAGAGCCGCGGCATCAGCGCGGCGACGGCCACGCCCTACAGGGTGGTCTCACAGTCCCTGCTGCTGGCCCTGACGGCGCTGGCGGTCCTCGAGCACCTGTTCATGGTGCTTCCCGTTCCCGACACGACCCTCTGGCGCTGGGCACTTCCAGCGTCCCCTGACACAGCGCGCGATCAACGCGCCCTCGACAAGCGATAGGCAAGGAGCGCTCCTCTCATGGACCCCAGGACAGACGACCGCATGGACTACGAAGGCTTCTTCCAGGGCCAGCTCGACGGGCTCCGGGACGAGGGGCGCTATCGGGTGTTCGCCGAGCTGGAGCGCGAAGCCGGCAGTTTCCCGAAGGCCAAGCGCCACCGGGGCGACGAGGCCCATGACGTGACCGTCTGGTGCTCGAACGACTATCTCGGCATGGGGCAGCATCCCGACGTGCTGGCCGCCATGCACGAGGTACTGGACAAGTGCGGGGCCGGGGCCGGGGGGACCCGCAACATTTCCGGCACCAACCACTATCACGTGTTGCTGGAGCGGGAGCTCGCGGACCTGCACGGCAAGGAGGCGGCGCTGACCTTCACCTCCGGCTATGTGTCCAACTGGGCGGCGCTGGGCACCCTGGCCGGACGGATCCCCAACTGCGTGGTCCTGTCCGACCAGCAGAATCACGCCTCGATGATCGAGGGTATCCGGCATTCCGGGGCCAAGTGCGTGATCTTCAAGCACAATGACCTGGTGGATCTGGAGCAGAAGCTGGCGGCGGTGGAACCGGGCCGTCCGATCCTGCTGGCTTTCGAGAGCGTCTATTCCATGGACGGCGACATCGCCCCGATCAAGGAGATCTGCGACCTGGCCGACCGGTACGGGGCCATGACCTATCTGGACGAGGTCCATGCCGTCGGTCTCTACGGTCCCCGGGGCGGCGGCATTGCCGAGCGGGAGGGTCTGATGGACCGTCTGACCGTGATCGAGGGCACGCTGGGCAAGGCCTTCGGCGTCATGGGCGGCTATGTGGCCGGATCCGCCGCCGTCTGCGATTTCATCCGCAGCTTCGCCTCGGGCTTCATCTTCACAACGGCCCTGCCGCCGGCGGTGGCGGCGGGGGCCATGGCCTCGATCCGGCACCTGAAGACCAGCCAGCACGAACGGACCCGGCATCAGAACCGGGTGGCCCGCGTGCGGCGGGAGCTGGCGGCCATCGGCATTCCGTGCCTTCCCAACGAGAGCCACATCATTCCGGTGATGGTCGGGGACCCGGTGAAGTGCAAGATGCTCAGCGACTGGCTGCTGGACAATCACGGCATCTACATCCAGCCCATCAATTATCCCACCGTGCCGCGGGGCACGGACCGGCTTCGGATCACCCCGTCCCCGGTCCATTCCGATGCGGATATCACCAAGCTGGTCAACGCCCTGTCGGAGCTGTGGTCGATCTGCGCCCTGGCCCGCAAGCCGGTGGCGGCTTGACGGCGTTCGCCCCGATCCTCGAGAGGAACCGGTCATGACGATTCTCCGCCAGACGCAGCCTGTCGAGCGGTTGGCCCCGGCCCCCGCGGTCAGGCAGCTGATCCCGGCGATCGCGGCGGACGGTTCGATCTATCCCATTGAAAAGATGGATGCCCACCGGCGGGCGGTCCAGCATCTGGCCGTGTCCGTTTTCGTGTTCTCCGATGACGAGCTGCTGCTGCAGCGACGGGCGGAGAGCAAGTACCACTGCGGCGGCCTTTGGGCGAACACCTGCTGCACGCACCCCTACTGGAACGAGCCCGACGCGGCCAGCGCCGAGCGGCGGCTGAGAGAAGAGATGGGGCTGAGCCTCGACCTGAAAGCCGGGGCCGTCATCGAATACTCCGCGGCGGTGTCCGATGGCCTCTGGGAAAATGAGCGGGTGCAGATTTTCCACGCCCGCGTGGATCGTCGCAAAACCGTCCCGATCCTCAATCCCGAAGAGGTATCCCACGCCCGGTGGGCATCGGTGTCCTCGATCCGCGCCGACATGGTCCGCGATCCGGGGGCCTACGCCCCCTGGTTCCGCATATACATGGCGCGGTGGTCCGAACTCGGTCTTTGAAGGCGCAACGTCGGCGCCGTCGGCCATGTCCCGGGTGGGGGTGCAGTTGACGGTCAGCCGCGCCGATCGGGAGGCGCGCCTTCGTGGAGCGGCCCGGCCCGATCCTGTGGCGCGCGCCGTCAGGTGGGCGACAGGCCGATCAGGTGACCGAGGTCCTTGAAGAAGATCTTGGCGTGGGCCGCCGGATCGGCGCGCACCAGTTCCTTGTTCATGTAGGCCTGCCAGGTCAGGCGCTGTACGTCGGGATCCGCACACATCTTCACGAACCGCTCCCGCCGCTTGTCGCTGCGGTACCAGAAGTGCTGCATGACGCCCAACAGCCAGAAGACCTGTCCGTGGGACTTCATGAAGGCTTTCCGGGCCGAGGCCAGCACACGCGCATCGCCTGTCATCAGGGCGGCCTCCACCGCGTCGGCCGCAACTCGGCCACCGACCATGGCGTAATAGATTCCCTCGCCTGACGCGGGCGCAACCACGCCCGCCGCATCCCCGGCCAGCACGATGTCGCGCCCGTTGTCCCACCGCTTCAGCGGCTTCAGGGGGATGGGCGCCCCTTCATGCCGGAGGGTTTCGCAGCCATCGAGGGCGGTGGTCTGACGCAGGGTCTTGATCGCGCCGCGCAGGGAGAAGCCCTTGTGGGCACTGCCGACCCCGACGCTGGCGGTGTCCCCGTGCGGGAAGATCCAGGCATAGAAGTCGGGTGACAGTTCGCCCTGATAGAAGACGTCGCAGCGCTGCCCGTCAAAGCCGGCCACATTCTGCGGGGTGCGGATGATCTCGTGATAGGCGAAGACACAGGAGACCTGATCGCCGCCCCTGATGTTCTTGCGGGCCAGTTGGGACTTGGCCCCATCCGCGCCGATGACCATGCGGGCGCGGACCCGACCGGTCGGCCCGCTGTCCTTCGGTTGATAGAGCACGATCGCGGCATCGTCGAAGTCCCGCTCGATCCGCTCGAAGGTGCCGGTGCGCCGGACGGCCCCGCTGGCCGCAGCCCGGTCACGCAGCCACTCGTCAAAGATTTCCCGGTCGACCATGCCGACGTAGCCCCCCTCGATGGGCATGTCGACCTCGCGGTTGGAGGGGGCGATCATCCGGGCTGATGTGGCCCGGGCGGCCAGCAGGTGCTCCGGAATGTCAAAGTCCCGCATCAGCCGGGGTGGAATGGCGCCGCCGCAGGGCTTGATCCGGCCCGCCCGGTCGAGCAGCAGAACCTTGCGCCCCTTGCGCGCCAGGTCGTGGGCCGCCGTGGCGCCGGAGGGGCCGCCCCCCACCACCACTACGTCAAAGGTTTCGATCCCGCTGTCAGTGGTCATTGTCCGGCCCCTCCAAGGGTCAGTTGTCCGGTGTTCGTTGATGGACTCGGCGTCTTGGAAATACCCGCTGCAAGGGCGGCCGACGCGAGGAAGATCAGGGCTTCGACGGCAAAGACGCCGAGGAAGGCGCTGGCCGGGTCATGCAGGACCTTGCGCAGGGCGTCGGATCCCGCGGCTCCCAGAAACCCGCCGATGGCGAAGGCTCCGGCCTGGGCAGCTCCCCACACCCCCATGCGGGCGCCGGCGCTGGGCGAACGGCCCCCTCCGGCCAGTCCCATCATCGAGCCGATGGCGGACACGGCGAAGACCCCATTCGCAAAGCCCAGACCAAAGACCGTCGGCGCGAGCGGCCAGACCGGCTTGAACGCCGTGGCCGCGCCCAATCCGGCAAGGGCCACGGCGGATCCGAGGCAGCCGCCGACGGTCCAAAGGCGCATCCACTGGGATCGCCGGTCGCCGAAGCGCGCGCCCAGGACCCCGACGGTGACCATCCCGAGCAGCACGCCCCCATGCTGCAGGCCGCTGAGCTGCGCCGACTGGCCGGGCGTCATGGCGAACACCAGTCCGGCAAACGGTTCGAGGATCAGTTCCTGGGCGCTGTAGGCCAGCATCGAGACGAAAACGAACACGGTGAAGTTCCGCGCCACTGGATCGCTCCAGATGTCGCGCAGGACATCGTTGAACGCAGCCTTGGGAGCGTCGGGCTGAGCCGGTGCGGTGATTTCCGGCCCATCCTCCACCCGCCAGACGGCGAGAAGGGTGAGCAGGAACGCGATCCCGGCGACGCCGGAGGCGATCATCGCCAGCCGCTGCGCAGAGAAGGGGGTGAGCAGGGCACCGGTGATGGACGCCGACAGAACGATGCCCAAGATCATCATGACCCAGGTGATCGAGGCCGCAGCCGGTCGCCGCTCCGGCGCGACGCGGGTGGCGAGAAGGGCCAGCAAGGATGTGCCGGCGGCCCCCATGCCCGCGCCGATCATGGAATAGGCCAAAAGGCCCAGCAGCATGCCGACGACCGGCGATCCGTGCAGCATTGTCACCGAGTCGGTCGCCAGGATGGCCCCCAGCGCCAGCGCACTCATCCCGCCGATGATGAAGGGCGTGCGGCGCTGGCCCTGATCGGACCCGTGGCCCCAGTGCGGACGGCTGAGCTGCACGACATAATGCCAGGCTACCAGAGCGGCCGGCAGCATGGCCGGCATGCCCGCCTCGACGATCGTGACGCGGTTGAGGGTCGATGTGGTCAGGGCCGCGACCGCGCCGATGGCGCTCTGCACCAGGCCGAGCTTGACGATGCCGAGCCAGCCAAGGCCTGTGGTTTGTGATCCCGCCTGGGCCATGTCAGTGACCTCCCGGATGTGCGCCGACCGCAAAGGCACTGATCAGCATGCCGATGACGTAGAGTGTGGTGCCCGTGCCGTTGTACCAGGGCGCGTGCTGCTTCGGATCCTTCAGCAGGCGGACCATCAGCCCGCACTGCACCAGTGTCAGGACGGCCACGACCGCGGCCCGGATCGGGCTCCCCCAGCTGGCCAGCAGGGCGACCACGACGATCTGCGGTGCCGCCATGATCACACAGGCCAGCCAGGCGGCGTTTTCGACCCCGAGGTCCACGGGTACGGAGAGGATGTTCATCTGACGATCCCCGTCCACCGCCTTGAAATCGTTCAGGATCATGATGCCGATGGCACCGAAGCTGTAGAGCGCGGCCAGGGTCAGGATCTCGGCGCCGGGAAAGGTGCGGGTCATCACGGCAGCCCCGGTGAACCAGGTCAGGCCCTCGTAGCAGATGGCCACCGAGGCCGGGCCCCACCAGCCGTTCTGCTTCAGGCGGAGCGGCGGGGCGCTGTAGGCCCAGGCCAGCGCCATGCCCAGCAGGGCCGCCCAACCGACCCAGGCCCCCAGAGACGCAGCGAGGGCAAGGGACAGAACCGTCCAGATGACGGCTATGGCCAGACCCCATCGGCCGGGGATCCGTCCCGACGGAATGGGGCGGTCTGGTTCGTTGATGGCATCCACATGCCGATCAAACCAGTCATTCACGGCCTGGCTGGTGGCACAGATCGCCGGACCCGCCAGCACGACCCCGCCCACGGCCAGCAGCCAGTGATCGGCCAGCGACACGCCCGATGACACCAGCCCGCACATGAAGGCCCACATGGGCGCAAACCATGTGATGGGCTTCAGCAACTGGAGGACGGCTGCCGGCTCCGGAAGCTGGCGTGCGGCTGGGGGGGCGGCCTTGTCTGCAATCACCTGGCTCATGAGTGGACGGTATTAATGACAGGCAGATGTGTCAATCCCGGTTGACGCTTTGACGAATGGTGCCTCTACTCTCTTTCCGGGGCACACGCGCTCCTTGTCGCTGAGGTTGCATGAGCAAGGTCTATCCGTTTTCCGCCATTGTCGGGCAGGACGCCCTCAAGCAGGCACTGATGATCGCCGCCGTCGATCCGGCTATTGGTGGCGTCATGGTTTTCGGCGACCGGGGAACCGGCAAGTCCACGGCCGTCCGGGCCCTGGCGGGTCTGCTGCCATCGATCCGCAAGGTGACCGGCTGCCCCTACAACTGCGACCCGGATCGGCCACCAGCCTGCGTCGGCGACTGCGTCCATCGCGCCGGCTCCTCCGCCGAGGTTGACGCAGATGTGACCCCGACGCCGGTGGTCGACCTTCCCCTCGGGGCCACGGAGGACAGGGTGGTGGGCGCACTCGATCTTGAGCATGCCCTGACCCGCGGTGAGAAGCGGTTCGAGCCTGGCCTGCTGGCCCGTGCGCATCGGGGTTTCCTCTATATCGACGAGCTCAATCTGCTTGAGGACAATCTGGTGGACCTGCTGCTTGACGTTGCCGTCTCTGGCGAGAACGTCGTCGAACGGGAGGGGCTGAGCGTCCGGCATCCCGCGCGTTTTGTGCTGGTGGGCAGCGGCAACCCGGAAGAGGGGGAATTGCGGCCCCAGCTTCTCGACCGGTTCGGCCTGTCGGTTGATGTCAAGACCCCCACTGACCTCGCCCAGCGCGTGGAGGTGATCCGGCGGCGCACATCCTATGATCATGACCCCCAGGCCTTTCTCGACCGGTTCGCACCGGAGCAGGCACGGATCACGGCAAGCCTTGTCGAGGCCCGGGACCGGGTTCGTGACGTGACAACACCGGACTCGGTGCTCGAAGCCGCAGCGCGTCTGTGCATCGCCGTCGGATCCGACGGCCTGCGTGGTGAACTGACCCTTATCCGCGCCGCCCGCGCGGTTGCAGCCCTCGCCGGGGCGGCGGAGGTGAGCCTTGACCATCTTCGGCACGTGGCCCTGATGGCACTGTCGCACCGCCTGCGCCGGGACCCCCTGGAAGAGGGTGGTTCGTCGGTCCGGATCGAACGGGCGATGGCGGAGGTACTGGGGGCATGAGCCCGCTGACGGTCTCGCTGGAAGACGACGTGGATCCCGGCCCCTGGGCGGATGCCGACCTGGCGGCGGCCCTGCTGGCGATCGATCCTCAGGGTCTGGGCGGGGCCATCGTCCGGGCGGGCGCTGGGCCGGTTCGGGAGCATTGGCTGCAGCTGGTGCAGGGGCGCTTGTCCAGCGCCGCGCCGCTGGTGCGTATTCCCGTGAACGTGGGTGAGGACCGACTGCTCGGGGGACTGGACCTTTCGGCCACTCTGGGTTCGGGGTCGCTGGTGATCCAGTCCGGGCTGCTGGCCCAGGCACATGGTGGCGTGGCGCTGCTACCCATGGCGGAGCGTGCGGATCCGGGTGTCACGGCCCACATCTGTGCGGCCCTTGATCGAGGTGTGATCGCAGCCCAGCGGGAGGGGCTCTCCCTTTCGGCACCCGCACGGTTTGGCCTGATCGCGCTCGATGAAGGCCGCGAAGACGAGGACCGTGTGGCGACCGGACTGGCGGACCGACTGGCCTTTCACATCTTTCTCGAGCAGGTGGGCTGGCGGCAGGTCCGGGACACGGTCGCCATGGCCGACGTGATCGCAGCGGCGCGGTTGCGCCGGCAGGGCCTGCCACGCCCGGATGACCACCTGGTGGAGGCGGCGTGCGATGCAGCCCAGCGTCTGGGCGTCACCTCTGTCAGAGCTGTTCTATTGACCCTGCAGGCCGCTGCAGCCCATGCGGCGCTCGAGGGGCGGCCGGCCGTCGTGATCGACGACCTTGTGGTTGCGGCCCGTCTGGTCCTGGCGCCCCGGTGCCTCCTGCGCGTTTCCGAAGTTCCGTCCCGACCGGCGGACAGGACCGGTGACACCGAACCGCCGCCGTCGGACACCGATCCGCCGCCTGACCCACCCGAAGCGCCCGATGCGCCGAAGCCGGAGGATGACGCTGCCGCCGAGGCTGTACCGCCAACGCCGGAGGCCCTGGCAGAGATGGTCGTGGAGGCCTTGCGGGCCATTCTGCCGGAAGCGGTCAATGCCACCTTCGAGGACGGCGCGCGGGCGGCGCGGCAGTCCACCCGCGGCCGGGGCGGCGGTGCCCTGGCCCGGTCAGCGACCCGCGGTCGGCCTCTCGGATCACGGCCCGGCCCGTTGAAGACGGGCGTGCGACTGGATCTGATCGAAACCCTCCGCGCCGCTGCGCCCTGGCAGGGGCTGCGGGGGGGCGCATCCGGAGATCGGCTGAGGCTGCGGAAGGAGGACCTCCGGATCCGACGCTTCGTGCAGAGAACCGAACTGACGACGGTCTTCGTCGTGGATGCCTCCGGATCAACGGCGTTCCAGCGTCTGGCGGAGGCCAAGGGGGCCGTGGAGCAGATGCTGGCCCGGGCCTATGTGTCACGGGCCCGGGTGGCCTTGATCGCGTTCCACCATGGGGCGGCGGATCTGCTGTTGCCGCCGACCCGCTCCCTCACGCGGGCCAAGCGCCTGCTCGCCGACCTGCCGGGTGGGGGTGGAACGCCGCTGGCATCGGCCATCGATGCGGCGGCGGCGGTGGCCTTGTCCGAGCGGAGCAAGGCGCGGACGCCTATGGTGGTGTTCCTGACCGATGGCCGGGCCAATATCGACCGTGCCGGTCAGCCGGGCCGGGCCGCGGCCGACGAGGATGCGCTGGCCGCCGGTCGGCGACTGGCCGCCACCGGCACCCGCAGTCTTTACATCGATACCGCGCTTCGGCCGCAGCCGGAGGCCGACCGGTTCTCCCGGGCCATGGGCGGGGTATATGCAACATTGCCCTTCTGCGCATCCGGAGCCGTGGTCGATCTGGTCCGGCGCGAACTGGCGGCCGTTGCGCCGTGAGCCTGTTCGACGCGATAGGCGCGCCAACGGATCTTGACTGGGACCGGGATGGACGCCGGTGGCCGGGCTTTGGTGACACCCGCCTTGTGACCACGGAGGGCGTGAGGTGGAGGGTCGAGACGGCGGGTTCGGGGCCGGTGGTCTGGCTGCTGCACGGATCCGCCGCCAGCGCCCATTCCTTTCGGGACCTGGGTCGGCGGCTGGCGACGCGTTTCACCGTGCTGGCCCCGGATCTGCCGGGCCACGGATTTTCACGCATCCTCGACACCGGCACCGTCTCGGGTCCGCGCGGGCGGCAGGGCGGGGATGTGCTGAGCCTTGATGGCATGGCAAACAGCCTCGCAGCCCTTGCCGTTCACCTGCGTTCTCCGCCAGAGATGATCGTCGGTCATTCCGCAGGGGCAGCCGTTGCGGTCCGACTGCAGGCCTTGGGGCGGGCGGGATCCGGCGGCGTGGTCAGCCTGAACGGCGCTCTGAAGCCGTTTCCGGGGGCGGCAGGTCAGGTCTTTCCCGTGCTCGCGAGGGCCCTGTCGGTGAATTCCGCCGCCATTGGACTGTTCGCGTGGCGCGCCCGGCAGCCGGGCGTGGTGGAGCGGCTGATCGAAAGCACGGGCTCGCGAATCGATAAGCCGGGGCTCGAGGCTTACAGGACGCTTCTGCGATCCCGGGGCCATCTGTCAGCGACCCTGTCCATGATGAGCCGCTGGGATCTCGAGGCACTGCAGCCGGACCTGGACTCCAGCCATGGCCCCCTGACGCTGGTGGCCGCGGACCGGGACCTCGCGGTCCCGCCCGGTGTTTCGGAGACGGTATCGCGGATGGCCCCCGGCCGACGCCTCGTGCGCGTTCCCAAGCTGGGTCATCTGGCCCATGAGGAAGCTCCAGACGCCATGGCCCGCCTGATCTTCGACGCTGCAGATCATGCGGGGGTCGGATGATCCATCCCATCGCACCGGTCAAGGATTTGGCAAATCGGCAGTTTGGCGCTTGCCAGTCCGGGACTTCGGCTCATAGTGTCTACCCATGTTGACACTTGATCGCGCTAAAACTTTGGGCACATCCGGTGCGGACACGCGGCCTCATGCCGTGGTCATCGGCAGCGGCTTCGGGGGGCTGGCGGCTGCGGTCCGGCTGGGCGCCAAGGGCTATCGGGTCACCGTGCTGGAGCGTCTCGACGCACCGGGCGGTCGGGCCTATGTGCACCGGCGCGACGGCTTCACCTTTGACGCCGGTCCGACGATCATCACGGCACCCTATCTGTTCGAAGATCTCTGGGCCCTTTGCGGGAGAAGGTTTTCGGACGATATCGACCTTCGCTCCGTGGATCCCTTCTACAGGCTGGTCTTCGACGACGGGGAGGTGATCACCTGTCACGCCGATCAGGCGTTGATGGAGGAAGAGGTGGTGCGGGTGTCTCCGTCGGATCTGGACGGCTACAGACGCTTCATGGCGCGGAGCGGAGAGATCTGCAGCCTCGGCTTCGAGGAACTCGGCCACAAGGCCTTCACCTCGCTCAAGTCCATGATCGACGTGGCACCGGATCTCCTGAAGCTGGGTGGGCATCGCAGCGTCTACGGGCTCGTGTCGACCTATATCCGGGACCCGAAGCTGCGGGTCGCGCTAAGCTTTCATCCGCTGTTCGTCGGCGGAAACCCCTTCGACACCACCGCCGTCTACTGCCTGATCTCTCACCTCGAGCGCCGCTGGGGTGTGCACTTCGCCATGGGCGGAACGGGCGCGCTGGTTCATGGGCTTGTCAGCCTGATCGAGGGGCAGGGCAATTCGATCCGCTATGATGCCGAGGTCTCGCGCATTGTCGTCTCGGGCGGGGTTGCACGAGGTGTCCAGCTTGCCAATGGCGAGGAGATTGCCGCGGACATTGTCGTCTCCAATGCTGACGCAGCCTATACCTACAAGACGCTTGTGCCCGCCGCAGACCGCCGGAGGTGGACCAACCGCAAGCTGGACAAGGCCCGCTATTCGATGAGCCTTTTTGTCTGGTATTTTGGAACGCGCCGACAGTATGCCGATGTGGATCACCACACCATCGTGCTGGGGCCCCGCTATCACGGCCTGATCGATGACATCTTCAAGGCTCGACCGCTGTCGGGGGACATGAGCCTCTACCTGCATCGGCCGACGGCCACGGACCCATCCCTGGCTCCGGCGGGCTGCGACGCCTTCTACGTCCTGTCGCCCGTCCCGCATCTCGATGCCGGGATCGATTGGGCCGAGGCCGCCGAGCCCTATCGCAAGGCGATCGAGGACCGGCTTGCTCAGACCCTGCTGCCAGGCCTGTCGGAAAATCTGGCCGTCTCCTTCGTGACAACGCCACAGGACTTCCAGGATCGGCTCCTGTCTATCAAGGGGGCCGCCTTCAGCCTCGCCCCAACCCTGCTCCAGAGCGCATGGTTCCGTCCGGTCAATCGCAGCGAGGACATCGAGGGGCTATTCCTGGTGGGTGCCGGAACGCAGCCCGGTGCCGGTCTGCCTGGTGTCCTCTCATCCGCCCGCATCGTGGGGGACATGATCCCTGAAGCCGCCAATGTCGAGTCTGACCATGTTCGCTCAGCCCGCTGACCTCGCTGCCTGCCGCGAGATGATCCGGACCGGTTCGCGGTCCTTCTTTCTGGCCTCACGGTTCCTGCCGGACCGGGTTCGACAGGCGGCCTATGCGCTTTATGCATTCTGCCGGCTGTCCGACGACGCGGTGGATCTTGACGACGGGCGCGAAGACACGATCGTCCGGCTCCGAAGCCGCCTTGATGCCGTCTATGCCAGTGCGCCGCAGGATCATCCGGTTGATCGTGCTCTGGCCGACACGGTGGCGGGGTTCGCGATCCCGCGGGTGGTGTTCGACGCCCTTCTGGAAGGGCTGGAATGGGATGCCTCGGATCGCCGCTATTACAGCCTTGAGGACGTGCACGCCTATGGCGCAAGGGTTGCGGGCTCGGTCGGTGCCATGATGGCCGTGCTGATGAATGCGCGCGCGCCGGACCTCGTGGCTCGCGCGTGTGACCTGGGCGTGGCAATGCAACTCACCAACATCGTGCGCGATGTGGGGGAAGACTCGCGGATGGGGCGGGTCTACCTGCCGCGGGACTGGCTCGAGGCGGACGGGCTGGACATCGAGGCATGGCTCGCCGCGCCCGGCCCGGCACCGCAGGTTGCCAATGCAAGCCGCCGGCTTCTGGCGGAGGCTGACAGGCTTTACCGACGCGCGGATGCCGGTATTGCCAATCTCTCCCCAGGGTTCCGGCCGGCCATTCTTTCGGCGCGCAGACTTTATGCTGCCATCGGCGACCAGGTCATCCATCTCAAACTTGACAACATGTCCCGGCGGGCCGTCGTGCCCTTGTCCACCAAGCTCGTCCTGCTGGCCCGCACCGCCGTGGACGCCGGGCGGATGGGCGTGGTCTCGCCCGCCGGAGCGCCGCTGAAGGCGACGGCCTTTCTGGTCGAGGCCGTCTCCAGTTCGACGGCGGCCAGCGAATTCACGCGGCATTCGCAAAGGGGCTTCGACGCCGATATGGCCTGGCTCGTGGACCTGTTTTCCGGCCTTGAAGCGCGGCGAGAGCTACGCCAGCAAAGGCTCTAGTCCAAGGCAATCGCAGGATTTGAGCCGATGGTGCTGAGCGGAAGTTCCCGGATGTATCTTCTCGTTTTGCTGTTCGAGGGCACAGCGGTGGTCTGGGCCCTATGGCAGCTCTGGCAGCTCCGTCCGGGCCGGATGGACAACCCGTCAAGTCCGCAGGACGGTCCGGCCTCGCCCGGGGCACCGTCGGACGAATGATTCGGTCTCGGCTGCGGGGCACTCCGGGTTGCCCGGTCGATCCTGGCGGAGGATCGTCTCAGGCTACGGTTGGCGAAATTCCTTGGGTTGCGGGTTGACCGGTCATCAGGAGGCTTGAGGGTTGAAGGTCGTTGTATTCGGCGCGAGCGGCAAGTTGGGACGCACCTTGGCCTTGTCCCTTCTGACGGCAGGCCACGAGGTCACGGCATTTGGGCGGGATGCGGTGAAGCTCCCGGCTCGGCCGGGCATTTCCGTCATTGTGGGCGATGCCCTGAATCCGGATGAAGTGGCACCCGCCGTGACCGGTCAGGACGCCGTCGTCGTGAGCCTGGGCGATTCCCTCAATCCGATCGCGGCGCGTCTGGGGGCGCGGCGGAACACGCCAGCCAATATCTGCGAGATCGGTACCGCCAACGTGATCGCCTCCATGTCGGTCGCTTCGGTCAACCGCCTCGTGTGCATCTCCTCGTATGGCGTCGGCGATACGCGCGACGCATTGTCGCCAGCCTATCGGATCTGGTTCCAGATTCTGCAATTGAAGGAGCAACTGGCAGACAAGGGGCGTCAGGAAGCTCTCGTTAAGGCGAGCGGCCTTGATTGGACGCTGATCCAGCCTGTTGGACTGACCGACGGCGCAGCCACCGGGCGCTGGCTGGCCAGCCTGCGGGGCGAACGGCGCAAGCGAACGATCAGCCGGGTTGATCTCTCCGCATTCATCCTCGAAACGCTCGTGGGCGGGCGACATTTGAGGGAGAGCGTCGTGCTGTCCGGACTCACGATCGCGGAGAGCCAATTTCCGACAAAGGTGGACTGAGCGTCACGGACACGCACGGCTCGGGCCGTCAGGCAAAGTCGACGTGGGCCAGTCTTTCCGAAATGTCCCAGAGCTTGCCGGCGACAGTGGGATTCCGGGCCATGGCTGGGCTCCGGACTTCTCCGGCTGGTCCCTGCAATTCGCGCGGTCCGGTGGGGCCGTAGAACCCGCCGCCGATTGCGTCTGGCGATGTGGCAGCGAACAGGATCGGAACGGCCGCCTGTTCCGCGCGCGGACTCAAGGGAAGGAGGAGCGGCTTGGCAAACCCCCAAAGGGCGCCCCGCAATCCGCGCGAGGCGGGGCCGTTGCTGATGATGTCGGTCCGGGCCCAGCCTGGATGGGCGGCAATGGCATCCACGCCCCAGCCCGCCTGCTGGCTGCGCCGTTGGAATTCGGAGGTGAAGGACAGCAGGCCGAGCTTGGTCATGGCATAGACCCGGAAGGGAGCATAGGCGCGCTCGGAGTTCAGGTCCGCAAGGTGCAGAGACCCGACGTGCGCGGCCAGACTGCTGACGCTGACGACCCGAGCGCCGGGGGGCTGGCGCAGCAGCGGCAGCAGATGGGCGGTCAGTGCGAAATGGCCGAGATAGTTGGTGGCGAACTGGAGTTCGAACCCGTCCGCGCTCAGATGGCGTTCCGGAGGGGCCATCACGCCGGCGTTGTTGACGAGCAGGTCGATCCCGCGTTCGGCGGCCGTCATCCGCCCGGCAAAGTCTGCCACAGATGCGAGCGACGCGAGGTCGAGATGCTCAAATCGCGCTCTCGAGCCGGGATGGACAGCCAGCAGTCGGTCCAGGGCCTGGTGACCCTTCTGTTCATTGCGACCGGCCAGAACAACTTCGGCCCCAGCTGCGGCGAGGGCGGACGCCGTCTCGAATCCGAGCCCGCCCGTGCCCCCGGTCACGATGACGAAGCGGCCCGTCTGCGGTGGAGTTCTGAAGTTTTGCGACCCCATCTCGCCGGATCCCTATGGCGTCTTCAAGAGACGGAATGATACGGGTGCGTTGGGGTGGCTCAAGCTTTCGTCGCCGCTGATTTCAGAACGCTCCATTGCCGCCAGCGTTGCCGAAGGTCGATCAGATGTATGGCGAGCGCCAGGAGGAGCAGGCACGACACCCAGACCCAGGAGGCACCGGTGAGGGCTGCCCGGGCAGAGAGCAGCAGGCAGCTCCCCGGAGCCAGGATGAGAAGTGCTGCGCCGGGAGGCACCGGGCATCGTCCTGTTCGCCATAACAAGGCAAGGCCAATGGCTTCCAGACAGATCAGAGACAGGACGAGATCGATCGAGTGCCCGCTCGCAAAGAACTTGTCCATGGTTCGATCCTTTCGAATGGATATTGCCGGTCTGCTGCGGTTTTGCAGCAGCACGGCGCGGGTCAGCCTTGCCCTGCCTTGCCGAGCCAAATCGCCCGTGGAATCCGGAACGGCAGCAATGTCTGGACCCATCGGGCGCTGAACCGGTCGAGGGACACGCTTTCATGCATGGCGGTCACAGGTTCGCCAAGCAGATGTGTCGACAGCACAGACCGCGTGTAGAACGGCGTATCCTCCAGGGTCTGGGCCACGTGGGCGGCGTGGTGCGCGTCCACCCGGGTGCCCCGTCGCATCCCCCAGCCGGTAGAGGGCAGCGTGGCATGCGGCGGAATGTCGATCCGGGTCACGCCGCCGGCCGGATCGAACCTCAGGCCCAGTTCGGTACGTTGCCCGTCTCTGCGGATCGCATCATAGAGGACAGCCGTTCCGCCATCCTTCAGTTCCGCCCGGGACCACTCCCAGTACTGAAACGCCGTCTCAAGGGGCTCATCGCCCCAGTTGGAGTCGAGATAGCCGTGCCCGGTCCAGTTGAGGGCAGGGTGCTCGAGCTGCACGTCAACCCGTGCGCCAGGCGCAATCGGTGCCCAGCGATGGCGTCCGCCAGCGTCAAGCTCATAGGGCTCGCCCGCAATCGTGCGGGGATAGAGCTTTACCGTGCCGCGGATACGCCGCGGGATGGGCACCGAGATCTCGTCTATCTGGATGGTCAGGCAGTCTCCGTCCCACAGCAGCGAGCTTGGTCCGATGGTCAGTCGGGAGGGGCTCTGATGGAGCGCCGAGCTTCCGCGCTCGGTCATGCTCCACCGCTTCACCTCGCCGTAGAGGGCGACGTTCAGGGAATTGTGATTCAGCGGGTTGCTGTCTTGCCGTCGCCGCGCGCTCGCGTAGTAGGGCGAAAAACAGCTTCCGAGTTGGGCGATCAGCGTGATGCCATATCGTCCGTCGTCGCTGATGGCGTCCACATACCACCAAAGATAGCCCTCTGGCGCGACGGTCGCGCTGAAGCGCGGTCCGACGCCGCGTTCGCACGCGGCCATGGTGTCTATCGCATCCACAGGGCTCTCCCGGACGTGCAGGGGCCGGCTAGCTCCACCA
The DNA here is from genome assembly GCA_903874895.1 of uncultured Caulobacterales bacterium. Lineage (GTDB taxonomy): Bacteria > Pseudomonadota > Alphaproteobacteria > Caulobacterales > Caulobacteraceae > CAIMFV01. The sequence continues at coordinate 5,099 of CAIQUG010000188.1, read as the reverse complement.
GAAGCTCGTCGGCTTGGCAATCATGACATAGAGGCCAGCCAGGAGAGGCACGGTCGAGAGCAGACCCCAGACCAACCAGGTGCGGCTGGCTTGCCGATACTCGGCTGTCACCTCGCCATGGACGGCGAAGTCCTGCGCCCAGCGAGCCTGCTTGATCTGGATCGGTACGAGGATGCCGAGCCAGACGGCCCCTGCGATCCCCAGCATCGTCTGTCCCAGGATCAGCCAGGGCGTTTCAAACAGCTGCCACTGGCCGACGTAGACGGCACCATAGCCGCCGAGTACCATCAGGAAGCCGCCGGACAGGGTGAAGGAAAAGTCGGTTACCGTCACGAGCCACTGGGCGAACGCCATGATCTGAGGGTTGTTGGTTCGATCGGCAAAGACCTTCCAGAGAGCCGTTACCGTGACATTTCCTGCCATCAATATCAGGCCGAGAATGTGCATTGCCTTGAAAAATGGATACATGGAGTGCGTTCACCGTGAACTGGAGGAAGTCACGACTTTGATTTCAAGGTCATGGAAAAGGTCTGTTTTCATCGCCATGAAATCATCTCGGTTGCGGTTTTGTTGCTAGATCTGGTCAGGCCAATTGAATCGCGAGGGGCACCCATCTGGCCCGTTCCCGCATCAGAGACGGGTCCCGTGCCAAATGACAAGCGCTGGAAAACGGGCAAGGCAATTCGGCACCGAAACCGACACAGTCCTCAACCTGTCTATTGAAGTGGACAGTATCATATGTCTAAATCGCATGACAACCGCTGGTTCCCTTGGGCAGATGGTCTGGAGTCCGGGCAATGTCGATATCCACGCGAATTGAAGCTGCGCTTGAAACGGTGATCACGCGCGCCGAGGGCGACCAGACGCCGCCGGGCCTGGCGGCTGCGGTCAGATATGCCGTGTTTCCTGGCGGGGCCCGGGTCCGGCCCTCCCTCTGCCTGGCGGTCGCCGAGGCCTGCGGCGACGATGAGCCCGGGATTGCCGATGCCGTGGGTGCGGCAATCGAACTGATGCATTGCGCCTCGCTGGTCCATGACGACCTTCCGTGCTTCGACAACGCCAACACGCGTCGCGGCAAAGCTTCCGTCCACATGACGTTCGGTGAACCCCTGGCGCTCCTCGCCGGTGACGCTTTGATCGTGATGGCCTTCGACGCATTGGCTCAGGGCTGTGCCCACAATCCCCATCGCCTGACGCCACTCCTGCGGACGGTGATCCAGGGCGTCGGCATGCCGCGCGGCATCGTGGCAGGCCAGGCCTGGGAGAGCGAAGCGCATATTGACGTGGCGCACTATCACCAGTCCAAGACCGGGGCCCTGTTTGTTGCGGCGACCCGCGCCGGTGCCATTGCAGCGGGACAGGCCCCCGCTCCGTGGACAGCACTCGGCGAGAAACTGGGTGCGGCCTATCAGGCGGCAGACGATCTGATGGACGCCGTGTCGTCTCCGGACGAGGGCGGCAAGCCAACGGGCCAGGATGTCGCCCTGAACCGTCCGAGTCTCGTGGCGGAACTGGGGGTGAGGGGTGCCTTTGATCATCTTCAGTCCCTGGTGAGAGAGGCCGTTGCCGCGATCCCGGACTGCTCGGGTGCGTCGGGTCTTCGCGAGATTGTCCAGGCCCAGGCCATGCGCCTCACGCCCAAGCAGTTCAGCCGCAGCGCTGCCTGACGGCTGGGGGCTGCCGGGACGGCCTCTCCACAGCAAGGCGTCTGGACGGACGACATCGCCTGGGGCGTTCGCCGGGCGGTGGCAGAGGCAATGCCTCCCGCGATGTTGTGTCCCGGGGTGAACGCCGATCGTGGCCCACGGAGTGACAATTAAAATTGACATATTAAAGTGTCCATTTAAGCTGACACGCAGTGAGCGTGACGCTCTCCCAGTGGCGTGACCTCTCCGGAAGGCGATCATGGAAACAATGGCTGTCGTGTTGGAGGAGCCTGAGCGCTTTTCCCTTCGCTCATTGGATCTGGCCGACGCAGGGGCGGACGACCTGGTGGTCGAGATCGACTGGAGCGGCATCTCCACCGGCACCGAGAAGCTCCTGTGGTCCGGGCGCATGCCTCCGTTTCCGGGTCTGGGCTATCCTCTGGTGCCGGGGTACGAATCGGTGGGTCGGGTCATCCATGCCGGTGCCAACGTCTGCGAGCGTCTGGGGGAGACGGTCTTCGTGCCGGGATCCACCGGCTTCATCGGTGCGCGTGGACTGTTCGGCGGCGCTGCGCGTCGCCTTGTGGCACCCAGCGCGCGGATCGCCGCGATTTCCAGTGGTCTGGCGGAGAAGGGCGTCCTTCTTGCCCTTGCCGCGACCGCGCGCCATGCCATCGCCGCCGGCGACGGAACGCCGCCGGATCTGATTATCGGACATGGTGTTCTTGGCCGCTTGATTGCCCGGATCGCGGTGGCCATGGGCGCGCCGCCGCCGGTCGTCTGGGAGACCAATCCTCTCCGGCGCGGGGGCGCGCTGGGTTATGCTGCCATGGATCCACCCGAGGATGAGCGCCGCGACTATCGCGCCATCTATGATGCCAGCGGCGACGCCCGCCTTCTCGACACCCTGATCGGCAGCCTGGCGCGGGGCGGAGAGATCGTCCTGGCCGGGTTCTACGATCAGCCACTGTCTTTCTCGTTTCCCCCGGCGTTCATGCGCGAAGCCCGGATCCGTGTGGCGGCCGAATGGCGGCCCGACGATCTGGGTGCCACGGTGCGAATGATCGAGGAGGGCCGTCTTCCCCTCGAGGGACTGATCTCCCATCGATCTACGCCGCATGACGCAGCCGTCGCCTATCGTACGGCGTTCACCGACCAGACCTGCCTGAAGATGGTCCTGGACTGGAGCGGCCTGTGATCCGGCGCCGCACCGACCTGCCGTCTGACACCTTCCCTGTCGACCCAGCAAGGACATCGCAATGAATGGCATGGCCCCCCCACGGCGAACCCTGCTTGATGGCATCGATTCACCCGCGGACCTTCGCAAGCTGCCGGATTCCGAGCTCCAGTCCGTGGCGGACGAAGTCCGTGCAGAGCTCATCGAAGGGGTAAGCCGCACCGGCGGACACCTGGGAGCCGGCCTGGGTGTGGTGGAGCTGACGGTGGCGCTGCACCACACCTTCAACACGCCGGACGATATCCTGATCTGGGACGTGGGTCATCAGGCCTATCCCCACAAGATCCTGACGGAGCGTCGCAGCCGCATGCGCACATTGCGGCAGGGTGGCGGTCTTTCCGGGTTCACCAAGCGGTCCGAGAGCGTCTACGACCCCTTCGGTGCCGCCCACGCCGCGACGTCCATTTCGGCGGCCCTGGGGTTCTGTGTCGGCCGTGACCAGCGGGGGGAGTCCCGCAGGGTCGTGGCCGTGATCGGCGATGGCTCCATGAGTGCCGGCATGGCCTACGAGGCGATGAACATGGCGGCGGCGACCACGGGTCAGCTGACGGTCATCCTGAACGACAACGACATGTCCATCGCGCCACCGGTCGGGGCGATGAGCGCCTATCTGGCCCGGCATATGTCCGGTCAGACCTACCAGACCGTGCGCAAGGCCGGCAAGAAACTGGTGTCGAAGCTGCCTTCGGCGCTGCAGGCTCCGGCCGGTCGCGCCGAGGGGATGGCGCGGACGCTGCTGACGAGCGGTGCCCTGTTCGAGGAAATGGGCTTCTACTATGTCGGGCCGATTGACGGCCACAATCTCGACCACCTGCTTCCAGTGCTGCGGAACGTCCGCGAGATCACCGACCGGCCCGTGCTGGTGCATGTGGTCACCCGCAAGGGCAAGGGCTATGCCCCTGCCGAGAACGCCTCCGACAAGTATCATGGCGTCTCGAAGTTCAACATCGTCACCGGCGTACAGGTCAAGCCTGTCCCCGGAGCGCCCCAATACCAGACCGTCTTCGGCGAGACCCTGACCCGCGCGGCGGAGACCGACCCCAGGATCGTCGGCATCACCGCGGCCATGCCTGGCGGAACGGGGCTCGACATCTTCGCGCGACGGTTTCCCGACCGACTGTTCGATGTGGGCATTGCCGAGCAGCATGCGGTGACCTTCTCCGCCGGTCTGGCGGCGGACGGCATGCGGCCGTTCTGCGCCATCTATTCCACCTTCCTGCAGCGGGGGTACGATCAGGTCGTGCATGACGTGGCGATCCAGAAGCTGCCGGTGCGTTTTGCCCTGGATCGGGCCGGGCTGGTCGGGGCCGACGGGGCGACCCATGCGGGCAGCTTCGACGTGGGTTTCCTCGGGGCCTTGCCCGGCTTTGTGGTCATGGCCGCGTCCGATGAGGCTGAACTCGCCCGGATGGTGGCCACCCAGGCGGCCTTCGACGAGGGCCCGATCTCCGTTCGCTATCCGCGGGGGGAGGGGACGGGCGTTGCCGTCCCGGCCGATCCGCAACCCCTGGAGATCGGCCGCGGCCGTATTGTCCGGGAGGGGGAGGTGGTGGCCATCCTGTCCCTCGGTGGCCGGTTGACGGAATCCCTTCTGGCGGCGGACCGTCTTCAGAGCATGGGGCTGACCACCACCGTGGCCGATGCGCGATTTGCCAAGCCGCTGGACGAGGACCTGATTCGCCGTCTGGCCCGCGAGCACGCCGTGTTCCTCACGGTGGAGGAGGGGGCCGTCGGCGGGTTCGGGGCCTTTGTCCTGCACTATCTGGCCCGGGAAGGCCTGCTGGATCGGGGATTGAAGATCCGCACCCTGACCCTGCCAGACGTCTTCCAGGACCATGACAAGCCCGAGCTGATGTACGCCGCCGCCGGGCTGGATGCCGAGGCCATTGCCCGGACAGCGGTTCAGGCCCTTGGGCTCGAGCAGGCTTCAGCCACGCTGGACGATGCGGTGCGCGCCTGATGCTTCCCCCGTCAACCCTGGGACAATTTGACGGCCGGAACGCGGGTCGAAAAGTGTCATTCCGGTTTGACATATCAGAACGTCATCCTAAGATGACACACCCGACCCTTTCTCCTGCGGGTCAGTCTGGAACGTGGTGAACATGGCCTACACCATCATCGATAACCGGGCGCTTCGCGAGGAAGCCGCGATCGAGCCGGATATGCCGGCCACCGGCGAGGCGACGAGCGAGACACAGATCATCGCCATCTACGGC
>CAIQUG010000187.1 GCA_903874895.1 uncultured Caulobacterales bacterium | reverse complement strand
TGGGCCCTGTCGATGGCGGCACACCCGCTCTCGCCGGAGGCACGGGAGGGTCTCGCCGACGTGGCGCGCGCCGTGGCGCAAAGCTGGTCGGCACGGCAGCTCGCAATACCGGCCGTGTCCCCGGATCCGGCGCAGGACGCCATGATCGCCAGCTTCATCGACCACGCCCCGGTGGCCCTGGCCCTTGTCGATCGCACGTTCCGCTATGTCCGGGTCAGCCCGCGCTGGCTCGAGGAGCTCAAGCTCGTCGGCACGCCGGTCATCGGGCGCCAGATCGACGAGGTCTTCCCCGGTGCCATGGCGGTCTGGGGGGACATCTACCAACGGTGTCTCGCCGGGGAAAGCTTTCGCAACGACGCGGTGGAGGCGAGGGACGGCGAGGGAAATCCCTGCTGGATCCGCGCGGAAATCGTGCCCTGGCGCGGCCGTGGCGGCGATGTGACCGGCGTGCTGACCCTGCGGCACGACATGACCGAACTGATGACCTCGGTGCGCGCGACCCAGCTGTCCGACCAGCGGCTGTCCCTTGCCGTCGAGACCGGGGGCATGGTCGTGTTCGACTGGGACGCCGCCACGGGGCGCATCACGCAGCAGGGCCGCACCGAGCTGTTTTCCGGTGCCAACTGGAGGGAAGCCCACAGTTTCGATGACTTCCTGAGCGGGATCCACCCGGAGGATGCCCCCGCCGTGGCGGACCGGTGGCGTGACGCGATGCGGTCCGGTGTTCAGCGCCTCGACGCCACCTATCGGGTCCTGACCGATCACGGCTACCGGTGGGTGGCGAACGCCTCGGTGCTGATCCTGGGCCCCGATGGCCAGGTCCAGCGCATGCTGGGGATCGTGCGCGACGTCACCCACGAGCAGGATGCGGCCCGGGCGGTGGAGGCCGCCCGCAACCAGGCCGAGGCGGCCAGCCGGGCCAAGTCCGAGTTCCTGGCGAATATGAGCCACGAAATCCGCACGCCACTGAACGGTGTCCTCGGGGTGGCCACGGCCCTGGCGGCGACCCGACTGGACGGTCGTCAGCGGGAAATGGTGCAGCTGATCGAACACTCCGCCGTCACTCTCGACCGGTTGCTGGCGGACATCCTGGATCTGTCGCGGGTGGAGGCGGGGCATCTCGATACGGTGAGCGAGCCCTTCGACCTCATGGAAATCCTGCACGACGTGGCGGCGCTGTTTGCCCCCCGCGCCCGGGAAAAGGGACTGACCTTCCGCCTGGAGGGACCTTCGGCGTCCGAGGCCTGGTATCTGGGCGACGCGGCTCGGATCCGGCAGATCGTGTCCAACCTGCTCTCCAATGCGGTGAAGTTCACCGTCTCCGGCGAGGTTTCGATGGTTCTGACCGCAGGGCCCGTCGCCGGTGGCGGACCACGCCGCGTGGAGATTGCCATCGCCGACACCGGCATCGGCTTTGATGAGCAGGAAACGGAGCGGCTTTTCCAGCGGTTCGAGCAGGCGGACGGCTCCATCACCCGGGAGTTCGGCGGCTCGGGCCTCGGACTTGCCATTTCCCGCAGTCTGGCGGAGCGGATGGGAGGGCGAATCTCGGCGGTCAGCCGGGCGGGCCAAGGATCGACCTTTACGCTGGCACTTGATCTCCTGGCGGCGGCAGCGCCGGAGGCGGGCGATCCGCTGGCACACGCGGCCCAGTCCCTGCGACCCGTCAAGGTGCTGCTGGCCGAAGACCATCCGGCCAACCGCCGGGTCGTGGAGTTGATCCTGTAGGCCATCGGGGCAGATCTGACCATGGTCGACAACGGCGCACTGGCTGTCCGGGCAGCCACCGAGACGCGATATGACGTGATCCTGATGGACGTGCAGATGCCGGTGCTGGACGGCCTGTCCGCGATCCGCGCCATCCGCGACCACGAGCGGACCGCAGGCCGTTCGCCGGTCCCGATCCTGACCCTGACAGCCAACGCCATGCCCGACCATGCGACCCGGTCGACGGCGGCGGGCGCGGATGGGCACCTGACCAAGCCGATCCGCGCCGCCACGCTGCTCAGTGCCGTGACGCGCGCGGTCGATGCGCCGGGCTGAGGCCCGGACCGGCGGCTTCAGACCGGGATCTTCGGCAGTCGCGGTCGCCAGACGCCCAGCGCGATATTCGCCACGCCCACGGCCAGCAGCACCCACAGGGTATTGGTCTCCGCCGACACCAGCGGCGACGGGTCGACATTGGCGGTTGCACCCTCGGCCATCGCCGCTGCGCTGCGTTTGGCTGCGGCCTGGATGGGTCCCAGGGCATGCAGGCCGCCTTCAAGGATGAGAATGCCTGTCGCTGCCTTGGCCCAGACCCAGCCGGCCTCCTGAAAGGCCGGTGTGACCACGACGGCGAGGAGGCCGGTGATCACGGTCAGGACGATGGAGGGCCCGATGACCCAGGCCGCGATCCGGGCCAGGGCGGCGACCAGCGCGGCATCACCGGCCCCGTGAACCGTCCCGGGCGCCAGGACCAGGACGGCCAGGACCGCGGCGAGGGCGCCGGTCATTCCAGCCGCTCCGACGCTGTGCAGGAACTTCATCAGATGGCGCATCGCGTCAGGCCCCGATGGATCCGCCGGTCGGACCGCCGATGGCATCCAGCTCGGACAGATCATCCGGTCCGAGCCACAGGTCTGCCGCCGCGAGGTTTTCCTGCAGGTGCGCCAGGGAGGCGGTGCCGGGGATCAGCGCGATATTGGGACTGCGGTGCAGCAGCCAGGCCAGGGCCGTCTGCATCGGCGTGACCCCCAGCCGGGACGCCACCCCGTCAAGCCGGCTGTGCTGCAGGCGGGAGAACCCGCCCAGGGGGAAGAAGGGCACATAGGCGACCCCGGCCGCGGCCAGCGCGTCGATCAGGGCGTCATCCCCCCGGTGCGCGACATTGTAGTGGTTCTGCACGCAGACGATCGGGCAGATCCCCTGACCCTCCCGCACCTGGGTCGGCGTCATGTTGGAGAGCCCGATATGCCGGATCAGGCCCTGGCGCTGCAGGTCCGCCAGAACTGTGAGCGGGGCCTCGATCGATCCCTCCGCCGGCCCGTGGGCGCTGAACATGGACCGCAGATTGACGACGTCCAGCACATCAAGGCCGAGGTGCCGCAGATTGTCATGCACCGCCGCCGTCAGGTCCTCCGGGGAAAACGCCGGGTTCCATGACGCATCGTCGCCCCGCCGCGCACCGACCTTGGTGACGATCACGAGGTCGTCCGGATAGGGGGCCAGGGCCTCGCGGATCAGGTGGTTGGTGACATGCGGGCCATAGTAGTCGCTGGTGTCGATGTGGTTCACACCGGCCTCCACCGCGGCCCGCAGCACCGATAGGGCGCCGTCCCGATCCTTCGGCGGGCCGAAGACCCCGCGTCCGGCCAGCTGCATGGCACCATAGCCCATCCGGCGAACCGGGCGGTCGCCGAGGTGCAAGGTCGATGAGGAGATGGTCGAATGCATTCGAGACGTCCTTCGTGCCCGTGACGGGCCTTGATCAGTTCGGGTGCGGCATCGTCACTTCTGGAGCAGAGACAGGGGGTTCTGCCGCAGGGTCGTTTCCTCCCGGCCCATATAGGTGAAGATGCCGTCGGCGGTCTTGTCGGTGACATAGTCCACCAGCCGGTCCGTCGTCAGGCCGAGTGTGGCAAGGCTCGACGCCTGCCTCAGCACGCCGGTCCGGATCAGGGCGGTCCGGACCAGAGGTCGCAGACGGGTGTGGATCTCGCCTCCGGCGCTCTGCCGAAGATAATCCGTCGCCCCGGTCCGGTTCATCAGGCCCCCGGCGTCCTGGAGGGTCATGGACTGGATGGCTGTCCGGAAGATCGGCCTGGCGGCAGCGGCGGCCTGTCCGGCGGCGGTGTTCAGGCTGGCGGTGATGTCCGGCCCGACCCCGGTCTTGCCTGCCATGGCGAGGAGCCCGTCCAGCTTCCGGGCCGGGCCCGGCAGGCCGATCCGGATCGCGTCGTCCGCGGCAAAGGCTCCGGGCTGGCCGAGCTTGTCCAGGGCGCGGTCCGAGGCCCGGGCCAGCACATCGCGGAACGGCAGGGCCGTGGCCAGGAGGCCGGACCGGAGCGGTGGCGCCGGATCCGCCGTCGCACGGGGCACGGCGAGGGCCAGGCTGGCCAGAGCGGCCACCGAAGTGGTGAGGAGACGGCTGTTCATTCGGTTCGGCCCTTCGGACTGGCCCCATGCCAAGCCCCATCTAACCCGGGAAGCAGCGTGGCATCCAGACCTCGCCTGCGCACCTCTACTTCAGGGCAAGCCTTGTGATCACCGCAAAATGGCTGGAGCCGACGGCGCGGGCGCGCTTCGGCGTTTCAGAGGCCAGACGGCTCCCGGCATAGACATGGTCGATCGGCAGGAGGGGCGAGGGCCATGAACGGGCGGGCCAGCTGGCCAGGGCCCGGTCCCGACGGACCAGACCCAGGCGGGCGTCGGCTGCCTCGAGGCCGGACGTCCAGGGGGCCAGGTTGAAGTCGCCGGCCACGATCACACGACCGCGATCATAGCCGTCCAGCAGGACGCTCAGCGCCGCGATGGCTGGCCGGGTATCGGCGAGATAGGGGCGTTTCAGATGGACGGCCACCACGGTGAAGGGTCCGTTGGGCGTCATGAAGGTCGCCCGGGCGAAACCGGGAAGGTGGGGCCACAGGGCCGGCGGGACGACCACCGACGACCGGACCGGAGGGGCCTTGCTGAAGATCACCGTATCGGAAATGCCCGAGGTCAGGTGGTATCCCCGGCGGATCAGCGCCTCGCGGATCGGCGCGCGGGCGTCCTCCAGGGTGATGACGTCCGGAGATCGGGCGGCCAGCCAGGCTGCCGCCCCCTCCGGATCCCGGTTCTGCGCCCAGGCGTTCCACTGGATCAGCATGATCGGTGTCGAACCCGACGGCGGAGCGGACATCACGGGGATCGGGCGAAGATATTCCGGTGCCATCAGCGCGCCGCTGATCAACCCGCCACCGAGGGCCAGTCCGGCCGCCCAGCCCCCCGCGCGCCGTGTCCGGGAAGAGGCGACCATGGGCAGGGCGAGGATCAGGGTGAGGACGGAGCCGCCGAGCCAGAGGGGCAGGGCCTCCCGCAGCAGGTCAAGCATCGGGCTGGCCCGACCGCCCGTGGCGGCCAGAGCGGCGACGAGGCATGCCGCCGCCGGAACGAGCAACAGCCGGGCTCGGGCCCGTGGAGGGAAGCGGCTTTGGCGGGGTGAGCTTGGGGGGCGCATGGCGGTCCCCCTTCCTATGGGATCGGATGCCTCCTGGAAATGCACAGCGGCAACATCCGGCACCGCCGGGGCCTAGATCGGTGCGCCGAACATCAGCCAGACCGACGACACCACGGTCAGCGCCACAAGGCTCCACACGACCACCCGGATGCGACCGTCCTTGACCGAGCGATTCCGCTCGGGACTGAGATGGCCCGGCTTGAGATCGGTCGGCATGAGACACTCCTGAAATCCATCCCCGCCCCCATGAACTCACCGAATGATTGCAAAGTATATCGGGCAAATTGTCACAGTATTATTTCTTTGTGTTCAGACAATATTCATATTTAACATTTGATAGCATTAAATGTTGTTGACTTTAACTTGATGTCATGTGAGCGGAATGATTGTGATGCGCGGGGGATCGGGAGGTCTGCCGGCCTCGAAGTGTCCCCCGGGCCGGCCCTCCCGCGACCCGGTCGACCCCGGGGTTGACCGGTGGCCGTGTCCGAGATGTGCAATTCTGGACGAATGTGGCGTGGTCAATAAACTGCTGAAAAAATAGCCATTTTCAAGAAATTTTCCGTCGCGACACACACGTCCCCATTTCATAAATTGTGAAGGTGTTGTTATCTGTCGGATCAATTCAATCGTGGCTGCTGCAATTTAACCGTGCAGTCACGAGCGGTTTCGGGGGACTCATGCGTATCAGCAAACAGGCACTCTTCGTTTCGACCATGATCAGTGGCGTTGTCGCCCTGGCATCGGCCGCGGCTGCGGCCGAGGGGGCCGACACCACGGCCATCCAGACCGCGTCGGCCCTTCAGTCGGCACCCGCCGCTGCCACCGACGCCGCCAAGCCCCTTGCGGACAAGGCCAAGGCTGACAAGTCCGATGACACCGTCGCGGCTGTCGTTGTGACCGGCTCGCGCATCCGCAAGAACGAGTTCAACAGCCCCGATCCGATCCAGGTGATCAAGGGCGAGGATGCCCAGCTGCGCGGTGTCGGCGACGCTGCGGCGCTGCTGCAGACCTCGACCATCGCCTCGGGCTCTCCCCAGGTGAACTCCCTGACCTCCACGGCTTTCGTGTCCAACGGTGGCGTGGGGGCGCAGACCATCTCGTTGCGTGGCCTCGGCGCCAACCGCACCGTGTTCCTGCTGAACGGCCGTCGCGCCGGGGCGGCCGGCACGCGCGGTGGCGTGTCGTCCTTCGACCTCAACGTGCTGCCCGAGAGCATCATCGACCATGTGGACATCCTGAAGGACGGAGCCTCCTCGATCTACGGGTCGGATGCCGTTGCCGGGGTGGTCAACGTGGTCACCAAGACCAAGTTCAACGGGGGCCAGCTGGATGTGTTCGGATCCAAGCCCGAGCAATCCGGCGGCGATCAGTATCGGATTTCCGGCTCCTGGGGCGTGGCGACGGAGAAGGCCTATCTGTCCGCCAATTTCGACTACTACACCCAGTCCCAGCAGACCTACGGGCAGCGCAAATATACCAACTGCCCGCAGAACTATGTCTTCAGCTCGACGACGGGAAAGCGCGCCGACGCCGTCGATCCGCGGACGGGCAAGTTCGCATGCACCCAGTATCCCTATGACGACATCTGGCTGTACGACGGCACCTTCACCGGTCTGCCGGGCAAGCTGCAATATGACTATTCCGGCAAGACCGCCGCTCTGGCTCCGAAGAATCCGGTGGCGGGTTATCCGGGGGCCCCGGCAGGCTTCTATGTCGTCGGAGATTCGTCTTTCCCGAACGATGCGGGGCTGGTGGACGGCTATTCACCCCTCAGCAACAACCAGACCCTTTCGCCGAACCTGACGACAACGTCGGCCTTCTTCCAGGGGGGATACAAGGTCAACAACGATCTCGAGGCCTATGGCGAAGTGCTGCTGGATCGCCGGATCTCGGCGACCCACGGGGTGCGCCAGTTCTGGACCTACCTCTACACCCAGGACGGAGGCGACCCGTTCAGCAAGGGCTTTACCGGCAACTACATCCTCAGCCCGACGCCGGTGACCCCGCGGGACAACTCCAAGCAGGTGGTGGACTTCTATCGGGTTCTGGGTGGCCTGCGCGGCAATCTGCCGACCGTGGGCCCCCTCAAGGGCTGGCAGTGGGACAGCTTCGTCCAGTACAGCCGGTCCAGCGCGGCCTACGGGCAGGACGTGATCCTGCAGGATGCCGTCTACACCGCGGATGGCCGGTCGGATTTCGGCACCTTCGGTCTTGCCCACAACAACCCGATCCCGCGGCCGACGGCGTCCTGCGTCGGCTACACCACGCCGATCAGCAAGCGCGCCTGCGTCGACGTCAAATGGCTGTCGCCGGACTTCCTGGCGGGCAAGTACACGGCGGCGGAGAACGCCTTCCTGTTCGACAACGAAGTCGGCCACACCACCTATGACCAGACGACCTTCGAGGCATCTGCCAACGGGGATCTGTTCAAGTTGCCGGCGGGGGCGGTCGCCGGTGCGTTCGGCGTCCACCTGCAGCGGGACATGATCGATGACGTGCCCGGCAAGGATACCCTGGCCAGCAACGTCTGGGGCCAGTCCGCGGCAGGGATCACCAAGGGCAGCACCAGCACCCGGGAAATGTTCGGCGAAGTGACGGTTCCACTGCTGCGGGACCTGCCGTGGGTCGAACGCCTGGGCCTTGACCTGTCGGCGCGGGCGACCACCGTCGATCGCCACGGCTCCAACGAAACCTACAAGGTCGGTGCCAACTGGCAGATCACGCCGGAATACCGCCTGCGCGCCACCTATGGCACCTCGTTCCGGGCCCCGGCCCTGTTCGAGAGCTTCCTCGCCAACCAGACCAGCTTTGTCGGGGAACGGCAGATCGACCCCTGCAACAACTGGGGCGCCAATCTCGCGTCGGGCCTGATCCCGCAGCGGATCGCGACGAACTGCGCGGCCCAGGGCGTGCCGTCCAACTTCGGGGGCGCGGCCAGCGCCACGGTGTTCACCGGCGGTGGATCGCACCTGAAGTCCGAGACCTCGACCTCCTACACCCTCGGAGCCATCTGGACCCCGAGCTTCGAGAAACTCAGCGTCGCGGTGGACTACTTCAACATCGAGATCCTGAACGAAGTCACGACACTGGGGCCGTCGAACATCGTCTATGGCTGCCTGAACTCCACCAACTTCCCGACGGACCCCCTGTGCTCTCTCTACCAGCGCAACGGCACGCACCAGATCACCAACGTCTTTGACAACTTCATCAACATCGCGACCCAGCGGGACACCGGGCTGGACCTGACGGTCAACTACCGCCACGCCCTGCCCCTCGACACCAAGCTGACCATCGACCTTCAGGCGACCTGGACCTTCAAGAACACGACGGAGCTGCTGCCCGGCAAGACCGACGACCTGAACGGGACCATCGGCAATCCGTCCTTCACCAGCCTCGCCAATCTGCGCCTCGACCACGGCCCCTACACGGTCCTGTGGAATGTCCAGTGGATCGGTCCGGGCAGCGACGCCCGCTTCGTCGGGACGGCCACCAATACCGACGGAACCATCCGCTACAAGATCCGGACGGAACCGACGGTCTATCACGCCCTGTCGGTGCGTCGGGACCTGGATAGCTGGACCACCACCCTGGGCATCGCCAACCTGTTCGACGAACATCCGCCGGCCCTGTCCACGGTTCCGATCGGTGGTAAGCGCTTCACCACCGTCGGCACCTCGGTGGTGGCCAGCCAGTACGATTATCTGGGTCGTCGGGTGTTCGTGAACCTCACCAAGAAGTTCTGAACTTTTGCCCGGGTGCGGTAAGGTCGGGCGGGGGCTCTCCGGGGCGCCCGCCCAGCCGCGTCCGCCATCGGAGCCTTCCATGAACGCCGTCATCCTCGGCAAGGCCGACACCCTCGACGAGGCGGGCCGCCAGTTCGACCGGGTGAAGCTCACCCAGCCCCTGTTTCTCAACAGCGCGCCGAAGAGCGGCACCCATCTGCTGCGCAACATCATGCGGATGTTCGTCGACGAGTCCCAGCACTGGCGACACGAGTTCATCCAGCATCGCATCCTGGCCCAGTCCCGGGACCTCGCCTTCCAGCCGGCGGCGCCGATGATGAGTTGGGGGCACCTGCTGTTCTCCGATGACGCCTCCATCGCCCTGAAGCCCGTGCGACACGTGGTGCTGATGCGCGACCCCCATGACTGGGTGCTGGCCCGGGCGCGCTTCTACCTGTCCGACGAGTTCCAGGGATCGACCAACAACATCAAGGGCGGGGCCGTTCCCATCGAGGAGGTCCTGAACATGATGATCCTCGGCCTGCACCAGAAGATCCCCACCCTGATGGACATCTACAGCCTGAACGTCGTGGCCTGGATGGGCGGGCCCGCCCGCCTCGTGCGGTACGAGGACGTGGTGGAGGCGGTCCGCGACCTGGGTTCGAGGCGGGCCGAGACCTTCTTTGCCGGCCTGATGGAGGATTGCGGCCTGCCCGGCCTGCCCGGGGACTGGCGACGGCGGGTGGAGGTGGGGGCGGACCCCGCCCAGAGCCGGACGGCGCGCCAGAACCTGACCCTGGACCAGCCGATTCCGGACCAGCTGCCGCCGGTCCAGCGCCGCATGGTGGATTTCGCGGCCCCGGGACTACGTCGGATGCTGGGCTATGCCGAGGCGTGACATGAACCGCCGGACGGCGCTCGTCGCCCTGTCCGGACTGGCCGGCTTCGGCGGATGGACGGCAGCCCGGGCCGCCGTCGGGCCGGACCGGTCCCTCGCCGCGCTGCTGGCGGACGGACCGGACGGCGTGGTCAGCGCGGGGGCCATCCTGCGGCACGGGGACGGCAGGCCCCTGTTTGCCGAAGCCGTCGGGCGAAAGCGGATGGGCCCGGCACCCGGCCACTGGGACCCCTTCGGCCTCGAGGACCCGTTCCGGGTAGCGTCCGTCTCCAAGATGGTGGCCACCACAGGGTTCCTGCAGCTGGTGGAGCAGGGGCGCGTCGGCCTGGACGACGATGCGGGGATGCGGCTCGGCTTCCGCCTCCGGCATCCGGCCTTTCCGGACCAGCCGATCACCGTGCGCCAACTGCTGTCGCATACCAGCGGCCTGCGGAACGGGCCGTCCTATCCGGTTCCGGCGGGCCATGACCTGCGGGAGGCCTTCGATCCGGCCGGCCGTCACTTCGACGGCGGGGCCTGGTTCGGTCCGCGCGAACATGCGCCCGGACGCTGGTTCGCCTATGCCGACGTGAACTTCTGCCTGATCGCCCAGATGCTGGAGGTCGTGACCGGGGAACGTTTCGACCACTACATGACCCGCACCGTGCTGGCGCCCCTGTCCCTCGACGCCGGCTACAACTGGAGCGGGGTCAGCGCCGCCAAGCGGGCCCGGGCGGCGCGGGCCCTGCGCTGGCTGGACGGCAGCTGGACGGACCAGGTGGACGGCACCGTCCCGCCCTGGCCGCAGTCCGCCATCCCCCAGCCCCGGGACGGTCCGGCGGTGGCCGAGGCCGACCTGCGGCTGGGCAGCAACGGCTTCCTGTTCTCTCCCCAGGGCGGGCTGCGGCTCAGTCTTGCGGACATGGACCGTCTGGCGGCTCTGTACCGGCACGGCGGAACGCTGGACGGGCATTGCATCCTGTCGGCGAAGACCCTCGATCTCATGCAGACCCCGGCCTGGACCTTCGATCCGGTGCACCCCAACGGTGAAACGGCGGAAGGGGAGGGTACAGCTGGGCTGTTCAAGGCCTATGGGCTGGCCATGGAAATCCCCCAGGGCCGCCGTGCGGGGGACGGCGACGCCTTCTTCGGGGCCGACAGCCCCGACTGGCGGGGGCACCTGGGCGATGCCTATGGCTGGCTGACCGGCCTGTTCTGGAACCGGCGGGACGGCCGAACCCTGGTCTATGCCATTAACGGCATCCGCGAGACCGGTGGACGGGTGGGCCGTCGCTCCGCCCTGACCGAGGTGGAGGAGCGGCTGATCGACACGGTATTGTCTCCCGTGCCGACCGTCGGTTGACACCGGCGGGGGCCGCGGCTTCGATGGGCTGGACGACACTCCCGCGTCCCGTCCAGATCCGAGGTCTTTCCATGCCGACCCTCCGCCCGACAGCGGCACGCCCTTGCGGTGCCGCCTCCCTCCTGCCGGTGATCGCCGCCGGCCTCGTCTGGGGAACCGCGGCCGAGGCCCGCACCCTGAACGTCGAGGTGGGCCCCGACGCGCAGGAGCGGCTGCAGACCGCCCTGATCGACGCCCGCGCCGGCGATACGGTCCGCCTGGGGCCGGGGCGCTTCGACCTGGCCGACAGCCTGTCCCTGGACCAGCCCGGGGTGACGGTGGTGGGGGCCGGGCCCGACCGGACCATCCTGGCTTTCGATCACCAGACCGCCGGGGCGGACGGCGTCCTGATCACGGGCGATCATACGGTGGTGGAGGGCCTGGCGGTGGAGAACGCCAAGGGCAACGGCATCAAGGCCAAGGGCGTGGACGGCATCGTCTTCCGCCGCCTCCGCGTCGAGTGGACGGGCGGGCCGAAGGAGACCAACGGGGCCTACGGCGTCTATCCGGTGTCGTCAAAGCACGTGCTGATCGATCAGGTCCGGGTGAGCGGAGCCTCCGATGCGGGGATCTATGTGGGTCAGTCCCAGGAGATCGTGGTCCGCGACAGCGAGGCCAGCTTCAATGTCGCGGGCATCGAGATCGAGAACTGCTACCACGCCGACGTGCACGACAACCTGTCGACGCACAATGCCGGCGGCATCCTGGTGTTCGACCTCCCCGGACTTCCGCAGATGGGCGGCCACGGCATCCGGGTGTTCCACAATCGCGTCGTGGACAATGACACGCCGAACTTCGCGCCGAAGGGCAACATCGTGGCCTCCGTCCCCACCGGGACCGGGCTGATGGTCATGGCCAACCGGGACGTCCACCTGACTGACAACGTGCTGGACGGCAATGCCAGCGCGGGCATCCTGCTGGTCGCCTATCTCAATGCCTTCAAGGACCCGACCTACAATCCCCTGCCCCGGGACGTGTCGAGCCACGGCAATCACCTGGGCCACAACGGCTTTGCCCCGAAGTTCGACGGCGGGCCGATCCTCGCCAAGATCCTGGGAGGTGCGATCCCGCCCACCCTGTGGGACGGTGTGACCCGCTACCGGCAGGCCAGTGGGGCCGATTCCACCGACCTTGTCCGGCTGAGCCTTCTCGATGGCCCCGTGGTCAACCTGCAGCTCAAGCTCCAGGGCACGCCGGTCACCTCGGCCAATCCGACGGTGACCCCAAGCCTGGGGGCGGAGCTTGCGCTGGCCCCGCCTCCCCCGGTGGTCCTGCCCGCCTGGATGGGGGATCGTCCCCTGAGCAGCGCGTCCGCGCGATGAGCGCGGCCGGGGTCACACTGGCCGGGACGCTGGCGGATGGTCTGGCAGGGCTGGCGGCCGCGGTGGTGACGGGCCTTTCGGCGCTGGCCCCGGGCGACGGCGTGGATGCGGCGCGGCTGATGCAGCCGGACCCGGCTCCCGACCTGCAGGCCTACCACCTGTTCGTCGGCGGGGATGTGCGGACCCCGGTGCCAGGCCTGATCCCCTACAGCCTGAACACCCCCCTGTTCACCGACTATGCGCAGAAGGCCCGCCTGCTCTATGTCCCGCCCGGGACGACCCTGCGCTATGCCGGGGCCGGGCTGCCGGACTTCCCGGTGGGCAGTGTCCTCGTCAAGACCTTCAGCTATCCGGCGGACCTCCGCGCACCGACGGCCGGCGTGCGGCCGGTGGAGACCCGGCTTCTGATCCGCAAACCCGAAGGCTGGGCGGCCAGCACCTATGTCTGGAATGCCGCCGGGACCGACGCGGTGCTGAAGCGGGCCGGGACGCGGATTGCGATCCACGTGGTCGATCGTACCGGCCAGCCCCTCGACATCGACTACGGCGTCCCTAACGTGAACCAGTGCAAGACCTGTCACAGCGTGGACGGTCGCCTGTCGCCCATCGGTCCCAAGGCGCGGAACCTCAACGGCCCCCTGGACCACGGACCCGGTGCGGAGAACCAGCTCGCCCACCTGAGCCGCATCGGTGTCCTGGCCGGGGCTCCGGCGGCGGCATCGATCCCGCGGACCCCGGTCTGGGATGACCTGGCAGAGCCCCTGCCCGAGCGGGCAAGGGCCTATCTCGACGTCAACTGCGGGCACTGCCACAACCCGCAGGGCTTTGCTGGCAACAGCGGCCTGTTCCTCGACCTCGAACAGAAGGACATGTCCGCCGTCGGGGTCGGCAAGCGCCCGGTGGCGGCGGGGCGGGCGTCTGGGGGGCTCGAGTTCGCCATCGCGCCCGGCGACCCGGATCACTCCATCATCGTGCATCGGATGGCCTCGACCGAGCCGGGCGTGATGATGCCGCAGCTGGGCCGAAGCCTCGTGCACGCAGAGGGGCTCGCCCTCGTCCGCGCCTACGTGGCCGCCATGGGCAAGGGCACCGACCCGCAGCGGTGAGGCGGCCCATCCGGCCCGCCTGCCCAATCCGGGTGCAGGTGCGGCCCGCCGGCCGCCATCCGATTGCCCGATTGCGTGAAAAGCGGGCGAACACCGTCCCAGGGCCGGGACCGGTGCCAACGACCAGTTGCGCCGGACGAGAATCCGCAGGATGCTGAAGGTCCAGACGGAAGGTGAAACCCGCAGGGCCCTGCCCGGCAGGCGTCTGGCAGCCTTGGCGCCAGCGAAGACGCCCGTGAATGCGGCTGATCAGATGGGCCCGATTCAGAATTCTAAGGACATGATCATGACTGACACTGCCTCCGATCCCTCGACCCTCGGTCGCCGGGCGTTCCTCTGGAGCACCGCGGTCGCCGCGGCCGCCCCCATCCTGACGGAAGCCTCCATGGCCCATGCCAAGCTGGCGTCGCAACGCCTGGGCGTCCTGCCGCCGGACGCCGTCATCATCAACGCCAACGAAAACCCCCTTGGCCCCAGCAAGCTCGCGCTGGAGGCGATCACCAAGATCGCGCCCCTCGGCGGCCGGTATGACCGGTCCGGCATCCAGGCGACCTTCGTCGAAACCTATGCCGCCCAGCACGGGCTGAAGCCGGAAAACGTGGCGGTCTATGCCGGTTCGTCTGAGCCGCTGCACTACACGGTGATGGCCTTCACCTCGCCCACCCGCAGCCTGGTCACGGCAGATCCGTCCTATGAATCCCCCGTGGTTGCCGCCACCGTGGTGAAGGCCCCCGTGCACAAGGTGCCGTTGACCGCGTCCATCGGCCATGACGTGAAGGCCATGGTGGCCGCCGACCCGTCCGCCGGCGTGATCTACATCTGCAACCCCAACAACCCGACGGGCACCATCACCCCGCGGGCCGACATCCTGTGGGCCCTGGAAAACAAGCCGGCCGGCTCGCTGCTGCTGGTGGACGAGGCCTACATCCATCTCTCGGACGAACAGTCGGTGGTGGACATGGTCGCCGCGGGCAAGGACCTGATCATCCTGCGGACCTTCTCCAAGATCTACGGCATGGCGGGCATCCGCTGCGGCGTGGCCATGGGCCGGCCGGACCTTCTGGCCAAGCTGGAGCCCTATCTGCAGAACCAGATGCCGGTCACGGCCCTGGCCGCGGCCCATGCCTCGATCACCGACCCGGACCTGATCCCCGCCCGCAAGAAGTGGCTCGCCGACACCCGCAACGAGACCTTCGCCTGGCTGAAGGCCAATGGCTACAAGCTGGTGGGCGAGCCTCAGTCCAACTGCTTCATGATCCAGACCGGTCGTGAGGCCCACGGTGTCATCGCCGCCCTGCAGGCGGAGAAGGTGTTCATCGGCCGGGTCTGGCCGGTATGGCCGAACGCGGTCCGGGTCTCCGTCGGGACACCGGACGACATGGCCAAGTTCCGCGCGGCCTTCAAGAAGGTGATGGATGCCCCGCCGGCCAAGGCGGCCAATCCGCCGGAAACCCACCTGGCCGTGGGTCAGGCGGGTCGCGGGACCTTCCTGTCCTGACATCTGCCCGCCAGGGATGGACGAACAGGCTGCGGACGGGTCGGATGACCCGTCCGTAGTGTCGTTTTGGGTGATCCCGGGCGCTGCGGATCCCGTGACCGGTTCCGTCAGCAGCCGTCGCGCCCTAAGCTGCCCTCGTCCATCACCCGGAGCGCTGCCGTGAGCCCGACCCTGTCCGCCCGCCTCGATCGTGTCATTGCCGACCTGCCGGAGTCCTTTCCGGGGCCGGGCGGTGCCGTCGCCGTCGTGCGGGACGGGCAGGTGCTGGTGCGCCATGCCTGGGGCTTTGCCAATGCCGAGCTGCGCATCCCGTTCACGCCGAAGTCGCTGTTCCGGATGTGCTCCATCACCAAGCAGTTCACCTGCGCGACCCTGCTGGACCAGTTTCCCGACCCGGCGGACCTGGACGGAGCGGTGCGCGCGCAGCTGCCCCTGCTGCCGGGTCCCGTGCCCGGGACCGCGCAGCTCGCGCACAACCAGTCGGGGCTGAGGGACTACTGGGCGGTGGCCATGCTGCTGGGAGCCCCGGCGGAATCGTCCTTCGGGGACCACGAGTCCGAACGGGTGATCCGCGCGACCCGCAGCCTTCAGTTCGCACCTGGAACCCGCTTTTCCTACAGCAACAACAATTTCCGCATCCTGTCGAATGCGCTGGAAAGCCGGACGGGCCGGTCGTTTGCCGAGTTGCTGAGGACCCGCATCTTCGACCGGGCCGGAATGGAGACCGCCTTCCTCGCCGCGGACACCCGCGCCCTGCCCGACGGGTCGGAGGGCTACGAGGGGACCGTCGCGGCCGGCTTCCGCCCCGCGGAGAACCGCATCCTGTGGACCGGCGATGCAGGACTCGGTGCGTCGCTGGACGACATGATCGCGTGGGAGCGGCACATCGACGCCACCCGGGATGAGCCCGACAGCCTCTACGGCCGCATCTCCGGGCCCGTGACCTTCGCCGATGGTGCGCCGGCGACCTACGGCTTCGGCCTGTCCCGGGGTGTCGATCGCGGTCGGGCCTTCACCGGCCACGGCGGTGCGCTGCGGGGATGGCGGAGCAACCGCGTCCACATACCCTCCGAGCGTCTGTCGGTGGTGGTGATGCTCAATCATCTGTCCCCGGCGCATGTGGCTCTCGCCTCCGTGGTGGATGCGGTGCTGGATCAGGCCCCCGCCGCCTCCCGGCCGGACATGGATCCTCCCGGCTGGCTCGGGGCCTGGCTGGAGCCTGAGACCGGGCTGTCCCTCCGCGCCGCGGCAGCGGGATCGGGGCAGGTCCAGGTCCAGTTCGGTCATTCGCCGGAGGGGCTGGTGCTTCAGCCGGACGGCTCGGCGGTCAATCCCGGCATGGCACTCGTTCCCGACGGGGACGGGCTGCGGCTCGAGCGGGTCGGGGACAATCTGCGGTCCCGGCTGGTCCGTCTCGCGGAGGGGCCGAAGCGCCTGGATGCGGCGGGGGTCTGGCGCTGCGAGGAGCTGGACGCGGAGCTGACGCTGGTCGATGCGGGCGGCGCCCTTTACGGGGCCTTTTCCGGCGCGCTCGGCCGCGGGCGCATGGAACAGATGACGGCGGTGGCTGACGATGTCTGGGCCCTGCCCTGTCCCCGGGCGCTGGATCACACGCCGCCGGGGGACTGGACCGTGGCCGTGCGGCGTGACGGCTCGGGCCAGGCGCAGGAGATCACCCTCGGCTGCTGGCTGGCGCGCAATCTCACCTATCGCCGACGGGACTAGCGCCCAGGGTCCCCGGGGTCAGGGCGTGCAGAGGGGCCCTTCGCAGCGCAGCTTCACATAGAGCTCGCCCCGGATCCGCCAGCCCGTCGGTGTCCGCGCCCAGTGGGCCGTATAGTCTCCGCCATACCGGGTGGGTTGGCCCTGGCTGGTCTTGAAGGCCTCCCAGGTTCCGTGCTCGACGGCACGGGCCCCGGTGTCCGACAGCTGGATCACTGCCGGTGTCCGGACATAGCGGATGAAGGCCGGATCCGCGAAGTCCTCGGCAAACCTCGCCGCCAGCCCGGACCGGCCGCTGGCGGAGGAGCCGTTGCTCCATACGAACGCGGCGTCCTCGGCGAACACGGGCAGGAACGCCTTCAGGTCGTGGGCGGCGATGGCGCGGTTGCTCTCGGCCCGCAGGGCCCGGATGGTGGCCTGGTCGGGGCTGTCCGCCGCGAGGGCCGAGGTGGCAGCCAGACCGGTTGCGAAGGCCAGGACGGTGAAATGCCTGAGGCGGAGCATGACGCGGTCAGCTTCCCATGACGCTGACGCCGATGATCCACCGGTGCGCGACGATCATCCCCGCATAGGCCAGTGTGCCGACGCCCAGGGCGATGGCGTCGCCCAGGCCCAGTCCGGGATGGCGCGGGGCCCCGAGGTCGCCCCGCCGCTTGACGGAAATCCGGTCATAGACCGCCCAGGCGAGAAAGCTGCCGAACAGCAGCATACCGCCGGCGTCGCCGTTCACCAGAAGGTGGGCCAGTGCCCAGATCTTGATGGCCACCAGCATCGGATGGCGAAGCAGGCCCCGGATCAGTCCCGGCGCAGGGCCCATGGCGCCCAGGGCGACGAAGGCCAGCCACATGAGCGGGAGGGTCACGTGCCGTGCCCAGCTGGGCGGCGTCCAGACGGGAATCAGACCGGCGGCCCGGTACTGGCCGAAGCCCCAGACGATCAGGCCGAATCCCACCAGCGAGACGAGGGAGTGCAGACCCTTGTACGGCCCGGCCCCGATGCGTGAGATCAGGCCATCCCGGGCCCCCCGGACGGTCGTGAAGCTGTGCGCCCCCAGAAAGAGGACAATGCCGATGGCCAGTATGAGCATGGGTGACCCTGTTCCCGAAAACGTCGCACGGAGCGGACCCCCGTGTCCTGTGACGACCTGGCCGGAAGACTAGAGTATTCGGGGATGGACGGCCATCCTCACGGTCCAGGACCTTGGCCGCCGCGCGGACGTCGTGCCTTCAGTCCAGTTCGAAGCTGTCGGGGGTCCGGGGATGGGCGTTCACCTGCCGGGTCGCCGGATCGCAGGAGAAGCTGTTGTTGCAGCGGCACCGGATGCGGTTCTGGACGTGCAGCCCCCGGCGCGTACATTCCACCTTGTTGCCGCAATGGGGACAGGCGACACGAAATGGAATTTCAGGTCCCGCGTGCATGTGTCCCGTCGGATCGTCAATTAATGGAAGAAAAATCCGTTCGCAGCCCTTTGGGGCCACGAACGGTAAGTCATTTTCACTAGGATTCAGTCATCGAACACTTGCGATAGTCCGCCCGCATGGCTGACAATTTGTAAACTTTGTTCACGGTTGGCGATTTTGGGGGCTCAGAATGGGCAGCCGGAAGGAGTCACCGGGCGCGCGGCCCGGGCTCCCCTGTCACGGGGCCAGCGCCGGGGGCGGGGTGAAGCCAAAGCCCATGCCCTCGAGCCTTTGCGCCAGTCCGATGGTGCGCAGATCCGACCAGGCGGGTCCCACGATCTGCAGGCCGACCGGCAGGCCGTCGGACGCCGTGCCGGCCGGAATGACGGTGGAGGGCAGGTGCGCCACGCTGGTCAGCCCCGCCCAGAAGGTCTGGCAGTAATAGGGGTGCGCCTGCCCGTCGATCTGGACCTTGCGCGACCCCTCTGCCCCGTGTTCGTGGGGAAAGGCCGTGACGGGCATGACGGGGATGATCAGGAAGTCCACTTCGTCGAAGAAGGCCTTCCAGGCCCATCGCAGCCGGGTCCGGGCCTCGTGCAACTGGCCCCAGGTCCGGTGCCGCATGGTCTCGGCCCGGGCGACGATGGCGTTCGGGTCATTGTCTGATCCTGGGCGCTCCGCGACCTCCAGTCGCTTTTCGAACACGACGTCCGGCAGGCGCGACGACATGGCTGCCTGCAACAGGGACGAATAGACGTGATGGCTGTGCGCCGGGTCGAAGGCCGGGCGGGCCCGCTCGTCCACCCGGGCTCCGGCCCGGCCGAGCGCATCCGCCACGGCCTGGATCCGGTCGGCCACGGCCAGGGAGGTCGGGCAGAAGGGGTCGGACATCCACAGGCCGATCCGCAGGTCGGACACCGGTCCGGTCAGCCGCGGCAGGTCGATGGCAAGGCCTGGCAGATCGATGTCGTCCGGACCGGCCATCAACGTCAGCGCCGTTTCGAGATCCTCGGCGGAGCGCGCCAGGGGGCCGATCACCGAGATGTCCGAAGGGGCCACGCTGTCATCCAGGGAATGCCCGCGGGTGGGACACAGTCCGTAGGTGGGCTTGTGGCCGAACACGCCGCAGAAATGAGCCGGGTTGCGGATGGAGCCCCCGATGTCGCTGCCGATCTCGAGGCCGGTCAGGCCGGCGGCCAGCGCCGCGGCCGATCCCCCGGATGACCCGCCGGGCGTGCGGCTGTGGTCCCACGGATTGTTGGTGGTTCCATAGATCTCGTTATAGCTCTGGAAGTCCGCCAACCGGATCGGGACATTGGTCTTGCCGAAGATGTTGGCACCGGCCGCCGCCAACCGCTGGACGGCGAGGGCATCCCGATCGGTGACATTGTCCCGGAACAGGGGAATGCCGAAGGTCGTCGGCGTGCCCCGCACCTGGTAGCTTTCCTTCACGGTCATCGGCACCCCGTGCAGGGGTCCGAGATCCGCCCCCGCTGTCCGGGCGGCGTCGGCGGCGTCGGCCCGTGCCCGGGCGCCGTCCCGATCCTGGTGGATGACGGCATTGATCGGCCCGTTCAGGCGATCGATCCGGTCGAGGAAATGCTCAAGGGCCGCGCGGGCGGTCAGATCACCGTCGCGGATCGACCGCGCAAGGGCGGCGGCAGACTGGAAATGCAGGGCTGTCATGGCGTCTTCCCGATTGTGCGCGATCTCTGTCGCGGCCTCGCCGCGGACGGGGACCCGGCCTGCAGCGTCGAAACAAAGCAGGTCTGCCGCCGGTCATCAAGCGCGAGGTGGATCAATCAGAACCGTAGCGGCGGATGATACGGGCCTGGGCCAGCAGGTCTGCAGCGCGGTCGGCATGGCCCAGATCATCGAGCACTTTCGCTGCATTGGTTCTGTCCTCGTCCTCGCGGGAGAGCAGTGCCTGCAGCTCCGCAGACGTCAGGGACCGCCGCGGAATCTCCGTCGCAGGATCACCGAAGCTGTACGTGACATAGCGCGCATGTCGGTCGCCGGGCGGGACAGCCTCGGCAGTGTCCACCGCGCCGATCAGGGCGCGCAATGTCGAGATTTCGACGCGCTCCCGTCGCCGCAGGGCCATCGTCAGGTCTGACCGCAAGCGAAGCTTGAGGGTCTCAGCAGGCGTCATCGGCCACGGCCTCGTGGTTGCAGACGCGGCATACCGGGGATGCCGCGTCTGCGTCCGACTACATGCGCATGAAGGCGCAGAGCTTGTTGCCGTCCGGATCGCGAAGATAGGCGAGGTACAGCTTGCCCATCTGGCCGTCGCGGACGCCCGGCGGATCCTCGCAGGCGGTGCCGCCGGCGGCGAGACCGGCCGCATGCCAGGCGTCGGCCTGTTCCGGCGACTGGACGGAGAAGCCCAGGGTGGCGCCGTTGGAGATGGTGGCCGGCTCGCCATTGATCGGGGTGGTGACCCCGAAGGCACCCGTCGGGCTCATGAAGAAGAACCGGTGACCGCCGTCGAAGGCGGGGCCATAGCCGAGCGCCGCCATGGTGGCGTCATAGAACTTGCGGGATTTCGGCAGATCGTTGGTGCCGAGCAGAACATGGGAAAACATGGACGGTTCCTCTTGATGTCATGACCTCCCGAACCGGCGTCCGGGATCAGCAGGGACGGGAAACTGCATGCCCGCGGTGGGGGGCGCCGTCAACGGCCCAGCATGGCGACCTTGGACTGGGTGGGTGCCCCGCCCGCATAGGGCAGGTCCACCCGCAGGCCGTCGAAGCCCACCACCCAGGCCTTGGGATCTCGCACGGCGGCCACCCCGTCGATGAACAGCTTCTCCAGCGCCGGCTGCGGCAGGCCCGGTGCCAGGTGGCTGTAGACCAGGAGGCCGACACCGGCGGCATTGGCCTCCTTCGCGGAGTCCACCGGATCGGTGTGATAGTTCAGCGTGTCCTTGACCATCTTGGCCTGGCGGTCGAGGCCGGCCGCCGTGGAGGCCCGGCTGATGATCCCGACCATGCGCGTGGAGAGGGCCTCGTGCACCAGGACATCGGCGCCGTGGGACCATTTGACCAGGTTGGGAGAGGGGGCCGTGTCCCCCGAGACGACGATGGACCGCCCGCCGGACTCGAAGCGGTAGCCGACGGCGGGCTTGATGGGATCATGGTTCACGGCAAAGGCGGTGATGGTCACGTCCGCATCCTTGTAGACCACCCGGTCCCCGGCCTCGCCGATGTCGAAGCTGTGGGCCGCGAGGGCCGCCGCCGCATGGGGCATGTAGCTCTCGCCGTGGTGGACCGTGCGGTAGTCGTCATCCAGGGCATAGGCGGCATTGAACCCGCCCACGACCCGCGCCACGCCCTCCGGTCCGTAGACGGGCAGGGGTCCAGTCCGGCCGGACACCCAGGTCTGCATCCGCAGCTCTCCCAGGTCTCCGATATGGTCGGAGTGATAGTGGGTGAGGAACACACCGGCGATCCGGTCCAGGGGAAAGCCCATCAGCTGCAGGGTGTTGACCGAGCCGGGGCCCGTGTCCACCAGATAGGCCTTGCCCTTCACGATCACCGCCGTGCAGGCCCGGGCCCGCGCCGGGTCCGGCATGGGCGAACCGGTCCCGCACAGCACCACCCGCAGGGCCGTGGCGTCGAACAGGTCCGTCCTGGACAGGGGGGCCTTCAGGCGGGCCTCAACGCCCTTTTCGAAAAACCCGGCGACGAGGCCGACGGGTTGCGCCGGGGCCGCGAAGGCGACGGCCACACAGGCCAGGGACGCGAGAACGGCAAGGGGACGACGGGCGGACCGGACCATGGGCGGGTAACCTCCTGTAATTGACACGGCCAATGCTAATAGTCCTGCGGCGCGGTTGAAAGGGAAAGATGCAGAAAGTCGCCTGTCCTCGTCGAGCGGGGGGGCTTGCGGCGGGCGCGTGATCTCGGCACATCAGCCAGCCTGGCAGGAGGCGTGGATCGTGCGGGCGAGGGGCAGGACGGTGTTCAGGACAGGGCTGAAGTGGGCGACCGCCGTGCTGGCGGGCGGCGTGTTGCTGTCCGCCGCGGCCGCCCGGGCCGGGGATGGCACGGTGGCCCTGACCTTCGATGACCTGCCGGGGCTGAGCCTGGTGCCGGACCAGCCCTATGTGAACTACCTCAACGACATGCTGTTGCGCGGACTGAAGCGCCACCGGATGCCGGCCACCGGGTTCGTCAACGAGAGCAAGCTCGACCTGATCGACCGGCCGCAGCAGATCGCCAATCTGCAGAAGTGGGTGGATGCGGGCTTCGACCTGGGCAATCACACCTTCAGCCATGAATCCCCCGACGAGCTCG
The DNA here is from genome assembly GCA_903874895.1 of uncultured Caulobacterales bacterium. Classification (GTDB taxonomy): domain Bacteria; phylum Pseudomonadota; class Alphaproteobacteria; order Caulobacterales; family Caulobacteraceae; genus CAIMFV01. The sequence continues at coordinate 5,335 of CAIQUG010000187.1, read as the reverse complement.
GCGGCGTCGGCTACATCCTCGACATCGCCCGGGGCGAGACCGTGACGCGGGAGCTGCTCGCCGCCCGCCATCGTCGGCTGGCATGGTTTCGGCATCCTTATCTGGAGACGGGCTTTCCCGAGGCGGTCAAGCTGGAGATCAACCGCTGGCTGGACACCCATGGGTATCGGGTCGCGCCGGTGACCATCGACGCCGACGACTGGGAATTCGCCGAACCCTACGACGACGCCCTGTCCCGCCACGACGAGGCCCGCCGGCTCCGGATCCGCCGCCAGTACCTGGCCTATACCGAGCGGACCGTCGCCTGGTACCAGAGCGCGTCGGAGGCCCTGTTCGGTCGCCGGATCGCCTTTGTCATGCTGCTGCACGCCACCCGGCTGAACGCCGACTGCATCGACGACCTGGCGGATATTCTCAAGCGGCGACGGCTGAAGGTGGTTCCGCTGGACCGGGCGATGAAGGACCCGGTCTACCGCCTGGGCGACCCCTATGTGGGGCATGACGGGGTGGCCTGGCTGGAGCGCTGGGCCGAGGCGCGGCACAAGGACCTGCCCTGGGACAGCTGGCAGGACCCGCCCAAGGACATCGTCGACGAATACGACCGGACCAACAACGACCGTCGGGATACGACGCCAAGGCTGGCCCCCGTCGGTCGCTGATTGTCACGCGCTCCGCGAGGCGTTAAGAACGACCTTATGGGATGGCGAGGCACATGGACGCGCTTCGGGAACGCAGGCCTGGTCCTGGCGCTCCTCGCCCTGCTTGTGCGCGCGGCAATCCCCTCCGGCTACATGGTGGCACAGGATCACGGCCCCAAGCTGGTGATCTGCTCCGGCCACGCCGTCACGCCTCCGGATCCCGGCGGCAAGCCGTCTGACGATACGCACAAGCCCGATCCGGTGTGCGCCTTTACCGGTGCCCATGTGGCGCTGACGGCACCGGCGGGCCCGGACCTGGCCCCCTGGACGAGACTCGCCACCGAGACCGTGACGCTCCATCGTCCCGACTTGACGCCCGGCCGTGGCCTGGCCGCGCCGCCGCCGCCCGCCACCGGACCGCCCATCCTCCTCTGAACTGAAACCGTTGCCGACCCTCCGGCGCGCCTCACCGGCGCGGGGAGGGCTGTTCGATTCATTTCACTGGAAAGACTCCTCCGGATGACCCCCAATTCCTCGCGCACTGCCCTTGTCGCAGCCGCCAGCCTCGTGACCCTGACTGCGACTCTCAGTCCTACCCTGGCCCGGGCCTGCGCCTGCGGCTGTGGGGTCTTCTCCGTCGGGGCCGGCAATCTGATGCCGGACGGGACCAACGGGACCCTGTTCGTCGAATACGATTTCATGAACCAGTCGAAGAACTGGAGCAGCGGCTCCAGCGCGCCCGCCGACAGCAATGCGGACAAGAAGATACGGACCGAGTTCCTGACCCTCGGCGGCCAGTACCGGGTCGCCCGGGACTGGACCGTGACCGCGGAAGTGCCGGCCTGGAACCGGGCGTTCACCACCGACACCGGGGACGGCATCCGCACCTTCAAGCACGCGGCCCTGGGCGATGTCCGACTGCTGGCGACCTATACCGGCCTGTCCAGGGACATGAGCCTCGGCCTGATCGCCGGCGTGAAGCTGCCGACCGGAGACCACGCCTATGCGAACTTCGATCCCGACACGGAAATCTCCACCGGGTCCACCGACGTGTTGCTGGGCGCCTACAAGCAGGGCGCTCTGAATCGCAATGGTGACGTCAGCTATTTCGTCCAGGGGATCTGGGACAAGCCGGTGGACTGGCGGGCGAACTATCGCCCCGGTGAAGAGCTGAACGTCGCCGCCGGTGTCAGCTGGGCGGGCTGGAGCCTGGCCAGCGGCAAGGTGACCCTCGCCCCTGTGGTGCAGGTGATCAGCTCGATCCGGGCGCGGGACCACGGGGCGAGTGGCCATCCCGCGGACAGCGGCTACGAACGGGCCGTGCTGGCGCCGGGGCTGGAGCTGCAGTCGGGGCCGTGGCGGATCTTCGCCGACGTCGCCGTACCGGTGTATCAGAGGGTCAACGGCAACCAGCTGACCGCGCCGGTCCTGTTCAAGGCCATGCTGACGCGCAGCTTCTGAACCCTTTCCTGTCCCCCTGTCCTGGAGCGATCACCCATGCCCCTCTTCCCTGAAAGCAAGACTTTTGCCCTCGCCGCAACGGTGGCGGCCCTGCTGGCCGGACCGGCCGTGGCCGGACCTGCGGCATCCGTCACGATCACCGACGCCTGGCTCCGCCCGGCTCCCGCCGGCATGTCCATGACCAGCGGTTATCTCACCCTGCGCAACACGTCGGCCCAGCCGGTGCGGCTGCGCGCCGCCGCGACCCCGCTGGCCCGCAGCGTCACCCTGCACCGGTCGGTGGTGACGGGCGGCGTGGCGCGGATGGAGGCGCTGAGCGAAGGCCTCGTCATCCCGCCGGGGGGCAGCGCCGTGTTCAAGCCGGGCGGCAACCACCTGATGCTGGAGGGGCTGAGCCACCCGCTCAAGGTCGGAGACAAGCTCTCCCTGACCTTGTCCTTCGACGGCCAGACCGCCACCACGGCGGTGTTCGAGGTGCGCGCATCGGCCCCGGACGAGGCCATGCCCGCGGGCATGAAGATGCGCTAGGCTCTCACCATGACCCTTGCGCCTTCGACAGCGATGATCGAGACCGACCGGCTCCTGCTCCGGCGAATGGACGAGTCCGATCTAGACTTCTTCATCGACATCCATGGTGACCCGGAGGTCGCGCGCTACATCGGCGCCGGAAACCCACGTCCGAAAGCGGAAACCGAGGGGTGGTTCCGCAAGATCCAGGACAGCTACAAGGGCGCCGACCTTGGTCAGCTGACGGTGCTTCGGAAGGCGGACGGGATGCGGATCGGGCGCTGCGGCCTGAGTGATGCTGCCGTCGAACGCCATGCGGTATCGGGACGATTGCGCCGGGGATGGTTCTTCACGGCAGATGCGCCCGGCGATGTCGAGGTCATGCGCCTGCCGGAGCTGGGCTACACGTTCGGACGCGCCCACTGGGGCCAGGGTTACGCGTCGGAAGCCGCGCGATGCGTGTTCGACTACGCCCGGACAAACCTGCCGTTCACCGAGATCATGTCGGTCATTCACGCGGAGAATGCCGCCTCGCGGGCGGTGGTGAAGAAGTCGGGCGTCGAGTACATCGACGTCATCGAACTCGCCGGTCGGCCCTTCGAGCGATATCACTGGCCGCTGACGGCGACCTGAGGCCGATCGGTCAGGCCGACGGGATCTGGACCACCCTCAGGTTGTTGGTGCTGCCGGCCCTGCCGAAGGGAATGCCGGCCACCACGACGATCAGTTCCGACGGTCGGGCGAACTCTTCCTCCAGGGCGCAGTCCACCGCGCGCTGGACCATCTCCTCGTAGTTCGCCACGTCTGCGGCCAGCACGCTGTGGGCGCCCCACAGGAGGCACAGGCGGCGGGACACGTGCTCGTCCGGGGTGATGGCCAGGATCGAGACCGCAGGCCGCTTGCGGGCAATCCGGGCGGCGGTGGTGCCGCTGGACGTGTAGGCGACGATGGTCGGGGCCTCGATCATCTCCGCCAGTTCGGCGGCCGCGGCGGCCACGGCGTGGGGGGCGGTGTGTTCCTCCTCGACCTGACCGGCATGGACGAGGGACCGGTACATCTTGTGCTGCTCCGTCGCGCGGATGATCCGGTCCATCATGGCCACGGACTCCGCGGGATAGGCCCCCGAGGCGGATTCCGCCGACAGCATCACCGCGTCGGCCCCGTCATAGATGGCGGTTGCCACGTCGGAGGCCTCGGCCCGGGTGGGGGCCGGGGAGGCCACCATGGAGTCCAGCATCTGGGTCGCCACGATCACCGGCTTCACCGCCAGACGACAGGCCCGGACAATCTCCTTCTGGCGCCCGGGCACATCCTCCGGCGGGATCTCCACCCCGAGGTCCCCGCGGGCCACCATGACCGCGTCCGACAGGCGGATGATGTCCTCGATGTGCGTGAGGGCCGAGGGCCGCTCGATCTTGGCCACCAGCCCGGCCCGGTCGCCCACCAGTGCCCGCGCCTCCAGAAGGTCGGCGGGCTTCTGCACGAAGGACAGGGCCACCCAGTCCACCCCGAGATCCAGCCCGAAGGCCAGGTCTGCGCGATCCTTGGACGTCAGCGGCGACAGGTCCAGCACGGCACCGGGGACATTCACCCCCTTGCGGTTGGACAGGACACCTGCGGTCTCCACATGGGCATCGATCCGGTCGGCCTGCACGCCGGTGACCCGCACCCGGATGCGTCCGTCATCGATCAGCAGCCGGTCGCCGGGCATGATCGCGGCGAAGATCTCCGGATGCGGCAGGGGGATGCTCATGGCGTCCCCGTCGGCCCCGCCGGGCAGGAAGCGGATGGCCTCCCCCGCGGCCAGGGGGATGCGCCCGTCCCGGATGGTGCCGACCCGGATCTTCGGGCCCTGCAGGTCCATCAGGATGCCGATCGGCCGACCCATCTCCCGCTCGAGCGCGCGGAGCGCCGCATGGGACCGGGCGTGATCCTCGTGGGTCCCGTGGCTGAAATTCAGTCGGAAGGTGTCGACGCCGGCGACGAACAGGGCCTTCAGCATGTCCGGCGTGGCGCAGGCCGGACCCACGGTGGCGACGATCTTGGCCCTGCGGTGACGACGCATGTTCTTCCGACCGCCGGGGGTCGCCTCTCACGGGATGGGCGGGTCGGGACAATCCGGCCGCCAGCATCACCGCACCCGTTCATGCCAAGCGCCGCGGGCGGCCGCAAGGACCCATCCGATCACGATCCGCCGGACCGGGCGGCCTCGACCCAGATTGCACGGAAATCGTTTGCATTTGTCTCCGTCGGCCCCGTGATCACAAGGTCACCGAGGGCGGCAAAGAAGGCATGGCTGTCGTTCCGCGCGAGGCACGTCCGGGCGTCGAGGCCGAGCTTGCGAGCCCGGTGGAGGGTCGAGGGCGTGACGAAGGCCCCGGCGACCGGCTCGGTACCATCCTGTCCGTCGGTGTCGCAGGCGAGGGCGAAGATGCCCTCAGCGCCGTCCAGGGCCAGGGCGAGGCCAAGCAGGTATTCGAGGTTCGGTCCGCCGCGACCTTCCCGGTGGGTGACGGTCACGGTGGTCTCCCCGCCGGACAGCAACAGCTGCGGAACCTCGCCCGGCGGGAGGGCGCGGGCCCGCGCGGCCTGGTCGGCCCCCAGCTGTCGCGCCTCCCCCTCCAGATCGTCCCCGAGGATGGTGGTCCGCACCCCGGTCCGGTCGGCCGCCGCCTTGGCCGCCGCCAGGGCATCCGCCCCCCGGGCCACGATCTCGACCTGCAGGTCCC
>CAIQUG010000186.1 GCA_903874895.1 uncultured Caulobacterales bacterium | reverse complement strand
GGCGACATGTCCGGCGACGTGTTCGGCAACGGCATGCTGCTCTCGCCGGTGACCCGGCTCGTGGCGGCCTTCGATCACCGGCACATCTTCCTTGATCCCGACCCGGACGTGACCGCATCCCATGCGGAGCGCCAGCGCCTGTTTGCCCTGCCGCGCTCGTCCTGGGCCGACTACCGGACGGAGCTCCTGTCGAAGGGCGGCGCCGTCATTCCGCGCAACGCCAAGGTCGCCGAGATCAGTCCCGAGGTCCGAGCCCTGCTCGGTATCCCGGACGAGGAGCTCGCCCCCAGCGACCTGATCAAGGCCATCCTGAGGGCCCCGGTGGAGCTGCTCTATCTCGGCGGCATCGGCACCTATGTGAAGTCGTCCGGGGAAAGCCATGCCGACGCCGGCGACAAGGCCAACGATGCCGTGCGCGTCGACGCGTCGGAGTTGCGCTGCAAGGTGGTGGGAGAGGGAGCCAATCTCGGCTTCACCCAGGCCGGGCGCATCGCCTATGCCCGGGGCGGCGGGCGGATCAACACCGACGCCATCGACAATTCCGCCGGTGTGGACACCTCCGATCACGAGGTGAACATCAAGATCCTCACCGGTCAGCTGGAGCGCGCCGGCATCCTTGACCGGGCAGCCCGGGATACCCTGCTGGCCAGCATGACCGACGAGGTGGCCGAGCATGTGCTGTCGCACAACTATGCCCAGACCCTGTGCCTCAGCCTGCAGGAAGCCGACGCGGCGCTGGAGCTGGGGGTCCATGCCCAGTTCATCACCAATCTCGAGGCCGAAGGTCGCCTGGACCGCCGGGTGGAAGGCCTGCCCGACGCCAAGGGCATTCACGACCTGAAGATGGCCGGCCGCGGCCTCGCGCGTCCCGAGCTGGCCGTGCTCACCGCCTATGGCAAGCTGGAACTCGATGCGGCCCTGGTGGCTTCGGATGCGGCGGAGGATCCGTGGTTCGAGCGGGTCCTGGTGGGCTATTTCCCGCACGCCCTTGCGCCCTACGAGGCGGACATGACGCGGCATCGCCTGCGGCGGGAGATCATCTGCACACGCCTCGCCAACGAGATCGTGGACATGGCGGGGCCGACCTTTGCCTCGCGGATACTGTTCACCACCGGGTCCGGTGCCGGGGTGCTGGCTCGCACCTTCTTTGCCGCCCGCCAGATGTTCCGGCTGGACGACGCCTGGGCGCAGGTGGACGCTCTCGACCTGGCGATCCCCGCGGCGGCCCAGACGGCCCTCTATCGCGAGATCGCACGAATCCAGCGCCGGCAGGTGTTCCGTCTCATAGCCCGGCACAGCCTCGCCGGGCGTCGGGATGACGGTTCCGTGGACAGCCTGATCGCCACCTATCAACCGGCCGCCGATGCCCTGCAGGCTGCCGGTGCGGAGGTGCTGTCACCCTTCGAGCGGGAGGAGGTGGAGCACACGGTGCAACGCTTCCTCGGCCTGGGCGCGCCGGAGGGGCTGGCACGCATGATCGCAGGCCTGACGGCGATGATGGCCACGGTGGATATTGCCGATCTCGCCTCGGATACGCTGTGGCCGGTCACGGACCTTGCTCGTCTCTATCACCAGACCGGTGCGGCCTTCGGCTATGACCGTCTGCGCGCTTCGGCTGCGGCCCTGAACCCGTCGGACACCTATGAACGGGCGGCTGTCCGCAGTCTTCTGGCAGACATGATCGAGGAGCAGGCGGCCCGGACCCGGGCCATTGCCCGCCTCGGTGGTCCGGCGGCCGGCGCGACCGACGGTTCGGTCCTGAATGCCATCGAGGCCTGGATCCGTCCTCGCCGGGAGGCCGTGGAGCGCGGACGCCGGGTGGTCCTGGACATCGAGCAGAGCGGCGATGGCTGGAGCTTCGCCAAGCTCACCCTGGCGCACGCGGCCCTGCGGGCGGCGGGGTAGACGGACATCGGTCCTTCGGGATCGTCCTGACGGCCGTTTCCACCAGCAGCGTCGCCGTGCGCGCCGCGAGGTCCGCCCGGTAGCGGGTCCGCGGATCGCTGGCCGCATCGTCGTCAAAGGCGTGGGTCGCGTCCTCGTACAGATGCAGGTCCACGGTCACGCCGTCCGCCTGCAGCTTCCGGAGCGTCCGCAGCGGTGCCCGGGAGCCCACCACGCTGTCCCTGCCGCACACCACCGCCGTCACCGGCGGCGACAGTCCGCCCCAGCCGCGGCGAGGGGTCAGGGCCGGCGGACCGCAATAGGGATAGACCAGCATCACCGCCGACAGCGGCTGCAGTCGCGCGACACCGTCGGGATTTGCGCTGCCCAGGGCGAGGGCATCCATGATCGTCCAGGCCCCGTGGCTCCAGCCGGCGGCCGTGATCCGGGCGGGATCCACATCCTCGCGCCCCGCCAGCCAGTCGAGGGTCTCCGTCAGGTCCGCGACCCGCTCCTGCCCGCGCAGCCGCAGTCCGGTGCAGACGGTCAGCTGCGCCGCCGTCCGCCCGATCCCGCGATGGGTGAAGCTGTCGATGATCACGGCCATCACCCCCGCTGCCTGCAGCCCCTGGGCGTAGCGAAGGAGCATGGGCTGCAGGCCACCGCAGCCGTGCAGCAGCAGGGCCGCCGGAAACGGGCCCGGTCCCTCGGGTCGCAGCACCTCAAGACGCAGGGGAAGCGACACAATCTCGCGGTTCGTCATGGCGATTCCCGTCCCCTTCCACCCCTCACGGGGTCCCGGACGTGCAAAGCCGCCGCCGGCGCGTTATATGACGCAGCATGACGCGGGCTTTCATCAAGATGAATGGGCTGGGCAATGATTTCATCATTGTCGAGACGCGGGGCGACACGCCCTTCCGCCCCACGCCCGAGGCCGTGCGCGCCCTCTCCGACCGGCGGACGGGGGTCGGCTGCGACCAGCTGATCGCCATCGAGCCCTCCCCCAAAGGGGACGCCTTCATGCGTATCTGGAATGCCCAGGGCGAGGAGGTCTCCGCCTGCGGCAACGCGACCCGCTGCGTCGGCTGGCTGGTGATGCAGGCCACCGGTCGGGCTGAAGCCCTCGTGGAAACCCGCGCCGGCCTGCTGGGCGTGACCGATGCGGGGGACAAGCGTGTGACCGTGGACATGGGTCGCCCCGGCCTCGACTGGCGGGACATTCCCCTGGCCGAGGAGATGGATACCCGCGGGATCGAACTGCAGGTGGGGCCGATCGACAATCCGGTGCTGCATACTCCCGGCTGCGTCAGCATGGGCAATCCTCACGTGGTGTTCTTCGTGCCGGACATCTCCGTCGCCCCGGTGGCGGAGGTCGGACCGATGATCGAGCACCATTTCCTGTTTCCCGAGGGCGTGAATGTGGGCTTCGCCCAGATCCTGGCCACCGACCGCATCCGGTACCGGGTCTGGGAGCGGGGCACGGGCATCACCAAGGCCTGCGGGACCGGTGCCTGCGCGGCCGCGGTGGCCGCCAATCGTCGCCGTCTGACCGGCCGCAACGTCACCGTGGTCATGGACGGGGGCGAGCTGGAGATCGAATGGCGCACCGCCGACGACCACGTGATGATGACCGGCCCGGTGGCGGTCGAGTTCGCGGGTCGCCTGAAGTGAGCGACGCCCCCCCTGTCCCCGCGGGCGACGGGCTGGAGGTGATCACCTTCGGCTGTCGCCTGAACGCCTATGAAAGCGATCAGGCCCTGGCCCGCGCCCGGGCCGATGGGCTGACCGATGCCGTCATCTTCAATACCTGCGCCGTGACGGGCGAGGCGGTGCGTCAGGCCCGACAGGCCATCCGCAAGGCCCGCCGGACCCGGCCCGATGCCCGGCTGATCGTCACCGGTTGCGCGGCCCAGATCGATCCGGACAGCTTCGCGGCCATGACGGAGGTGGATGCCGTTCTCGGCAACGGCCTGAAGAGTGCGCCCGGCGCCTACACCCGCGACGCCCTCGCCGAACGGGTGCGGGTCAATGACGTGCAGCGCCTGACGGAGACCGCGGCCCATCTGACCGACGCCGTCTCCGAACGGGCGCGGGCCTATGTGGAAGTGCAGAACGGCTGCGACCATCGCTGCACCTTCTGCATCATTCCCTTCGGCCGTGGGGCCAGCCGGTCGGCGCCGGCGGGGGAGGTCGTGGAGACCGTGCGCCGTCTCGCGAACCAGGGCGTGGGCGAGGTGGTGCTCACGGGGGTCGACATGACCTCCTGGGGCAGCGACCTGCCGGGACAGCCGACGCTGGGCCAGCTGGTCGCGCGGATCCTGAAGCTGGTTCCGGAGCTTCCGCGCCTGCGCCTGTCCTCCATCGATGCGGCGGAGATCGATGCCGACCTGCTGCGCTGCCTGGGGGATGAGCCGCGGCTGGCCCCCCATCTTCACCTGTCCCTGCAGGCGGGGGACGACATGATCCTGAAGCGGATGAAGCGCCGCCACAGCCGCGCCGACGCCCTGCGGCTGGTGGCCGACGTCCGCCGGGTCCGGCCCGACGTGGTGTTCGGGGCCGACTTCATTGCAGGCTTCCCCACCGAGACCGAGGCCATGTTCGGGAACACCCTGTCGCTGATCGCGGCGGCCGGGGTCACCTATGTCCATGCCTTCCCGTTCAGCCCGCGGCCGGGTACGCCGGCCGCGCGCATGCCGCAACTGCCCCGGGGGGAGATCCGCGCCCGCAACGAACGCCTGCGGGCGGCGGGACAGGCGGCGCTTGACCGGCACCTGGCCGGCCAGGTGGGCCGGACCACGCGCGCGCTGGTGGAGCGCCCCGGCCTTGCCCGCGCCGGGGACTTCACCGAGATCGCCTTTGACGGCGACCTCCCCTCGGGCGCCTATGCGGATTTCCGCATCACGGCCGTGGAGGGTACCCGGGTGCGGGGCGAGCCCGCGGTCTGACGCCGCCTCAGTCCATCAGCTTCTGGATCAGATAGGTCGTTTCCAGGGCCTGGGTCCGGGCCCGTTCCGCCAAATTGGCGCCGGCACCGTGCCCCCCCTCGGTGAGCTCGTAATAGAGATAGGGCAGCCCCATCTCGCTCATCCGGGCGGCGAACTTGCGGGCGTGCTGCGGACCCACCCGGTCGTCCTTGGTGGTCGTGAAGATGAAGGGCTCGGGATATTTCACCCCGGCCTTCAGGTTGTGATAGGGCGAGATGCCGGCCAGGAAGGCCCGCTCTTCCGGTACGCTCACCGACCCGTACTCCCCGACCCAGGAGGTTCCGGCGGCGATCTGCTCGAAGCGCAGCATGTCCAGCAGCGGAACGTCGATGATCACCGCGTTCCAGAAGTCCGGATGCTGGGTCAGCTGCACGCCCATCAGCAGCCCCCCGTTGGAGCCGCCCTCGATCCCCAGGCGCCGGGGGGAGGTGACGCCGCGCTTGAACAGGTCCTGCGCGACACCGGCGAAGTCGTCATAGATCACCTGCCGCCGGGTCTTCAGTCCAGCCTCGTGCCACGCCGGGCCGAATTCGCCGCCCCCTCGGATATTGGCCAGGACGAAGGCACCGCCCCGCTCCACCCAGGTCTTGCCGCGGGCACCGAGGTAGAAGGGCGTTTCCGAGACGTCGAACCCGCCATAGGCCGTCATGAGGGTCGGGGTGGACCCGTCCAGGGGATGGCTGCGCCGGTGGACGATGAAGTACGGAATGTGGGTGCCATCCTTGGACACCGCCTCGTACTGTTCCGATACCAGACCGTCCGTGGCAAACTTGGCGGGCAGGGATTTGGCCGGGGTCAGGACCGCCGTCCGGGCGTCGGCGAGCCAAAGGGTCGGCGGCTGCAGAAAACTGGTGGTCTCGAGGAACGCCCGGTCGTCCCGATCACTGGCCGTCCGGATCGTGGCGGCGGCGTTGTCCGGCAGGGCCAGCGGCGTGGCCTTCCAGGCCCCCTTGACGAAGCGATAGGTGGCACCCCGGGCCTTGACCGTGTCCAGCCACGTGACGACCAGCCGGGACCTGGTCGCGGCGATCCCCTCCACCGACTGTCGGGGGGTGGGCTTGAACACAATCGTGGGCTTCAGGCGGTCGGGATGCCGCTCCAGGGCGGGGAGGCTCAGGGACACGACGGTCCCGGCGGCGTAGGTCCGTGTGGATCCCGCAGGCGTCCAGTCGGACTTCAGGGTGATGATCAACTGGCCGTCGACCAGGTCATTGACCTCTGCCTTGAGTGGCAGGGCCAGCTTGCGGACGCCGTTCCCTGTGAGGATCCAGGTCTCGAACTCGAAGGTCGAGAGGGGGCGCGAGATCAGGGCCAGGCTGTGTCCGCTTCCGTCGGTCAACACGATCGGCGTCACGCCGTAGCCGCCGTCCTTTTCCGCACCGCGGAACACCTCCTGCGCCTGGTCCAGCGACTGCCCGCGATGCAGGCGCTTGACCACGAAGCCGTAGCCCGACGTGGTCTGCGACCCCTGGCCCCAGTCCCGAACGACCAGCAGGGTATCCTTGTCTTCCCACGCAATGCGCTGCTTGGACCGGGGCAGGTCGAAGCCGTCGGACACGAAGCTGCGGGTGGCCAGGTCGAACTCCCGATCGCGGGAGGCGTCCTCTCCACCGGCGGACAGGCTGATCAGGCAGTGGCCGGCGGCCTGTCGCGGGCAGTCGGTCCCGTGCACCACCCAGTTGACCTTGTCGGTGACGGACAGGGCGTCGATGTCCAGGACCGGCTCCCAGGCCGCATCGGCGGACAGGTAGCTGTCGAGGGTCGTCCGGCGCCACAGGCCCTGGTGGTGATCCTTGTCCTGCCACAAGTTGTAGACCTTGCCGCCGATGAAGGCCGGTGCAGCGATCCTGTCCCTGGACTCAAGGATGGTCAGCACCTCGCTTTCCACTGTTTTCAGCCGGGGATCCGCCTCCAGTCGGGTGACGGTGCGGGCGTTCTCGGCGGCGACCCAGGCGTTCACCCGGGGGCTGTCGACCGTCTCGAGCCAGAGATAGGGGTCGGCTGCCGGTTCGGCGGCCTGGACGGCACCGGTGCGTGCGGCGGTCCCCGCCAGGGCCGCCAGCACCAGGGCCGCGGCGCGCGCAGAAAAGGAAAGTCTGGACATGCTGATCAACCCCCGCGTCAATTCCGCATCAGACTATGGGCGACAAAGGCCTTGGGCAAGCCGCCCGCGCGCATTGCAGTAAACGGGACGTTAAGCCCTCGCAGCCCAGATACAGTCGAAATCCGCCTGGCCCGGAGCCTGACCCTGTCGATGCCTGTCGACCGCACCCTGCATCACTTTCCGCTGGATCCCTTTTCGCGGGAGGTCCGGCTTGTGCTGGGCGAGAAGCGGCTGCGGTTCACCGAGGTGGTGGAGCGCTACTGGGAGCGCCCCGAGGGGCTGGCCGAACTCAATCCCAGTGGCTTGCCGCCGGTGCTGGTCGAGGTCCGGCCCGGCGAGCGGCTGGTGATCTGCGAGGCGCGGGCCATTCTCGAATATCTGGACGAGCGCTATGGCGACCCGGCCCTGTTGTCCAATACCGATGTGGTCGAACGGGTGGAGACCCGGCGACTGCTGCAGTGGTTCGACCGCAAGTTCGACTACGAGGTGAACGGCCTTCTCCTGCACGAAAAGATGGAGAAGCGCCTGCTGGGGGTCGGCGCACCGGACCTGGCCGCCCTGCGCGCCGGTCGTCAGGCCCTGCGCGCCCATCTGGCCCATCTGGAGGGCCTGCTCGCCCAGAGGGACTGGCTGGCGGGCCGGCAGCTCAG
>CAIQUG010000185.1 GCA_903874895.1 uncultured Caulobacterales bacterium | reverse complement strand
TCTGCAGGGACGTCCCCCCTCCTCCGGACTCTCCGGCCCCGCTGCGATCTGCCATGACCTGCCGCCCTCCCCCTTCGTCGCCGCCCTTTGGCGCGCAGATCCGCAAGGGAGACAAGGATTTGAGTTGGCGTCAATCTCCGGCCCGGCCCCGGGTTGGCCCGGCCGACATACTGGCTGAAATCCGCGGGGAAACGCCTATATTGGCAGCATGACCCAACTCTCCGTCCTTGACCTCTCCCCGATCCCGCAGGGCGCGGACGCCGCCCGGGCCCTGCGCAACAGCCGCGACCTCGCGGGCCAAGCGGAGCGGCTGGGCTATCGTCGTTACTGGCTGGCGGAACATCACAACATGCCGGGGGTGGCCAGCGCGGCCACGGCGGTGGCCATCGGCTTCGTGGCCGAGGGGACGAAGACCATCCGCGTGGGGGCCGGCGGCATCATGCTGCCTAATCACGCGCCCCTGATCATCGCCGAGCAGTTCGGCACCCTGGCCAGCCTTTATCCGGACCGGATCGACCTGGGCCTCGGCCGCGCGCCTGGAACGGACCAGGTCACCGCCCGCGCCCTGCGCCGGACGCTGACCGGCGATATCGACGACTTTCCCCGGGACGTGATGGAGTTGATGGCCTATTTCGCGGACGCGGCTCCGGGACAGGCGGTCAGCGCCATCCCTGGCCAGGGCCTGAAAGTCCCCCTCTACATCCTGGGGTCGAGCACCTACGGGGCCCAGCTGGCCGCCGCACTGGGGCTGCCGTTTGCCTTTGCCTCCCATTTCGCGCCGCAGGACCTCGATCTGGCGCTGCGGCTCTATCGCGGCCGGTTCCAGCCGTCCGAGACCCTGCAGCGTCCCTACGTGATGGCCGGACTGAATGTGTTTGCCGCGCCGACGGACGGAGAGGCCCTGACCCTGTTCACGTCCCTGCAGCAAGCCTTTGTCAACCTGCGGACCGGACACCCTGCCCCGCTGCCGCCCCCGGTGGCCGACGTCCACGCCCTCTATCCCCCGGCCTATCATGGCATGCTGGACGAAACCCTCGCGCGATCGGTGGTCGGAGGGCCGGACCGGGTGGCCCAGGGGCTGGCCGCATTCGCCGCCCGGACGGGAGCCAACGAGATCATCGTCACCACCCAGATGTTCGACCACGCTGCGCGGATCCGCTCGTTCGAGATCGTGGCGGACGTGGCGCAGCAGGCCCTCGCCGCCTAGGGGCCGGGTCAGCCGTCGGCCAGGAGGTCGTGAAGCACTGCGGGGAAGCGGTCCGGCAGGTCCTCGGCGATGAGACCCGGACCGAACCGGCAACCGGTCTCTGCATGCACCCAGACACCGGCGCAGGCGGCCTCGAAACTGTCCATGCCCTGAGCAATGAGGCCCGCGATCGCGCCGGCCAGCACGTCCCCGGATCCTGCCGTGGCCAGCCACGGCGTCGCGTTGGTGTTGACGGCGGCGCGGCCGTCCGGTCCGGCGATCACCGTGTCCGGCCCCTTCAGCAACACGACGCACCCGGCCGTCTGCGCCGCGGTGCGTGCGGCCGCGATGCGGCTGGGCGACGCCTTCAGAAGACCGGGGAATATGCGCTCGAACTCTCCGGGGTGCGGCGTCAGGACATCGTCCCGATCAAGGGCGGAGAAAAGCTCGTCCGGATCGTCGCGGAAGATGGTCAGGGCGTCGGCATCCACCACCATCGCCGCCCCGGTCCGGCAACATGCCAGGACGTTCAGACGGGTCTCCTCGGTGACCCCCGCCGCCGGGCCGATCACGACGGCGTCCACCTGCTCCGCCATCTGCTGCAGTTCCTCCTCGTTGAGGAAGGGCTTGAGCATGATCGCCGTCAGCTGCGCGGCGTTGACCGCCAGCGCATCCGGCGGTGACGCGACGGTGACCAGTCCCGCGCCGATCCGGAGCCCGGCCCGCGCTGCCAGCCGGCAGGCCCCCGTCGAATGCATCGGGCCGGACACCAGGACGAGACGCCCGCGATCACCCTTGTGCGCCGCTTTCGACGGGCGTGGAAAGGCGGCGCGCCAAAGTCCGGGATGGTTCTCGAACAGGCCGCCGCCTACGCGGTCCGGTGGCGCGAGACCGATGTCGGCCACCACCACCTCGCCGCAGAGACTTCGACCGGGCTCCAGCACATGGGCGGGCTTCTTGCGATGGAAGGTCACCGTCACGGCTGCGGTCGGCGCGTAGCCCAGCACCGCACCGGTATCCCCGGCCAGGCCCGACGGCAGGTCCACGGCCACGAGGGGGGCACGCTCCGCCGCCCGGCGCAGCATGTCGCGGTCCGCAGCCCCCAGCGCCCGGCTCAGTCCGGCACCGAAGAGGGCGTCGATGACCAGCTCGATCCCGTCCAGGGCGGCGGGTTCCATCCGCACCACCGGGCCGCTCCACCCCTTCGCTGCCGTGGCCGCAGCCCCTCGCAGGCGCGAGACGTCCCCCGAGGCCGCGACCCGGACCGTCCATCCCTGCCGCGCAAGCTCGGAAGCCGCCTCGTAACCATCGCCGCCATTGTTCCCCGGCCCGCACAGCACCAGCACGGGACGGGGCGCCCAGCGCGCGATGATCGCGGCCGCGACGGCCTGACCTGCGCGTTGCATGAGCAGTTCCAGCGGGATACCCGCCGCCACCGCCACGGCGTCGGCAGCGGTCGTCTCGGCAACTGTGAGGATCCGGTGATCCGTGTCCGGCATGGCGTTACTCCGACCCCGGTTCACAGGACCTGAGTGGCTGCAGCGGCGCCCTGCCGCTCCAGCCGCAGGCGGCCGTCGACGATGGAAAAGGTCGTGATCGACGCGTGACCCGGTTCGAACTGACGCACCTTCGGATCGCCTTGCGCGGCTCCGACGGCGGCATTGATCGCAACGAAGTGACTGAACACGGCACTCCCGGGATGGCGGGCGCAAGCCGCGGCAACGGCTGCTGCCCAATCGGCATAATCCCTGT
Organism: uncultured Caulobacterales bacterium; assembly: GCA_903874895.1. Classification (GTDB taxonomy): domain Bacteria; phylum Pseudomonadota; class Alphaproteobacteria; order Caulobacterales; family Caulobacteraceae; genus CAIMFV01. The sequence continues at coordinate 27,185 of CAIQUG010000185.1, read as the reverse complement.
CACCGGGAATATCGGCCCAGACCCCGCCGAAAGCGTTGCGCAGCCAAGCGGGACGGTCTGCTGCCGACAGACCCGTCGGGGTGGGAATCTCGGCCACGCCGGGCTCGATCACGACCTCGACGCCCAGACGGTCCGCGAGGGGTCGAGCCGTTTCCCGGCACCGTCGGAGGGGGGAGCTCACGACCCGCGTCGGTCGAAGCGCCACGGGCAGGGAAAGCAGCCCGGCCGCAGCCGCCTCGGCCTGCGCCCACCCCGCCTCGTCCAGTCCAGGGTCCGGATCCGCGCCGGAATCGCCCCAGGTGGAGAGCGGCTTGCCGTGCCGGATCATGTGCACGAACGGCAGGTCGGACGGGGAGGCAGATGGGGTCATAGGGGTCCTTCACGCGTGATCCACCGTTGAAACCTGCAGCTTAGGCCGCCGACCGTTCCACACAAGGGCGGACGCGCGACGGAGACGGAATGCACATTTTTCATGCACGTCAGCCTGTTTTTTGGGCGGCTTTCGGGTGGCTTGAAAGCATCGGTTCGGGGAGGGTTGAGAGGGGGACACCGAAATGCTCAGACGCTTGACGAAGCGGCCGCCCGGACGTCCCCCCTTGTTCAAAGAGCGCCATGAAGAAGATCGAAGCCATCATCAAGCCGTTCAAGCTCGACGAAGTGAAGGAAGCGCTCCAGGACATCGGCGTGCAGGGCATGACGGTTCAGGAAGTGAAGGGCTACGGCCGCCAGAAGGGGCACACGGAGCTCTATCGCGGTGCGGAGTACGTCGTGGACTTCCTCCCCAAGATCAAGATCGAGGTCGCTGTCGCCGACGACCAGCTCGACCAGGCCATTGACGCCATCACCAACGCCGCCCGCACGGGCCGGATCGGGGACGGCAAGATCTTCGTGTCCGAGCTCACGGAAGTGGTGCGGATCCGGACTGGCGAGCGGGGGCAGACCGCCCTATGAACCGCAGGCCGCCCCGGCTCTGGTCCGGGCGGAGACACTTCGAACAGGGGGCGGCGTCGCTCCCGGCGCCTGGCGCCAGACCGACGCGCGGCCGGGTGACCGGCCAATTGTTGCAACGACGGACCCAGATCAGGAACCACTCACATGACGCCAGCTGAAATTCTTCAGGAAATCAAGGACAAGGAGGTCAAATACGTTGACGTCCGCTTTACCGACATCCGCGGCAAGATGCAGCATGTGACCTTTGACATCGATCTGGTGGACGACGACTTCCTGTCGGAAGGTACCATGTTCGACGGCTCCTCCATCTCCGGCTGGAAGGCCATCAACGAGTCCGACATGCTGCTGAAGCCGGACCTGAAGACCGCCTACATCGACCCGTTCTACCAGCAGACCACCATGTTCCTGTTCTGCGACGTGCTGAACCCGGACACAGGCGAGCCCTACAACCGTGACCCGCGCTCCATCGCCAAGAAGGCCCTGTCCTATGTGAAGGCCTCCGGCGCAGGCGATCAGGTCTATTTCGGACCGGAAGCCGAGTTCTTCGTGTTCGACGACGTCCGCTGGAACACGAGCCCGACCAAGATGGGCTACGAATTCGACAGCCAGGAACTGCCGGTCAACACCGGTCGGGAATATCCCGAAGGCAACATGGGCCATCGCCCGGGTCCGAAGGGTGGCTACTTCCCGGTGAACCCGATCGACTCCGGCCAGGACCTGCGCGGCGAAATGCTGGCGGTGATGGGCGAACTGGGCCTCGAGCCCGAAAAGCACCACCACGAGGTGGCCCCTGCCCAGCACGAACTGGGGCTGAAGTTCTCCGACCTGCTGACCATGGCCGACCGGATGCAGCTCTACAAGTACGTCATCCACAACGTGGCGGCCGCCTACGGCAAGACCGCGACCTTCATGCCGAAGCCCTACTTCGGCGACAACGGCTCGGGCATGCACTGCCACCAGTCCATCTGGAAGGACGGCAAGCCCCTGTTTGCCGGTGACAAGTATGCCGGCCTGTCGGACGTGTGCCTGTGGTACATCGGCGGCATCATCAAGCACGCCAAGGCCATCAACGCCTTCGCCAACCCGACCACCAACAGCTACAAGCGCCTGGTGCCCGGCTACGAAGCCCCGGTGAAGCTGGCCTATTCGGCCCGGAACCGCTCTGCCTCGATCCGTATCCCCTGGGTGTCCTCGCCGAAGGGCAAGCGCATCGAGACCCGCTTCCCGGACCCGATGGGCAACCCGTACCTGACGTTCACCGCCCTTCTGATGGCTGGCCTCGACGGCGTCGAGAACCGCATCGATCCGGGCGCGCCGATGGACAAGAACCTCTACGACCTGCCTCCGGCGGAACAGAAGAGCGTGCCGGAAGTGTGCGGCTCGCTCCGGGAAGCCCTGGAGAACCTCGACAAGGACCGCGCCTTCCTCAAGAAGGGCGGCGTCATGGACGACGACTTCATCGACAGCTTCATCGAGCTGAAGATGGAAGAGGTCCTGCGCTTCGAAATCACGCCGCACCCGGTGGAATTCGACATGTACTACAGCCTCTGATCGGCTGAAGTTCAGATCAAACGGCGGAGGCCGGGGAGCGATCCCCGGCCTCTTCTCTTTTCAGGTCTTCAGGTCGTTTCAGCGGACCTTGGCAAAGCACGTCCGGACTTCGGAGACAAACGTGTCAGGCTGCTCCCAGGCGGCGAAGTGCCCGCCCTTTTCCAGCTGGTTCCAGTGGATGATGTTGGACATGTGCTTCTCCGCCCAGCGGCGGGAGGCGCGGAACAGCTCCTTCGGGAACATGCTGACCCCCACAGGGATGGCCAGGGGCACGCTGCCGAAGCTGCCGAAGCTCTCCCAGTAGAGCCGGGCCGACGACGCGCCGGTGGCGGGCAGCCAGTAGAGCATGATGTTGTCGAGGATCTCGTCCATCGTGAGCACGTCCTCGGGCTGGCCGGCATTGTCGGTCCAGGCCCACATCTTCTCGTAGATCCAGGCGGCCTGGCCCACGGGGGAATCCACCAGCCCGTAGCCCACGGTCTGGGGCCGGGTGGCCTGCTGCTTGGAGTAGCCCGCCTCCTTGTCCTGATAGTGCTGCAGAGCGCCCAGCGCGCTCTTCTCGAAGTCGGTGAGGTCGGCCATGTCCTCCGGACCCGGGTAGACCAGCGGCATGTTCACATGGATGGCGGCACAGGGACCGGGGTTGATCACGCCGATGGTGGTGGTCACCGCCGAACCCCAGTCGCCCCCCTGCGCCACCCAGCGGTCATAGCCGAGCCGGGCCATCAGCTGGATCCAGGCCATGGCGATCCGCGGCACGCCCCAGCCGGTGGCTGACGGCTTGTCGGAAAAGCCGAAGCCTGGCAGGGACGGCGCCACCACGTGGAAGGCGTCCTCCGCCCGGCCCCCGTGGGCCACCGGATCCGTGAGCGGGCCGATCACCTTCATGAACTCGGCCACCGAGCCCGGCCAACCGTGGGTCAGCAGGAGGGGCATGGCGCCGGGATGCGGGGAGCGGACATGCAGGAAATGTATGCCCAGGCCGTCGATCTCGGTGCGGAACTGCCCCAGCGCGTTAAGCCGGGCCTCGAACCGCCGCCAGTCATAGCCGTGACGCCAGTGGTCGCAGAGCGCGCGGACCTTGCTGAGCGGTGCCCCCTGGGACCAGTCGTCCACGGTTTCCTTCTCCGGCCAGCGGGTCAGGTCGAGACGGTGATGCAGGTCATCCAGCTGGGACTGCGGAATGTTCAGGACAAAGGGCGTCACGGCGTCGCTCATGGGCAGGCTCCCCGGGGCGCAGGTCGGAGCGCCTGCGGTTCAGCCCCACAGTGACACCCCGACGCGCGGGGAAGGCAACGGCTTTTCGCAGGCCCCGCAGCCGGCTTCAGGCCGGAGTCGCCGCGTCCACCACCCGGACCATGTCGCCGATGATCCCCGTCAGGTCGAAGTCCTTGGGCGTGTAGACCGCCGCGACACCCATGGCTGTCAGCCTGGCGGCGTCCTCCGGCGGAATGATGCCGCCGACGATCAGGGGAATGTCCCCGATGCCCTGCGCCTTCATGGTCTCCACCACGTCGCCCACCAGCGCCATGTGCGAGCCGGACAGGATGGACAGACCCACCAGGTGCACCCCCTCCTCCACCGCAGCGTTGACAATCTGGGCCGGGGTCAGCCGGATGCCCTCATAGACCACCTCGAAGCCGCAGTCCCTCGCCCGCACGGCGATCTGCTCCGCCCCGTTGGAGTGACCGTCGAGGCCCGGCTTGCCCACAAGCAGCTTCAGTCGACGACCGAACCGGGCGGAGACCCGATCGACGTCGCCCCGCACCGCCTCGATCGCCGCCAGGGCGTCGGCGCCAGCGGGGGAGCGCGCGCCCTCGCCCACGCCGGTGGGGGCCCGGTACTCCCCGAACACCAGGCGCAGCGTCTCGGCCCATTCCCCGGTGGTGACACCGGCCCGGGCGCAGAGGATGGACGGCGGCATGATGTTGTCGGATCCGGCCGCGGCAGCCCGCAGGGCCGCCAGGGCCGACGCCACGGCCGCGGGGTCCCGCTCAGCGCGCCAGGCCTGCAGGCGGGCGATGGCATCGGCCTCCACGGCGGGGTCGACGAGCTGGATGGCCCCCTCTCCGGCCGTCAGGGGCGAGGCCTCCGTCGTCGTGTACCGATTGACGCCCACGACCGTCATGTCACCGCTCTCGATGGCCTGCAGCCGTCCCGTATTGCTCTCCACCAGCCGGGCCTTCATGTAGCCGGACTCGACGGCGGCGACGGCGCCACCCATGGCGTCGATCGCGGCCAGTTCCGCCCGGGCGGCCGCCTTCAGGGCGTCCACCTTGGCGGCCACCACCGGGGAGCCGTCGAACAGGTCCTCATATTCCAGCAGGTCCGTCTCGAGGGCCAGGATCTGCTGCATGCGCAGGGACCACTGCTGGTCCCAGGGGCGCGGCAGGCCCAGCGCCTCGTTCCAGGCCGGCAGCTGCACGGCGCGGGCGCGGGCGGACTTGGACAGGGTCACGGCCAGCATCTCGATCAGGATGCGATAGACGTTGTTCTCCGGCTGCTGCTCCGTCAGGCCCAGGGAATTCACCTGGACCCCATAGCGGAACCGACGCTGCGTCGGTTCGGTCACGCCATAGCGCTGCTCGAGGATCTCGTCCCAAAGCTCGGTGAAGGCGCGCATCTTGCACATCTCGGTGACGAACCGGATGCCGGCATTCACGAAGAACGAGATGCGCGAGGCGATCTTGCCGAACTCGCCGGCATGCTCCGGCGCGGCGGCGCGGACGGCATCCAGCACGGCCACGGCCGTGGCGAGGGCGAAGGCCAGTTCCTGCTCCGGCGTCGCGCCCGCCTCCTGCAGATGGTAGGAGCAGACGTTCATGGGGTTGAACTTCGGCGTCTCGCCATAGCACCAGACGATCATGTCCGAGATCAGCCGCAGGCTCGGCCTCGGCGGATAGATGTAGGTCCCCCGGGACAGGTATTCCTTGATCAGGTCGTTCTGGGTCGTCCCCTGCAGCGCCTTGGGATCGGCACCCTGCTCCTCCGCCAGCGCCACATAGAGGGCCAGCAGCCACGGCGCGGTGGCGTTGATGGTCATGGAGGTGTTCATCCGCGCCAGCGGGATCTGGTCGAAGAGGGCTCGCATGTCCCCCAGATGACTCACCGGCACGCCGACCTTGCCCACCTCGCCCCGGGCCAGCACATGGTCCGGGTCATAGCCGGTCTGGGTCGGAAGGTCGAAGGCGATGGACAGCCCGGTCTGGCCCTTGTCCAGATTGGCCCGGTACAGCCGGTTGGACATGGCGGCGGTGGAGTGTCCCGCATAGGTGCGGAAGATCCAAGGCGCGTCCCGCTGGGCGGGGGTCTCGGGTCCAGTCTGATGGGTCATTCTCGTCTCCTCCGCCGCGTCGGCCGGGCCCGCCGATCCGTATGTCCGGGCCCCGACTCCCTGCCGTCCGGCATGCTGCATTGCAAAATAGGCTTGCCAAGCCCGCAAGCCTATAACACCCTCGTCGTCAAAATTGTTGAGCTTAAAGAGGGTCTAACACCGGGGCATCCCTGCCACTGCGCCTCCGCCGCGCCATCAGGGTAAATTTTACCTTATCCTTACGGCACCTGCCCCACCCTGCAGTGCATCACTCCTCACCTGGGTCAAAGATCAACACGATCGGGAAAAGACATGTCAACCGCCACTCTGACCAGCAGCGCTGAAAAGGACCTCTACGAGATCGGGGAAGTGCCGCCGGCCTTTCATGTGCCGGAGAAGATGTACGCCTGGGCCATCCGCAAGGAACGGCACGGCCGCCCCAATCAGGCCATGCAGGTCGAGGTGGTGCCGACCCCGACCATCGGGGACGACGAGGTGCTGGTGCTGGTGATGGCCGCCGGCGTGAACTTCAACGGGGTCTGGGCCGCGCTGGGCGAACCGATGAGCGTGCTCGACGTTCACAAGCAGCCCTATCACGTGGCCGGGTCCGATGCTGCCGGCATCGTCTGGGCCGTGGGCAGCCGGGTCCGTCGCTGGAAGCCGGGCGACGAGGTGGTGGTCCACTGCAACCAGGACGACGGAGACGACGAGGAGTGCAACGGCGGCGACCCGATGTTCTCCACCAGCCAGCGGATCTGGGGCTACGAGACGCCGGACGGGGCCTTTGCCCAGTTCTGCCGCGTCCAGTCCCGACAGCTGATGCCCCGCCCCCGGCACCTGACCTGGGAGGAAAGCGGCTGCTACGTCCTGACCCTGGCCACCGCCTACCGCATGCTGTTCGGGCACGAGCCCCACGTACTGCGTCCGGGCGACAACGTGCTGGTCTGGGGGGCATCCGGCGGCCTGGGCGTATTTGCCTGCCAGCTGTGCGCCGTGTCCGGGGCGAACGCCATCGGCGTGGTGAGCGACGAGTCCAAGGTGGACTTCGTCCTGTCCATGGGCGCCAAGGCCGTGCTGAACCGCAAGGACTTCAACTGCTGGGGCCAGTTGCCCACCGTCAACGGACCGGAATTCTCCGACTACATGAAGGAGACCCGCAAGTTCGGGAAGGCGCTCTGGCAGCATACCGGCGGCAAGGACGTGGACATCGTCTTCGAACATCCGGGCGAATCCACCTTCCCGGTCTCGGTGTTCGTGGCCAAGCGGGGCGGCATGGTGGTGATCTGCGCCGGGACCACGGGCTTCAACCTGACCATGGATGCCCGCTTCCTGTGGATGCGCCAGAAGCGCGTGCAAGGCAGCCACTTCGCGCATCTGAAGCAGGCCTCGGCCGCCAACCAGCTGGTGATCGAACGGCGGATCGACCCCTGCCTGTCGGAAGTCTTCACCTGGGACCAGATCCCCGACGCCCACGAGAAGATGCTCGACAACCGTCACGCGCCTGGAAACATGGGCGTGCTGGTCACCGCCCAGCGACCGGGCCTGCGGACCTTCGAGGAAGTGCTGGAGCTGTCCGGCGACCGCTGAACCGGTCCCGTCGCACGAAGCTAGAGACGACGGCGGTAAAGGGAGAACAACCGCTCCCAGTGCCGTTCCGCCGCCGGCTTGTTGAAGGCCGGGCGCTGGGGAAAGGCAAAGCCGTGCTCCACGCCCGGATGGACCTCCACCTCGGCGTTGACCCCGTGCGCACGCAGGGACGCGGTGAAGGCGTCCACCATTTCCGGCGGGGCCCAGACATCGGTCTCGGCACAGGCGACATAGTACTCGGCCGGTGCGCGGGCTGCGGCCAGATGCGGGCTGTCGGGCTGATCGGTGACCAGCCTCACCCCGTAGATCGAGGCTGCGGCCGTGACCCGTCCAGGGTATCGGGCCGCGGCATTGATGGCGAACTGGCCACTCATGCAGTAGCCGAGCGTACCGATGGGCCCGCCCCTGGCCGCCGGGTCCGCATCCAGCCAGGCGACCAGCGCGTCCGTGTCGTCCATGATCATCGGGATGGTGAGCCCGCCCATCAGCTCCATCATCCGGGCGCGGACGTCGGGATTGTCCGGCCGCCAGTCCAGCTCCATCACCCCGGCCCGGTAGTAGAGGTTGGGGAGCATGACGTAGTAGCCCACCGTCGCCAGACGGCGCGCCATGTCCCGCAGCTCCTCCCGGATCGCCGGGGCATCCATGTAGAAGAGGATCGGCGGGTGCGGTCCCTCCCGCTCCGGATGGCAGATGAAGGTGGTCATCGCCCCGTGGGGTGTGACCAGGTCAATGGTGCGTTCCATCATGAGTCCGGCTTCCTTCCCGCGGATGCCGGCCGTCTGCGCGGCCGGTGGATCAGAATTTCAGTTCGTTGAAGACCGGCGCATCCTGGGCGAAGGACTTCACGGCCGCGTCGATGACCGAGCGGCAGGCGTGATCGCTGTCGGCATTCGCCACGGCGATGATCCCGAGATCCCGGGCCGGTGCCAGGACGGCCTGGGCCCGCCAGAAGGCATCGCCCCCCTCCTGCGACAGGGTCGGCCCCTTGGCCCATTCGGTATCGTCGCTGAACCGCCAGCCAAGGCCATAGCCGGACGGGCTCTTGTCCCACGGCCGGGCCAGATGGCTGAGGGAGCCGGGCTTCAGCCACCCGCCCCCGTCGCTCAGCAGCAGCTGCAGGAACCGGCCGTAGTCCGACAAGGTCATGTGCAGGCCGGACGCCGGGTTGAGGATCGCAGGGGCGTCTGCACCGGTCCCCGCGGCCACGGTCTCGAGCCCGCCGGAGGCCAGGCGTCGGTGACCCAGCGGTGCATCCCCCAGCGGCGGACCGAAGCCCGCATCCGTCGCCCCCCACCAGTCCAAGGCCTCGGACTTGACCAGATCCTCGTAGGCCTGGCCGGTCACATGCTCGAGAAGGGCGGCGGCCACCATGTAGTTTGTCTGAGCCGGCAGGAAGTCGCCGGGCTTGCGGGCGGGCTCCCCCGCCAGGACCTGGGCCAGCAGCTCGACCCGCTGCACGCGGGCCGGACGCCGGTCCGCCCGCCGCTGGGCCAGCCAGGCCTCGGTGACCAGGCTGGTGTCATCGAGACCCGAGCGGTGCGCCAGAAAGGTCTCTACCGTGGCCGCCTGCCAGGCCGGACCGATCCCGGGCAGCGTCGGCTTGAGACTGTCGAGCCGGGCGTTCCAGCCCAGCTTGCCGCTTTCGACCAGCCGGGCGAAGACCGCGGCGGTGACCCCCATGGTATGATCGCCGAAGGCCCAGCTGTCCTTGGCTGTCACCGGGGTCGACGCTGCGAAACTCCGGTGCCCCTGCACCTCCAGATGCTTGATCTGGGTCGAGGTGACGACGATCACCCCCAGCGCCGGAACCTGCTCCCGGGCAACAAGGCCCTTCAGGTCGAAGGGTGTTGCCAGTTTCGCCAGGGCCGGGGCCGGAAGCGTGGCAAGTCCGCCCAGGGCGGCGAGGGAGGCGACGAGGCTGCGGCGGTGCATCATGTCCGCAGGCTTGCCGCACCTGTCGGGCGATAACAAGGCAAACTATTCGGCCAGCAACTGGTCCACCGCCGCGCGAGCCTTGGGGCCGGTCCAGTCCGCGTCACTGTCCACCCGTCCGCGCACATGGCCGCTGCGATCGATGAAGAAGGTGGCAGGCACGCCCATGACCGGCGGGGAAAAGGCCGGCGGCAGGGCATAGTCTGGATCCCGGTAGACGACGAGCGGCGCGTTCTGGGCGATGAAGGCGCGGGCCTTGGCCTCTGCCTTGGCATTGTCGATGCTGAGCGCCACCACCACCACGTCCTTGCCGGCATAGGCCGCCTGCAGCTTGGCCAGCGCCGGCATCTCCACCTTGCAGGGCGTGCACCAGGTGGCCCAGAGGTTCAGGAGGACGACCTTGCCCCGGAACTTGGCCAGCGTGACGTGCTGGCCCTCGCTGTCCAGGAAGGCTGTGTCCGGTGCCAGGGTCCCGGACCCGCTGCCCCCCAGGGGCGGGATCGTGTGCAGCACGCCAGGCGCGGCCTCGGACACGGTTGCCGGGCCGGTGTTGATTGCCGACCCGGCCGGGCCCTCGGCTGCGCGTGCAACAGGTTTGATGAGTTGGGTCCCGATGATGTAGAGGAGCCCCACGGCCACCGCGCCGCTTGCCGCGAGCCAGGGGATCCACCGCTGGCGCGAGGCTCTGCCTCTCTGACCGGAAGGTTCGTTTTCACTCATGACCGAAAAGCCTCAAAGCCCCGCGCCTGCGTCCAAGGGTCAGGATATATGGGGTGGACGCTTCGAACGCGAGCCCGCGGCCCTGATGCAGGCCATCAATGTGTCCATCGGCTTTGATCGCCGCCTGTGGGCGCAGGATCTGGCCGGGTCCAGGGCCCATGCGGCCATGCTGGTGGCACAGGGGATCATCTCCGCCGCCGACGGCGCGCTGATCCAGGGCGGCCTCGACACCATCGGCGGCGAGATCGAGGCCGGAACCTTCCCGTTCCGGGACCGGTACGAGGACATCCACATGAATGTGGAGGCCCGTCTGGCGGAGCTGATCGGCGAGCCGTCCGGGCGGCTGCACACCGCCCGCTCCCGCAATGACCAGGTCGCCGTGGACTTCCGCCTGTGGGTCCGGGACGCCTGCGACCATGCCAATGCCCAGCTTGCGGACCTGCAGCGGGCCCTGTTGGCGCGCGCGGAGGCCGAGGCCGAGACCCTGATGCCCGGCTTCACGCATCTGCAACCCGCCCAGCCGGTCACCTTCGGCCACCACCTGATGGCCTATGTGGAGATGTTCGGCCGGGACGCGGGCCGGTTCGCGGATGCCCGCGCGCGGATGAACGAATGTCCCCTCGGGGCCGCCGCCCTGGCCGGATCGCCCTTTCCCATCGACCGCCACGCCACGGCGGCGGCGCTGGGTTTTGACCGGCCCACGGCGAACTCACTGGACAGCGTCTCCGATCGGGACTTTGCCCTGGAAGCCCTCTCGGCAGCCTCGATCACGGCCACGCACCTGTCCCGCCTGGCGGAGGAACTGGTGATCTGGGTGACGCCCCAGTTCGGCTTTGTCGGCCTGTCCGATGCCTTCACCACCGGCTCATCGATCATGCCGCAGAAGCGCAACCCGGACGCGGCGGAGCTGATCCGCGCCAAGACCGGCCGCATCTTCGGCGCCCTGACCAGCCTGACCATGGTCATGAAGGGCCTGCCATTGGCCTATTCCAAGGACATGCAGGAGGACAAGGTCCCGGTGTTCGAGGCCTTCGATGCCCTGGATCTGGCGCTGGCCGCCATGGCCGGCATGGTCCGCGATCTGACGCCGGACCGGGCCCGGATGGCCGCGGCCGCCGCCTCGGGCTTTTCCACGGCCACCGACCTCGCCGACTGGCTGGTGCGCACCCTCGACATGCCCTTCCGCCGGGCCCACCACGTCACCGGCGCGGCGGTGAAGCGCGCCGAGCAGCTGGGGGTCGACCTTCCCGCCCTGCCCCTTCCGGAGCTGCAGGCGATCGAGCCCGGAATCACCGCGGATGTCTATCAGGTCTTGACGCCGGAGCGTTCCGTCGCCAGCCGTATCAGCTATGGCGGCGCCGCACCGGCGGAAGTCCGGCGCCAGGTCAGTCTCTGGAAGGAACGGCTCTCAAATGGCGAAGCGTAATGCGACACGGTCCCTCTTGGCCGTCGGTCTGCTGGCACTGTCCCTGACGGCCTGCGGCAAGCTGGGTCCCCTGCGGCAGCCCGCCCCCATGTTCGGCGACGCAGCCAGGGCGGACTATCAGGCGAAGCAGGCGGCGGAAGCTGCCGCCAAGGCGGCCAAGGCCGAAAAGCAGCGTGCCCCGGGCAATCCCAATGCGGTCGCAGACCAGCCGGACCCACCCCCGTCGTCGGACAATGCGCCCAAGACGAAGCGGGACATCCAGGACCCGAACCAGAAGCTGACCCCCCTGTCCTCCACGCCGGTGGACGGGTCGCCGAACCTGCTGGGTGCGCCTGTATCCACTCGCCCGCCCAACTGAGAGCACACCCGCTGAGGATCTCCGCCTGATGGACCACTTCCAGGACCGCCCGGGTCCCACCGGCGTGCCGGAACTGTGGTGCGAGGATGTCCGGCTCACCGAGATCGCCGGGGCCGTCGGCACGCCGGTCTACGTTTATTCCACCGCCACCCTCGAACGGCACTTCACCGTGTTTCACGATGCCCTTCAGACTGCCATGCCCGGGCGGCGCCTGCTGGTGGCCTATGCGGTGAAGGCCAATTCCAACGTGGCGGTCATCCGCACCCTCGCCCGTCTCGGCGCAGGCGCGGACACGGTATCGGAGGGGGAGATCCGCCGGGCCCTGGCAGCCGGGGTTCCGCCCGAACGGATCGTCTTCTCCGGCGTCGGCAAGACCGATGCGGAACTGGCCTTCGCCATCGACCAGGGCGTCTGCGAGATCAATGTGGAGGCCGAAGCCGAACTCGAGCGTCTGGCCACGATTGCCGAAGCAAAGGGGGCCAGGCCCGCCATTGCCATCCGGGTCAACCCGGACGTGGGGGCCGGCGGTCATGCCAAGATCTCCACGGGCAAGGCCGAGTCCAAGTTCGGCGTGTCGTTCTCGGAGGCCCGGCGTCTCTATGCCCGGGCCGCTGCGTCGTCGTTCCTGCGCCCGGTGGGCGTCGCCTGTCACATCGGCAGCCAGATTACCGACCTGGCACCCCTTGAGGCCGCCTTCCGCCGCATGCGGTCGCTGGTGGAGGACCTTCGTGCAGACGGCCTCAACGTCGAACGGCTGGACCTGGGGGGCGGCCTCGGCGTGCCCTATTTCGACGCGCTGGAAGCTCCGCCCCTGCCCTCCATCTATGCCGCCATGGTGGCCCGGGTGCTGGACGGCCTCGACATCGACCTCGCCTTCGAGCCCGGTCGTCTGATCGTCGCCAATGCCGGGGTGCTGGTGTCCACCGCGATCCACGTGCACCGACGAGCCGAAGGGCGGCGCTTCCTGGTGGTGGACGCCGCCATGAATGACCTGCTGCGCCCCACCCTCTATGAGGCCTATCACGGCATTCGCCCGGTCCGCGCCGGCAACGGCGCACCGGAGGAGGCCACGGACGTGGTGGGACCGGTCTGCGAGACCGGCGACACCTTCGCCAGGGATCGCCCGCTTCCCCCCATGGCGGCCGGCGATCTGGTGGCGTTCCTGTCAGCAGGGGCCTACGGCGCGTCCATGAGCAGCGAGTACAACAGCCGCCCCCTCGTTCCGGAGGTGCTGGTCAGCGGCGACAGGTTCAGTGTCATCCGTCGCCGGCCGACCTTCGAGGACATGCTGGCCCGGGAGCCGCTGCCCGATTGGCTGGGCTAGGGCCGCCAGATCAGCTACTCCACGTCCTCGGCCCAGATGTCCGGCAATCCGCGGAAGCGACCGGCCGCATCCATTCCATAGCCGATGATGTAGCGGGCGGGGGCCTCCCAGGCGACAAAGTCGGCCTCGACGCCCCGCGAGGTGGGCCACGGCTTGCGGGCGAAAACGGCGATCAGGACCTCCGATGCACCCTGCGCCAGCACCATGTCCCGGGCCGTGATCAGGGAAAGGCCGCTGTCCAGCACGTCGTCCAGCAACAGGACCCGCGCGCCGGTCACCGGCCTCTGCAGGGGCGCATGGGTCCGCACCCGGCCGGAACTGACCTCCGCATCCCCGTAGGAGGCGAGCCAGAGGCAGTCGAAGCGGGGATTCCGACCGGCGAGCGCCAGGCCCCGCATCACGTCACCGGCGAACCACAGGGCCCCAGTCAGGAGGCAGACGCAGACGGTGTCGTCGTCGATCCGGGCCGCCACGGCCTGCGCCAGGGCAGCGACACGGGACTGGACGTCCTCAGCGCTGAGAAGCTTCTCCCGCGCCATGGTCCGTCAGCGGGTATCGGTGCGAAGCTTGCCTTCGCTGGGCAACGCGAAGGGCGATCCCGGCGGCAGCGGCCGTGCGTCCACCGGGGCAGCGGCACCGACCGATCCCACCGGCTCTGTCACGCCCCGCAGCGGAAGGGGATGGTGCGCGGCGCGGACCACGGGGCGCGGCGCCCCCCGATGGTTGACCTTCACTGCTTTTTCCACAACAAATTCAACTTGATATTCAGCCACATTGATCGGCGGATCATACAGGTTGACCGAAAAGGCGCGGGTCTCGCCCGGTGCGAGGGGCGGCCCCTCGACCTGGGCGATCTGTTCCCGGACCTGCTTGCCCGTCCGATCGAACAAGGCAACACGGACCGGGGCTGGCGGTCGGGTCTCGGTCTCGACATTGCGTTCGACGCCACTGACCACCAGGGCCGCACGACCGTTGCTGAGACCCGGTCCACCCTGAACGGACTCGAGGGACAGACCCACGGGATTGACCGGCATGCGGATCGCCGCATAGGCCCCGGCGGTGGCCGGGAACATCCGCACGACCTGGACCTTGAACAGGACAGCCGCCACCAGGACCAGGGCAAACCCGGCGCACAGCACGGCCCAGACGACGCCGGCCGCCACGGCCTCCCGGGTCTCCCGGCGGGCCTGGACCCGCGCGCGGATCTGGGCCGGGAGGGGCGGTTCGACTTCGAAGGTTCCGAGCATCGGCGGCTCGGTCATGTCGCTCGCGGCGAGGGTTGAACGGGGGGCTTCGGCAGGGTCCCCGGGCGCGGGCCCTTCATCCGCCGAAAGATCGAGGCTGGTCGCCAGCCACACGTGCGCACAGCCCACACAGCGCACCTTGCGGCCGCTGTCGGGAATCGCGCCCTCCCGCACGAAATAGCGAGTGGCGCAGTCGGGGCAGGTGAGTATCATGCTCGTCGAATCGGGGGCCTTGCGCCTGTCCGAAGGAGCTTGCCGATTCCGGGCGCCATGTCCAGCCAAGTATATGATTTTGCAAATTTAAATTCGGATGGCACAGGGATTCCCGTCGTTTCCTTCGAAGGCGTCTCGATGCGCTATGGTCAGGCGCCCGAGGTTCTTCGCGATGTCGACCTTAGGTTAACACCGGGCTCCTTCCATTTTCTTACCGGCGCGTCGGGGGCAGGAAAAAGTTCCCTGCTGAAGCTCATCTACATCGCCGCCCGCCCGTCCCGCGGGACGCTGCGCATCTTCGACCATGATATCGGAACCACCCCGCGAACGGAGCTTCCGTTCCTGCGGCGCCGGATCGGTGTGGTCTTCCAGGAATTCCACCTGCTGGACCACCTGACGGCGTTCGACAATGTCGCCCTGCCCCTGCGGATCGCCGGACACCGGCTGGAGCAGTACCAGAGCGACGTGATCGAGCTGCTGGAATGGGTCGGCCTGGGGGAGCGGATGTGGGCCTACCCCCCGACCCTGTCCGGCGGCGAGAAGCAGCGTCTCAGCATCGCGCGCGCCGTCGTGACCAAGCCGGACATCCTGCTGGCGGATGAACCCACCGGCAATGTCGACCATGCCATGGCCCTGCGGATCCTGCGCCTGCTGGTCGAGCTGAACCGGATAGGCACCACCGTGGTCATCGCCAGCCACGACCAGGACCTCGTGGCACGGTCCGGCATGCCGGTCATGCATCTGGAACAGGGACGCCTGTCTCTCCAGCCCGCCGCCGGCCCCCGCCCGTTCCCTGAGGACGTCGATACCTTTGCCGGCACAGGCATCCTATGAGCCTCGCAGACGACCGCGGGCCGGACCCCGCCGCTGCGATTCTGCCCAGCCGGGACTTCCGCGACCTTGGCCTGGTGTTCACCGTGGCGGTCCTGTCGTTTCTGGCCTGTATCGCCGTGATTGCCGCCCTGGCGGCTGACCGTGCCGCGCAGGGCTGGGCGCGGCAGCTGTCCGGCTCTGCCACCGTACAGGTCCGTCCCCTGGGCGGTGAAACAGGGGCGGAAGCGGCCGCCCGCGCCGCTGAGGCGGTGGCCGGGGTCAAGGGTGTGAGCGAAGCCCGGGCCATGGATCGAAAGGCCGCCGAAGCGCTCCTCGAACCATGGCTCGGCAAGGGCAACATCCCGGCGGACCTGCCCCTGCCACAGCTGGTCACCGTCGAGCTGTCCCCGGAACACCCTGCTTCGTCCGCGGATCTGAACAGGGCACTCGTCGCCGCTCACCTGAACGCAACGGTGGATGACCACAGCCGGTGGATGGCGGATGTCCGCGCCAGCGGCGATGTCGTCCGGGTCAGCGCGGCCCTGGCCTGCCTGCTGATCGCCACGGCGGCGGCCTCGGTGGTCGCCTTTGCCACCCGTCAAGGTCTTGCGGCCCGCCGGGACGTGGTGGAAGTGCTCCACCTGTGCGGCGCCGAGGACCGGTTTGTGGCCAGATTGTTCCAGATGCGCTTTGCCTCGCTCGCCACCCGCGCTGCAGCCTATGGCGCACTGGCGGCGGCGGCGGTTGGCGCTATACTGCGGTTAACAGGTGGCTCGGACGGGTTCTCCCCGGCCCTGCCGGTCGCCTGGACGGACCTGCTGGCCTGCCTCGCCGCGCCGGTGCTGGGGGCCATCGTGGCGGCCCTGTCGGCGCACAGCGTGGCCATGGCCATCCTTCGGGAGCAGGTATGAACGGGACCACCGCCCCCGGCCGGGGTGCCTCGCAGCAGGAAAGGCGGAAAGCGGCATGAAGTTTCTCGCCGTGATCATACTGCTGGTCCTGTTCTGGCTGTTCGGGCTCGCGGCCTTCGCGTCCCGGGTCGCCGGTTCCACACCGGCCTTCGAGCCCCCCAATGCCGATGCCATCGTCGCCCTGACCGGGGCGTCGTCCATCCGGATTGAAGCCGCGGTGCAGCTCCTGGAAGAGGGCAAGGGCCGCCGCCTGCTGATCTCGGGCGTGAACCCGCAGGCCCGGCGGTCGGAAGTGAAATACGTGGCCCGGGGCGTGGGCCGCATCTGGGACTGTTGCGTCGATCTCGGCTTCCGGGCCGAGACCACCCGCGGCAATGCCGTGGAGACGGCGCGCTGGGTGGCCTATCACCACTACCACAGCCTGATCGTGGTCACCGCCGACTATCACATCCCCCGCGCCATCCTCGAGCTTCAGTCCACCATGCCGGGGGTGGAACTGTACCCCTACCCCGTCGTGACCGACACGGTGAACGCCCGCCACTGGTGGTCCCGGTGGGGCGACACCCGGCGGATCACGGTGGAGTACTGCAAGTATCTCGCGATCCTGACCCGGGAACTGGGGCGCTCGGCCCTCAACCAGCTCCGACCCGCGAAGGCGCCTCCGTCCAGCGCGCCGACATCGCCCGCCGCCCCCGGGGTAGCCTCTTGATCGCAGTCCGAAAGCCCACGGCGGCGAACTTGCTGCGGGGATTGATCTTCAACATCTGGATGGGCGGCTCGGCACTGGTCGTGGGGGCGGTGTGCCTGCCCGTGCTGCTGGTCGCCCCGCACCTGGCCCTGACGGCGGTCCGGGTCTGGTGCCGGTCGACCCTGCGCGCCCTGGACGTGATCTGCGGCATCCGGGTCGAGCTTCGTGGCCTGCATCACCTGCCGCAGACCGGGGTCCTGATTGCCGGCAAGCACCTGAGCATGCTGGACACGGTCGCGCCCTTCGCCTTCCTGGACTGCCCGACCATCGTGCTCAAGCGGGAGCTGCTGCGTGTACCGATCTATGGCTGGTACGCCCGGCGGTCGGGGATGATCCCCATCGACCGGGACGGGGCGGCCCGGACGCTGCGCGGCCTGATCAAGGATGTCCGGCAGCGATTCGACGAGGGGCGCCAGGTGCTGATATTCCCCGAGGGCACCCGCGTCCAGCCCGGGGCCGCGCCCGACTACAAGCCCGGAATTGCCGCCCTCTATCGCGAACTGGACGTGGCCTGCGTGCCGCTGGCGACCAATTCCGGCCTCCATTGGCCGGCCCATGGCATGGCCCGGTATCCCGGGACCGTGGTGTTCGAGGTGCTGGAGCCGATCCCCGCCGGCCTGAAGCGACCGGTCTTCATGCGCGAGCTCGAGGCACGGATCGAAGCGGCGACCCTGGCCCTGCTGGAGGCCGACGCCGACCACGCAGCGGCCACCGCCACGGTGCCGATCCCCTCATAGACGGTCGCGAAGGGCATACCAGGCCATGCCCAGAACGTGCAGCGGCCAGCTCAGCAGACGACCGCCGGGAAAGGCGGGCGGCTCCACATATTCGAACTGCTCCAGCCCGGCGGCATTTCCGTCCAGCGCTTCGGCGAGCAGTTTCCCCGCCAGGGACGACAGGATCGCCCCTTGCCCGGAATAGCCGTGGGCGAACAGGACCGGACCGTCGCGACCGATGTGCGGCAGCCGGGACAGGGTGATGGACACCATTCCCCCCCAGGCATGATCGAAGGGAACCCCGGCCAGCTGGGGAAAGGTCCGTTCCAGATACGGGC
Source organism: uncultured Caulobacterales bacterium (assembly GCA_903874895.1). GTDB lineage: Bacteria > Pseudomonadota > Alphaproteobacteria > Caulobacterales > Caulobacteraceae > CAIMFV01. Next base: position 9,037 of record CAIQUG010000185.1, on the reverse strand, counting down.
GTACGAAGGCCCCGATGTCCGGCGGCGACCGGGGCGTGTACCGCTCCCCCCCGCCGAACAGCAGCCGCCCATCCCGGGTCAGGCGGAAATAGTCCACCACGAAGCGGCTGTCGGTGACCGCAAGGTCTCCGGCAATCAAGGCCTGCGGGTTCTTGAGCGGCTCGGTGGCGACGATGTAGTTGGCCACGGGCATGATCCGGCGGTTCACCCGGGCCGACAGACCCTGCAGCAGGGCGTCACCGGCCAGGATCGCGTGCTCCGCCCGGACACGGCCACCCGGCGTGCTCACCACCGCGCCCTTCGGACCCAGCGACTCCAGGGAGAGTGCCGGCGATCCCGTGAAGATCTGCACCCCGGCGGCGCGACAGGCCCGGGCCAGCCCCAGCGTATAGTTCAACGGGTGAAGATGCCCGCCCATCTCGTCCACGAAACCGCCCACGAATTCCGGGGTGGCCACGGCGTCGCGAACCTCCAACCGATCCAGGATCCGGACGTGACGATAGTTCATGATCGTGTCGAGACAGGCAGCTTCGTCCTCGAAGTCCTGCATCTGCGACCGCTTCAGTGCGCCCAGCAGGTGACCCGTCAGGCGAAGATCGCAGTCGATCTCCAGCTCCCGCACAAGGTCGACGACCAGGTGTCGGGCCTCCAGCGCCAGGGTGAACAGGGCTCGCGCCCGCTCCACGCCGAGGACCTGTACGAGCTCCAGCGCACCCTTGCGCAGCCCCGGTATGATCTGCCCCCCGTTGCGGCCGGACGCCCCCCAGCCGACCTCGCCCCCTTCGAGCACGATCACGCTGCGGCCCTGGCGGGCAGCGAACAGGGCTGCGGCCAGGCCCGTGCAGCCGGCACCGACGATCACGAGATCGCAGGACACCTCCCCGGCGAGGGTCGGATCCTCCGGCGACGGCGCGGCCGTGGCAGCGTACCAGGAGCGGCCCATGTCGAGACCGGCATTGAATCCGTCGGCGCTCATCGGCTCAGACCTTCAGAAGCAGGTGATCCCGCTCCCATGAGCTGATGACTCCCTGGAAGGCCTGAAGTTCGGCCTCCTTGATGGCGTTGAAGGTGCGCACGAAGCTGGGATCCAGCATCTCGCACACCCGGCGGCAGTTGTTGAACCGCTCCAGCGCCTCCTCCAGGGTACGCGGCAGAGTGCGGGCGTGCAGATAGGCATTGCCGAACACCTGGGGCGACGGCTGGATACCGCCCACCATGCCGAGATACCCGCTGATCAGACTGGCCGCGATGGCAAGATAGGGGTTGGCATCTGCCCCGGGCAGACGCACCTCGATCCGCCGGTTGGCAGCGTCGGAAATCGGGGCCCGCAGGCCGCAGGACCGGTTGTCCACCCCCCACTGCACGTTGATCGGAGCCGAGTGGCTGGGCCGCATCCGACGGAAGCTGTTCACATTCGGCGCGAACAGCGGGGTGATTTCCGGCAGGTTCATCTGCAGGCCCCCGATGAAGCCCAGAAAGGCGGGCGTGTTGGTCCCGTGAGCATCGGCGAACTGGTTCACACCGGCGTCGTCCACCACCGAGATGTGCAGATGCATCGCGCTGCCGGGCTGCAGTTCCATCGGCTTGGCCATGAAGGTCGCATAGACCCCGTGCTTGAGCGCCACCTGGCGAACGATCCGCTTGAACACCAGCACCTGGTCCGACAGGCGCACCGGGTCCCCGTGATTGAAGTTCACCTCCAGCTGGGCTGTACCGGACTCGTGGATCATCGTGTCGAGGTCCAGCTCCGCTGTCTCCGCCTGCTCGTAGATCGCCTCGATCAGGTCCTCGTATTCGGTGATCGCCTCGAGGCCGAAGGGCTGGGACGCCGTTTCCGGCCGCCCGGAGCGTCCGAGCGGCGGGGTCAGGGGCAGATCCGGATCGGGATTGAGGGCGGTGAGGTAGAATTCCAGTTCCGGCGCGATCACCGGCCGCCATCCTCGCGCGGCATAGAGCTCCAGCACCCGTTTCAGCACGTGCCGCGGGGACGAGGCCCAGGGCGTGCCGTCCGGATGGTGGGCGTCGGCGAAGACGAAGGCCGTCGGCGTCTTGAAGCCCGGCGCCACGCAAAGACTGGAGACGTCCGGACGCAGCATCATGTCAGGGTCCTGGTACGCCTCGTCGTCGTCCCCGGTATAGTCTCCGGTGACGGTGACGCTGAACACGCTCGACGGCATCCGCAGATTGTCGTCCCGCTCCGCCTGGATCAGCTTCGCCGCCGGAACGACCTTGCCGCGGACGACCCCGTTCATGTCCGGGATCAGGCACTCCACTTCCGCCACGCCGCGCCGCTCGATCCATTGCTTGAGACGGGACATGGCGACTCCTGGCGACGGCGGATCATTCCGATGTGTGATCGCAGACACCTTCCCGCCGGTCGTCGCCCGAGGTCAAGGGGGGCATGGCGAACGGAGCCACATTCACCGATCATGCAACGGTTTCGGACGGGCCACCCCGAAACCCGCGCCCCCGGACCATGGCTCATCGCCCTACTATGACAATTTTGGGATCGCAGCTAAGCTTCTGCCCGCTGGTGGGTACTGTCCCACCCGGCAAGGTGGAGCAGCCCATGGCCCGAGCGGCGATCGCACTGGTTGAGCAGGCGACGGATCCCATCGACGATGTGCCCGTGCTCCATGCCAGCATCTACGAGGAGCTTCGGAAGCGCCTGATCACCGGCAAGATCGTTCCCGGCGTCGGCCTGTCCACCCGGGGGCTGGCGGCGGAACTGGGCGTCAGCCAGATGCCGGTGCGGGACGCCCTCAGCCGTCTGGCCGCCGAGGGCGCGGTGGAAATCCGCTCCAAGCGCAAGATCGTGGTCCCGCCCATGACCCCGGAACGGTTCGATGACCTGCTGCATTGCCGGATGCTGCTCGAGCCGGATGCCGCAGCCCGGGCCCTGCCGCGCCTCGGGCCTGCCGGGGTCCGCCGGCTGGCCGAGATCGATGCCGGCATGGATGCAGCCCTCGCCTCCGGTGATGTGCTCGCCTACATGGAAGGTAACTTCGCCTTCCATTTCACGATCTACCGGGCTGGTGCCGCCGCCATCCAGACGCGACTGATCGAGGCCCTGTGGCTGCAGTTCGGTCCGTTCATGCGAGTCGTCTACGGCCGGTTCGGGACCGCCAACCTGGTGGACCAGCACCGGGTCGCTCTGACCGCCATCGAAGGGGGAGACGTCGACGGCCTGCGCCGTGCCATTGCCGGGGACATTGCCGACGGCATGGGTCTGATCGGCCGGACGAGCTGGGCCTGACGCCCTAGCCTGACCCTTCCAGCTCCTCCACCCGGGCCAGCAGCGAGGCCATGGTCCGGTCATGGATGCCCTCGGCCTGAAGGTGTTGCACGAGGTCCCGGAGATAGTCGATGTTCCGGCCGGACAGCCCCCTCGCGCCCGCGATCCGCACCGCCTGGTCCTCGAGGGACAGGTCCCCGGCCCATTGGCTGTGACGGCGGTCGGACAGAAAGGTCACGGCCTCCACCGGTCGGCCGTCGGTCAGGCGCACCCCGACCCGCCGTTCGACATAGGTCTCCGTCGGCTGCTCCCGCTCCAGCAGATAGGCGTGCACGTCCGGCCAGTCCCGGTCGGCGACCCGATAGGCGGCCCCCCGGACCGATCCGCCGGAGATCAGGCCGAGAACAAGGCCCGGCCGCTCGTAGGTGCCCCGGTGATGGACCGAATGAATGCAAAAGGCGCGCCTGTGCCCATGGAGAACCGCGGCGTGCCGGTCTAGATAGGCAAATCCGGGTCGCCACATCAGCGAGCCGTATCCGAACACCCAATGGTCTGCGTCCAACCGTCGTGCTCCCGCGCGTCTTCGAAGGTCCTAATGTCCGAGCCTGACCCGATCAGCAAGCCGCCATCTTCGGCGCGACCGGCCCATGGCCTCGCCCGGCTGTGGCCGCTGGGCCTGTTGCTGGTGGCTGGGCTCGCCCTGTGCGTCGGCTGGTGGGTCGCCACTGTCCGGATCGGCGAGGGGCTCCGCGCGGAAGCGGCCGCCCTGCGGGCGCAGGGCTACCAGGTGGACATGCCCGAGCCGCGGTTCAGCGGATTTCCCTACCGGATGAAGATCACGTTTCCCGAGCTGGGCATAACGGCTCCGTCGGGCTGGGCCGTCCGCCTCGGGGAAACCGAGGCCGAGGCCGTGCTGTTCGACCTGGGCCACTGGGTCTTTGCCGTCGACAACGGCCTGACCCTGACCCGGCCTGAAGGCGGCGATGTCAGGATCGGGGCCGCCCGTCTCCGGGCCAGCCTGACCGCCCTCTCCGCCCCCACACCCCGGCTGGCGATCGAGGGCGTCGACCTGGTGTTGACCACCCCGCCGGGCGCGCGCCCCTTCAGCCTCTCGCGGGCGGACCGGATCGAGATCTACACCCGCACCGACGCCCGGGATCCGACATCGGCCGAGGCTCTGATCCGCCTCGACAACGGCGCTCTCACGCCGGGGACGGTGGCCGCGACCCTTCTGAAGGATCATCGGGTCAGCGCCGCGCTCTCCCTGCGCATGATCCGGCGGGATGCTCTGAAGGGGGCCAGCTGGTCCGCCGCCGGACGGAACTGGCAGGCCGTCGGCGGCCGCCTTGAGATCGATCCGACCACGCCGCCCGGACCGGACCTGCGCCTGGCCGCGGCCGCGGGGACGGTCCGGTTCCTGAGCGACGGTCGGCCCATCGGAACCCTGCCCCTGTCGCTCACGGCCCCCGACGGGTCTCGGATGGTGGAACTACCCCTTGTCCTGGATGCGGAGGGGGCCCGTCTGGGCCCCGTCCGGCTGGGTCCCTCTCCGAGGCTTTTCTGACATGACGACCGCCACCGGACCCGACAGGCCGACCCCCGCCCTGCTGGACGCCCCCCTGCTGAACGCGCTTGCCGGTCGCCTGCAGGGCCCGATCCTCCACCCCTCGGAGGAGGCGCAACTGATCCGCAACCTCAGCGTGGAAACCGGTCTCTCCGGGGCCTTGATCCAACGGATCTGGCGGGAACTGGCCGGAGAGCAGCGGCGCCGCCTCGCAGCACCGGCCGTCGCCATCCATGCCGGGCGTGCAGGCGGTCGCATCGTCGATCTGGCCCGCGCCCGGTTCGGAACCACGGCCCGGTACATGCTGGCGGACCGCCCGGAGATCGCCATGGCCTCCGCCCGCCCGCCCCAAGGCGCTGCGGTGATCGCCCTCGCAGCCGAGCAGCCCTGGTGGCTGCGTCTGCTGGCGGAGCCCGACCTGCATGTGTTCGGGGTCTTGCCGGACGTGTTCGGACAGGGTCCGCGGGCCGCTCTGGTGGTCGGCCCGCACCGGCCCGAGCCCACCGGCTCGGACGAGACATATCTTGCCACGGACGCCGCCGCGTCCCCGGCCGCCGTGATCGCCGCCCTGGGCGAGGCCGGGCTGTCCGCAGACCTGATCCTCGACGTGGGCGGGTTGAAGCTGGTGGCCATCGCAGGCTATGTGCAGGCCCATGATCCCAGGATCGACGCTGCGCCGGGACGCCTGAAGGGGATCATCGGCGCGGCCCCCGTTCCGTTTGACCTCTGACCGGACACCCGACCCATGAGCGAGCTTCAACGCCTGCCGCGCCCCAAGGCCGGAATTCTCGACATCGCCGCCTATGTGGGCGGCAAATCCACGGTCGACGCCGTGGCCGAGCCCATCAAGCTGTCGTCGAACGAGAATGCCCTGGGCTGCTCACCCCTCGCTCAGACGGCCTACCAGACTGCAGTGGCACAACTTCATCTCTATCCGGACGGGCACTGCACGGCCCTGCGCCATGCCGTGGCGGACAAGTTCAAGCTGGAGCCGGATCGCCTCATCTTTACAGCAGGTTCAGACGAGATCTTCGACCTGTTGTGTCAGGCCTATCTCGAGCCCGGCGACAATGCCATCCAGGGGGAATTCGGCTTCCTCGCCTACCGGATCGCCATCCGCGCCGCCCAGGGCATCGTCCGTTTCGCGCCGGAGCCCCATCGCCGGATCGACGTGGACCTGCTGCTGGCGGAGGTGGACGAGCGGACGAGGATCGTGTTCCTCGCCAATCCCGCCAACCCGACAGGCACCTGGATCAATGGTGACGATGTCCGGCGGCTGCATGCGGCCCTGCCGGGGGACGTGATCCTCGTCCTGGACGGGGCCTATGCCGAGTTCTGCGACGATCCCAACTACGAAGACGGCATGGCGCTCGCCCGGAGCGCGGGCAACATCGTCATCACCCGGACCTTCTCGAAGCTGCACGGTCTGGCGGCGCTGCGGGTGGGCTGGGCCTATGCCCCCACCGCCATCATCGATGCCCTGGACCGGATCCGCAGCCCGTTCAACGTCAACCAGCCGGCCCAGACCGCCGCCCTCGCTGCCCTGAACGATGACGCCTTCATCGAAGCATCCCTCGCCCATGTGGCGACGTGGCGCGGCTGGATGGCCCAGCAACTGGGGGGACTGGGTCTGGAGACGTGGCCGTCTGCGGCGAATTTCGTCCTGGCCCGGTTCCCGGATGCTCCGCACCGGTCCGCCAAGGCGGCGGAGGCGTTCCTCGCCGGCCGCGGCATCCTGGTCCGCGGAGTCGCGGGTTACGGCCTGCCGGACTCCCTTCGCATCTCCATCGGGCTCGAGGATCAGAACCGCGCCGTGATCGCAGCCCTCGCGGACTTCCTCAGGGGCTGATCCCGCCCCGGTCGACCGACATCCTCCTCCGTCAGAGGGGGATGTTGTCGTGCTTCTTCCAGGGGTTGGACAGTTCCTTGGTCTTCAGGCTCTTGAACGCCCGGGCGATACGGCGACGGCTGCCATGGGGCATGATCACGTCGTCGATATAGCCGCGGCTGGCGGCCACGAAGGGATTGGCAAACTGGGCCTTGTACTCGGCCTCCCGCTGGGCCAGTGCCTCGGGGTCCTTGGCATCGGCACGGAAGATGATCTCCACCGCCCCCTTGGCCCCCATCACGGCGATCTCGGCCGTCGGCCAGGCATAGTTGATGTCGCCGCGAAGGTGCTTCGAGCTCATCACGTCATAGGCCCCGCCATAGGCCTTGCGGGTGATCAGGGTCACCTTCGGCACCGTGGCCTCGGCATAGGCAAACAGCAGCTTGGCCCCGTGCTTGATGAGGCCGCCATATTCCTGCTTGGTCCCCGGCATGAAGCCCGGCACGTCCACGAGGGTCAGGATCGGGATGCTGAAGGCGTCGCAGAAGCGCACGAACCGGGCGGCCTTGCGGCTGGCATCGATGTCGAGAACCCCGGCCAGCACCTGGGGCTGATTGGCGACGACGCCGATGGTCTCCCCGTCGATACGGGCAAATCCGGTAATGATGTTCTTGGCGTATTCGCTTGAAATTTCGAAGAAGTCTGCCTCGTCCACGATCTTGAGGATCAACTCCTTCATATCGTAGGGCTTGTTCGCATTTGTCGGGATCAGGGTGTCGAGGGACGGCTCCTCCCGGTTGGGATTGTCAAAGCTCGCCCGCGCAGGTGCCTCCTCCCGGTTGGAGGACGGCAGGAAGTCCACCAGCCGGCGGACCTGGACCAGGGCTTCCAGATCGTTCTCGAAGGCGCCGTCAGCGACGCCGGACTTCTGGGCGTGGACCCGGGCCCCGCCCAGATCCTCGTGGGTCACGGTCTCGTTGGTGACGGTCTTCACCACGTCCGGACCGGTGACGTACATGTAGCTCGTGTCCTTCACCATGAAGATGAAGTCAGTCATGGCCGGAGAATAGACGTCCCCACCGGCGCACGGGCCCATGATCACGCTGATCTGCGGAATGACGCCGGAGGACAGGACGTTCTCCATGAAGATGTCCGCGTAGCCCGCCAGGCTGTCAACCCCCTCCTGGATCCGGGCCCCGCCGGCATCGAACAGGCCGATCACCGGGGCACCGACCTTGGCGGCCATGCGCTGCACCTTGACGATCTTGGCCGCATGCGCTCCGGACAGCGATCCGCCGAACACGGTGAAGTCCTTCGAGAAGACATAGACGGTGCGGCCGTTGATCGTACCCCAGCCGGTGACTACGCCGTCACCGGGAACCTTCTGGTCGGCCATGCCGAACTCATGGGCGCGATGCTCGACGAACATGTCGAACTCCTCGAAACTGTCCTCGTCCAGCAGAAGGTCGATCCGCTCCCGGGCGGTGAGCTTGCCCTTGGCATGTTGTGCGGCGATGCGACGCTCGCCGCCGCCCAGCTTGGCCTGAGCGCGACGGCGGGCCAGTTCATCGAGGATATGCTGCACGCGGGTCTCCCGAACCTGTCACTGAATCATTGTGTTAGAAGAGCGTCCGGGCGCTGACAAGCGGTGACGGTGCGTCAGCCCCCGTCCGAGCCGTCGCAGCGCAGGGCCGCGAACCACCGCCCCAGCATGACAGCCTCCGTCGCCATGGCGTCCCGACGGCGCTCCGCCTCCTCATCGAGGCCCCAGCGCCGCGCCTGGAAGGCCTCGTCGAAACGGGAGATCTCGAAGGCGTCCACGGCCGACAGATCCCCCAGACGAACGGCAAAGGCGAGGATGGCCGAGCCGAACAGCGCGGCCCCGAAAGCGAGCCCGGCGAGGCTGAAATCGTCCTCTGCCCGCGCCAGGGACCGCAGGCGTCCAAGGGCGGCTTCCGGCTGCGGACGGTGGATGACGCCCCGGACCGGGACCAGTGACACGCCCAGTCGTCGTTCGGCCCAGTCGATCCAGGGGCCCCAGACGATGGCCTCTGCCTCTGCCAGGTCCGCCGGGCTATCGGCCAGGTAGCAGATCACGTCCGCCCCGCCGAAGCTGGCAATCTCTTCGGCCATGGCGTCCCGGACGACCGCGACCCGGTCGATCGCGGTGAAGGCCAGGCGTACGGCGGGCATCCGCGCCGTGTCGATCTCGGTGGTCTGGGCATCCCACTCCTCCGCCAGCAGCCGGGCCAGGGCCTCCGTCGGGGCTACGAGGGGCGCTTTCTGCGGTGACTTCGGCATGCGGCCGTCGAGGCGAAGGGCATATCCGCCCTCGACCTGCGCCACATCCACCGTGCGATAGAACCGGCGGGGCTTTGTCAGGGACGGTTCATCTTGACCTGTCATAAGG
>CAIQUG010000184.1 GCA_903874895.1 uncultured Caulobacterales bacterium | reverse complement strand
CGGGACGGGCAGAAGGCGCTGGCCGACCTGTTCAAGCAGGCCTGCGGCCCCAACGGTGCCGACGTGATCTACGATGCCGTGGGTGGCGACTACGCCGAGGCCTCCCTGCGGGCGATCGGCTGGGAGGGACGGTTCCTGGTGATCGGCTTCCCGGCGGGGATTCCGAAGATCCCGTTGAACCTGACGCTCCTCAAGTCCTGCCAGATCGTGGGTGTCTTCTGGGGAGCCTTCACGGCTCGCAACCCGGCGGAAAACGCCGAGAACGTGAAGGAACTGATGGGCCTCTACGCCGCCGGAAAGATCAAGCCCCATGTCTCGGCCGTCTTCCCGATGGAGCAGGCGGGGGAGGCCATCCGCCAGCTGTCCAGCCGCAAGGCCCAGGGCAAGGTCGTCGTCACCCTCGCCTGAACGGGCGGGACATCCGAAACAGGAAGAGGGAGGGCGCGGCCATGGCCGGACGTCTGGAGGGCAAGATTGCGCTGATCACCGGGGCCGCGTCCGGGATCGGCCTCGGAACCGTGGAGCTGTTCGTGGCGGAGGGGGCGAAGGTCCTCGCCGCCGACGTGCAGGACGCCAAGGGCGCGGTGCTGGAGCAGCGCTTCCCCGGCAAGGTGGTCTATGCCCACTGCGACGTGACCGACGAGGGCCAGATCATCGCCGCCATCGACAAGGCGGTTGCGCGTTTCGGCGGCCTCGACATCCTGTTCAACAATGCCGGTGCCGGCGGGACCCTGGCCACGGCGGCGGAGATCACGGCGGAGGCGTGGGACCATGTCTTTGCCCTCCTGGTCCGAGGTCCGGCCCTGGCCACCAAACATGCCATTCCCCACATGCTGGCCCGGGGCGGCGGCTCGGTGATCAACACCGCCTCCATCGCCGGGACGGAAGCGGGGTGGGGCCCGCTGGCCTATTCTACGGCCAAGTGCGCGGTGATTCATCTCAGCCGCTGCTCGGCGGCCGAGCTGTCGCCGCAGAAGATCCGGGTGAACGCCATCTGCCCGGGACTGATCGCCACCTCGATCTTCGGCGGGGCACTGGGCCTGCCGGTGGAGGTGGCTGACCAGATGGCCGCCCGCATCGAGGAGGGCGCGGCGGGCGCCCAGCCCATGCCGGTGTCCGGCAAGCCCCGGCACATTGCCGAGGCGGCGCTGTACCTGGCCTCGGACGCGTCCGAGTTCGTCACCGGCACGCACCTCATCGTCGACGGCGGCATCACCGTGGGCCCGCGCCATGCCTGGGACCCCAATGCCGGCTCGGTCATGGCCGAGATCATGGGCATCGACGCGGACCAGGCCGCGGCCCTGCGCGGGGCGATGAAGGGCTAGGCCTGCAATGGCGCCCGGTCGGTCATGGCCGGGGGATCAGGCGACCCGCTGGCCCTTCAGGGCGCGGTTCAGCTTGATCGTCAGCATCTCCAGCCCGTTCAGGGCAATGGCGAAGGTGGAGCCGGGGGCCATCATGCGCTGGGACTCGGACGACCTCACATTGACGGCCTTGGCCACCAGTTCGGCCGCCTTGTGGAACTCGTTGTGGCGCTCCACGGCCTCGCGGTAGAGCGGGCCATCCCCCAGCTCGTCGACACCGTCGTGGTGCAGCCAGTGGCCCATGTCGCAGCGAAGGGGCCGGGCGATGGAAAAGGCATCCACGCGGTCGCCGGTCTTCGCGGCCTCGGCCAGTTCCCTGGCCAGTTCCCGGTGATAGGCAAGATGTTCGTCAGGGGTCATCAGGGCGCCTCTGTACTGGTTGGTCGTCAGGTTGTTCGATCGCCAACCCAAGGCCCGTCTCGTCACGCAGCGCTCCTGAACCAGGAAAACCGGAGGCGAGGGCAGCGGGGAGACACGACGTCGCGTCGGCTCCCCGCACCAGATCACAGAAGAGTTAGAAAACTACGTACGCCGGGCCATCAAAGGCCCAGACAGCCTCAATAGATTTCGAACAGGCCCGCCGCGCCCATGCCGCCGCCGATGCACATGGTGACCACGCCCAGCTTGGCACCCCGGCGCTTGCCTTCCATCAGGATCGTTCCGGCGCAACGGGCACCGGTCATGCCATATGGGTGGCCGATGGAGATGGAGCCGCCGTTCACATTGTACTTGTCCGGATCGATGCCCAGCTTGTCGCGGCTGTACAGGCACTGGCTGGCAAAGGCCTCGTTCAGTTCCCAGATGTCGATGTCGGAGACCTTCAGGCCGTGCCGGGCGAGAAGCTTGGGGACGGCGAAGACCGGGCCGATGCCCATCTCGTCGGGTTCGCATCCGGCCACAGCCCAGCCGCGGAAGGCCCCCAGCGGGCTCAGGCCGCGCTTTTCGGCCTCCTTGCCTTCCATCAGCACCACTGCGGCACCGCCATCGGCCAGCTGGCTGGCATTGCCGGCGGTGACGAACTTGCCCGGACCCTTCACCGGCTGGAGGCCGGCCAGGCCCTCAAGGGTGGTTTCGGGCCGGTTGCATTCATCCCGGTCCACGACCACGTCCACGATGGATTCCTGACCCGTGGCCTTGTCCACCTTCTTCATGGTCGTGGCCATGGGGACGATTTCCTGGGCGATGCGGCCGTCCGCCTGGGCCTTTGCGTAGAGCTGCTGCGAGCGCAGCGCGTATTCGTCCTGGTATTCCCGGCTGATCCCGTAGCGCTCGGCCACGATGTCGGCGGTGTCGATCATCGGCATCCACAGGGCCGGATGCGACTTCATCAGGTCGTCCTGGGTGTAGAAGTAAGTGTTCATGTGCCCGCCCATCTGCACCAGCGAGATGGACTCCACGCCCGCGCCCACCGCCACGGTGGCTCCGTCGGCCTTGATGTAGTTGGCGGCCACGGCGATGGCATTGAGGCCGGATGAGCAGAAGCGCCCCACCTGCATGCCCGAGGTGGTCACCGGGCATCCGGCATAGAGGGCGGCGTTGCGCCCCACATTGTGGCCGGTGGCGCCCTCGGGATTGCCGCTGCCCAGCACCACGTCGTCCACCTCGGCGGGGTCGATGCCGCCGCGGGCCATGGCGTGCTTGATCGCGTGACCGGCCATGGCCGCGCCATGGGTGTTGTTGAAACCGCCGCGGATGGACTTGGCCAGTCCCGTGCGGGCGTAGGAAACGATGACGGCGTCGCGCATGGCGGGGTCCTTGACCAGGGGAGGGGGCTTTTCAGCCGGCGGCGGGACCATAGCGACGGGATCGCCCGACCGCCAGTTCACGTAAACGTAAGCCCGGATGCGCCGCCGGGGGGCTTCGCGTGGACGCACGGGCGAAATCGTGATCAGGATTCGGGATTCGTTTTGGGCCGGTCTCCCCGGTGTCCGGAGGATTCCGTCTTGAGCGAAGCCGCGTCCCCTTCGGGCTCCCAGACCTCCCTGATGCGGGTGATGGGGGTCGGCTTCAGCATCGCGCTCGCGTTTGGCAACACGATCGGTGTGGGCATCCTGCGCCTGCCCGGCTCGGTGGCCGCGGCGCTGCACGATCCGGTCCTGGTCATCGCCGTCTGGGTGACCGGCGGGGTCTACGCCCTCCTGGGTGCCGTGTCGGTGGCCGAGCTGGCGGCCATGACGCCCCTGTCCGGCGGTTTCTACGTCTATTCCCGCCGGGCCTTCGGTCCGCGGTTCGGCTTTGCCGTGGGCTGGAACGACTGGCTCGCCACCAGTGTCACCTGCGCCTATGTGAGCCTGACGGCGGTGGATTTCCTCGGGACCCTGATCCCGCCGGTGGCGGCCCATCCCCAGGCCACGGCCATCGCCCTGATCGCCCTGTTCACCGCCATCAACTGGGTGGGCGTCCGTACGGGGGGCGCGGTGCAGAATACGGTGAGCGGACTGGTGGGCCTGCTGCTGGTGGGGCTGGCCCTGGCCTGCTTTGTCCTGCCGGCCCCGCAGGGTGCAGCCCTCGGCGCGGCCTCCGCGAGCGCAGCCTCGCCGATCCGCCTCACCGGAGCCGTGATCACCGGGCTGATCGTGGCCTTGCGCACGGTACTGGTCACCTATGATGGCTGGTACGGGGCGATCTACATGTCCGAGGAGACGGTGGATCCGGGCCGGAGCCTGCCCCGGGCCGTCATCGGCTGTGCGGCCCTGGTGATGGCCCTCTATGTGATGATCAATCTGGGCTTCCTGCACGCCCTGCCGCTGGCGCAGCTGACCACGTCCAAGCTGCCCGCCGCGGACGTGGCGGCGCGGATCTTCCCCACCGGCGGCGCGACCTTCGTCACGGTGGTCTCCCTGCTCACGGTGCTGGGCCTGCTCAATGCCATGGTCCTGTGCACGCCGCGGGTGCTCTATGCCCTGGCCCGGGGCACCGCGCGGGCCCGGCAGCTGACCCAGGTCGGCAAGGGCGGCGCGCCGCAGGTGGCCACGGCCATCTCCATGGGCCTGTCGGTCCTGCTGGTCCTGAGCGGCAGCCTCGAGCAGCTGGTCTCCGTGGCGGCGGTGTTCTTCGTGATGAACTTCGTCTTCAGCTACTCCGCCCTGTTCACCCTTCGGATCCGGGAGCCGGAGGCCGAGCGGCCGTTCCGTGCCTGGGGCTTCCCGGTCTCCACCGGGATCGTGCTGCTCGGCTCCTGCGTCTTCCTCGGGCTCACGGCCCGGGAGGACCCGCGGTCGGCGCTGATCGCCGGCGGGCTTCTCCTGTTGTCGCAGCCCGCCTACAGCTGGGCCAACCGCCGCGAAGCCACGGCGGGGACCTAGGCCACCGCCTCCAGCGGCGCCTCGAGGCGGCTGAGCATCTCCCGCGGGCAGACCTGCCGGAAGCGGGCCCGGTAGCGGTCCCAGTCCCGCAGCATGTCCGCCGCCAGGGCCGAGCCCGTCTCTCGCTCGTGCTCGGCGATCAGGGACAGGAGTTTCCGCTCCCAGAAGGCATTGGCCACGGGATTGACCACGACGCTCTCCGGATTGACCTTGGTGTCGAAGTCGCCGGACTCGTCAAAGACAAACGCCATGCCACCGGTCATGCCCGCGGCGAAATTGGAGTCGGTGGCGCCGAGGATCACCACAGTCCCGCCGGTCATGTACTCGCAGCCATTGGCCCCGCAGCCCTCCACCACTGCCACCGCGCCGGAATTGCGCACGGCGAAGCGCTCCCCCGCCCGGCCCGCGGCGAACAGTCGGCCGGAGGTGGCCCCGTAGAGGATCGTGTTGCCCAGCAGGGCATTGTCCGACGGTCCCCGCATGGAGGGCGGCGGCCGGACGGAGATGGTGGCCCCCGAGAGACCCTTGCCCACATAGTCGTTGGCCTCGCCGGTGAGCTGGATATGCACCCCCTGCACGGCGAAGGCGCCGAGGCTCTGGCCGGCGGACCCCTTGAGCTCCAGGGTCAGATGGCCGGGGGCAAGCCCGGTCATGCCGAACTTCCGCACGATGCGGGACGAGATCCGTGCGCCGATGGCCCGCTGGGTGTTCCGCACCGTGTAGGTCAGCTGCATCTTCTCCCCGCGCTCCAGCAGGGGGGCGGCGTCCTGCTCGATGTCGGCATCGAGGGTGTCGGGTACCTCGGTCCGCCCCTCCACCACGCACCAGGGCGGGTTCTGGCCGGGATCGGCCCGCACCAGCAGGGGGTTGAGGTCAAGATCGTCCAGGTGCTCGCCCCCGCGGCTCATCTGGAACAGCAGGTCCGTCCGGCCGACAATGTCCCGCAGGGAGCGGAAGCCGAGGGACGCCAGGATCTGGCGCACGTCCTCGGCGATGAAGCTGAACAGGTTGATGACCTTCTCCGGCGTGCCGGTGAACTTGGCCCGAAGGCGCTCGTCCTGGCTGCAGACGCCCACCGGGCAGGTGTTGGAGTGGCACTGCCGGACCATGATGCAGCCCATGGCGATCAGGCTGGCGGTGCCGATGCCGAACTCCTCGGCCCCCAGCATGGCGGCGATGACGATGTCCCGGCCGGTGCGCATGCCCCCGTCGGCCCGGAGCGTCACCTGGTGGCGAAGGTTGTTGAGGGTCAGCACCTGGTTGGCCTCGGACAGGCCCATCTCCCAGGGGCCGCCCGCATGCTTGATCGAGCTCTGCGGCGAGGCCCCGGTGCCCCCCACATGGCCGGCCACCAGGATCACGTCGGCCTTGGCCTTGGCGACGCCGGCGGCAATGGCCCCGATCCCGCTGGCGGAGACCAGCTTCACGCAGACCCGGGCGTCCGGATTGATCTGCTTCAGATCATAGATCAGCTGGGCCAGGTCTTCGATGGAATAGATATCGTGGTGCGGCGGCGGCGAGATCAGGGTCACGCCGGGGGTGGCATGCCGCAGCCGCGCGATCAGTTCCGTCACCTTGAAGCCGGGCAGCTGGCCGCCCTCGCCGGGCTTGGCACCCTGGGCGACCTTGATCTCGATCTCGCGGCACTGGTTCAGATATTCCGCCGTGACGCCGAATCGTCCGGACGCGACCTGCTTCACCGCCGAATTTGGGTTGTCGCCGTTGGGCAGGGGGCGATAGCGCTCCGGCACCTCGCCGCCCTCGCCGGAGACGGAACGGGCCCCGATCCGGTTCATGGCGATGTTCAGCACCCCGTGGGCCTCGGGCGAGAGGGCACCCAGGCTCATGCCCGGGGTGACGAAGCGTTTGCGGATCGCATTGACGCTTTCCACCTCGTCCAGCGGCACGGGCTTGCGGTCGCTCTGCCACTGCAGAAGGTCGCGCAGGGCCACCGGGCGGTCGCTGCGCATGCCGTCGGCGAACTTGCGATAGAGCTCGAACGAGCCGGTGTTGCAGGCCTCCTGCAGGGTGTGGATCATCTCCGCCTCGTAGGCGTGCTTCTCCCCCGATGTCCGCTGGCGATAGAAGCCGCCCACGGGCAGGGCGATGGCGCTGGAACCATAGGCCCGGTCGTGGGCCTCCAGCGCCTTCTGTTCCAGACCGGCGAGGCCGATGCCGGAAATGCGGGAGTTCATGCTGGGGAAGAACTCCGCCACCAGGGCGCGGGACAGGCCGATGGCCTCGAAGTTCGATCCACCCCGATAGGACGAGATCACCGAAATGCCCATCTTGGAGATGATCTTCAGAAGACCGGCCTCGATGCCCTTCTTGAAGTTCAGGCATGCGTCCCGCAGGGACAGGTCCCCCATCAGGCCGCGCTCGAGTCGGTCCTGGAAGGTCTCCTGCGCCAGCCAGGCGTTCACCGCCGTCGCCCCGACGCCGATCAGCACCGCGAAGCCGTGGGTGTCCACGCACTCCGCCGAGCGGACGATGATCGAGACATAGGAGCGCAGGCCCCGGGCGACCAGGTGGCTGTGCACGCCCCCGGTGGCCAGCACCATGGGCAGGGCGCAGGCGTCCGGCCCCGCGGCCTCGTCGGTCAGGACGATCTGGGTGCGGCCGGACAGGGCCGCCTCCTCCGCCTCGGCGCGGATGCGGTCCAGGTTCGCGCGCAGGGCGGCGCCGGGTGCCGCGCCGGGGGCGGGCAGGGGGAAGGTGCAGTCGATCACCGCCGCGGTCTTTTCCCCCAGCACGCCGCGGAAGCGGTCATACATGCCGTTGGTCAGGATCGGGCTTTCCAGCACGTAGACGTCGGTCTGGGTCTCGTCCTGGGCGAGGATGTTGCCCAGGTTCTTGAAGCGGGTCTTCAGGCTCATCACCGCCGTCTCCCGCAGGGGGTCGATGGGCGGGTTGGTCACCTGGCTGAAGTTCTGGCGGAAGAAGTGGCTCAGGGGGCGGTAACCCTCGGACAGCACGGCCAGTGGCGTGTCGTCCCCCATGGAACCGATGGCCTCCTTGCCCTCCTCGGCCAGGGGGGCGAGGATCAGCTCCACGTCCTCGAGGCTGAGGCCGGCGGCCACCTGGCGCCGGGTCAGGGCCTCCCGGTCCAGCTGGCGGGGTTCCGGGCCCGGTCCGATCCGGGTCTCCAGCGACACGATGTTCTTCAGCCACTCCGTGTAGGGGTGATCGTCAGCCAGGGCGTCGACCAGCTCCTCCTCGTCGTAGAAGCGTCCCTCCTTCAGGTCCACGGCCAGCATCCGGCCGGCGGTGATGTGGGTCTTGGAGATGATCCGGCTCTCCTCCACGCCGCACATCCCCGCTTCGGAGCCCATGATCAGCAGGCCGTCGGAGGTCCTCGCCACCCGCAGGGGACGCAGGCCGTTGCGGTCCTTGCCCGCCACCACCCACCGGCCGTCCGTGGCACACACCGCCGCCGGGCCGTCCCACGGCTCCATGACCGCGTTGCAATAGGCATAGAGCGCCGCGTGGGACGGCTTCATCCGGGGCGAGGCCGCCTCGGGCATGAGCAGGGCCTTCACCATCGGGGCCGGGCGACCGGCGCGGACCAGCACCTCGAACACGTTGTCG
>CAIQUG010000183.1 GCA_903874895.1 uncultured Caulobacterales bacterium | reverse complement strand
CCTGATCGCCTCAACCGCTCTAGCCGTTTCTTGCAGCGTCATTCCCTCGAGGTCGATTCCCGGCGGAAGGTCAAGGATCGACGGGACACTCGCCAAATCGTGACGCCCGGCCATGTCCACACAATCGAGCACGACGCAATCAGGCTTGACCGGTCGCAAGCCGCGGCCGACCATCTGGCAGTAGAGCGACCACGACATCGTCGGGCGAAGCATCACGATCGCCGAGGTGTCGGGCACGTCCACGCCCCGGGGGCTGGTGTCCGGGGCGATCAGCACCAGACCGGCCTCCGCCGCCGCCCGGAAGGCCCCCGCCTTGGTCATGAAGGTCTCCGGCGTGCAGGTCAGGCCCGCCAGATAGGTCAGCACCGGCCGCCGCCCGTCCGTCGCCGCCTGATCGGGCACGAAGCTCGCAAAGGTCATCGAACAGGACGTGGCCGCCGAGGCATGACGCCAGTAGGCCACGGTCCCGCCGAAGCAGCGATGCTCCGACACCCGCTCGAGGGTGAGGGGAGAGGTCATCAGAAGGTGACCACGGTGCGGATGCTCTCGCCGTGGTGCATCAGGTCGAAGGCCTTATTGATGTCGGCGATGGGCAGGATGTGGGTGACCAGGTCGTCGATGTTGATCTTGCCGTCCATGTACCAGTCGACGATCTTCGGCACGTCGGTCCGGCCCTTGGCCCCGCCGAAGGCCGAGCCCTTCCAGACCCGGCCGGTGACCAGCTGGAACGGACGGGTGGAGATTTCCTGACCGGCCCCGGCGACGCCGATGATCACGCTCTCGCCCCAGCCGCGATGGCAGCATTCCAGGGCCTGGCGCATGACGTTCACATTGCCGATGCACTCGAAGCTGTAGTCAACGCCCCACTCGGTCAGGGCCTGGATGGCTCCCACCACGTCCGGCGTGTCCTTGGGGTTGATGAAGTGGGTCATGCCGAACTGGCGGCCCAGCGCCTCCCGCTCCGGGTTCAGGTCCACGCCGATGATCATGTCCGCGCCGACCATGCGCGCGCCCTGCACCACGTTCAGGCCGATGCCGCCGAGGCCGAACACGGCGACGGTGGAGCCCGGGCGGACCTTGGCGGTGTTGATCACCGCGCCGACGCCGGTGGTGACGCCGCAGCCGATGTAGCAGATCTTCTCGAAGGGCGCGTCCTTGCGCACCTTGGCCACGGCGATCTCGGGCAGCACGGTGTAGTTGGAGAAGGTGGAGCAGCCCATGTAGTGGAACACCGGCTGGCCCTTGTAGGAGAAGCGCGAGGTGCCGTCCGGCATGACGCCCTTGCCCTGGGTCGCGCGGATGGCCACGCACAGGTTGGTCCGGCCCGACAGGCAGAACTTGCAGTTGCGGCATTCCGGCGTGTAGAGCGGAATCACGTGATCGCCCACCGCCACGCTGGTGACGCCGGGGCCGACCTCGACCACCACGCCCGCGCCTTCATGCCCGAGAACCGACGGGAACAGGCCTTCCGGGTCGCCGCCGGACAGGGTGAAGGCGTCGGTGTGGCATACCCCCGTGGCCTTGATCTCCACCATCACCTCGCCGGCCTTGGGGCCGTCCAGGTCGAGGGTTTCCAGAACGAGGGGCTTGCCCGCCTCGAAGGCAACGGCGGCGGTGGTCTTCATCGGTCTCTCTCCCGGGAACGTCTGGTCGGCTTGGTGTGAGTCACTGCAAGGGTTACGGCGTCTGGATGACAGCCTCAACCGGCCAGTGCGGCGTGTTCGTTGAATTCTTTCGACGCCTCGGTGAACCAGCCCTTCCGCTGGCGCCAGTCGGGCTCCAGACCGGCGAACCGGTCGAGGCCCAGCTTGGAGATGTCGGCAAAGCTGCAGGTCCCATCCATGATGAGATCGCGCAGCGCATGGCCGCTGGCCGGGCTGAGGCCGAAGCCCACACCGCTCATGGTGGCCACGGTCACATTGCCCGGATCCTTCAGCCGGTCGAGGATCGGACGCCCGTCCGGCGTGGTCTCGATCACGCCGGCCCAGCTGCGGATCACCCGCAGGTGCGCGGCCTTGGGGAACAGGCCCGCCACCCGGGCGGCGAGGTTGCGCACCAGCGGCGTGGTCGGCCGCGCCTTGGGGCCATCGGGCTCCACCGCGTCCATCCATTCGTGCGGACCGCCTCCGTAGGCCAGGTTGCCCCGGGCGGTTTGGCGACCATAGAGGCCGTTTCCGTCCACGGCGCGGAGCGGCATGATCTCGCAGGGCTCGGTCACCACCATCTCGGCGCGGGCCGGGGCCATGGGCATGGCTACGTCCAGCAGGGACATCAGCTGTCCGCCTTGGGGCCCCGCGGCCACCAGCACGTGGTCGCAGCCGATCACGCCGCGGGGGGTGACGACGCCGGTCACTGCGCCGCCGATCCGCTCGAAGCCGATCACGGGTGTGTGCTGGAGGATGCGTCCGCCGTGGTCCTGCAGGGCCCAGGCATAGGCCTGCACCGTCCGCTGGGGATTGGCCTGGCCGCCGGTATGGGCATACAGCCCGCCGAGCGCATTGGGTCCGGCCAGGGGCACCAGCCGACGGATGTCGTCCCCGGTCAGGTCATCCACCTGCGCCCCATGGCTGCGGATCGTGGCGGCAATGTACTTGTAGTAGTCTACCTGCTTCTGGGTGACGCCGAAGATGATCTTGTGGCTCTGGTGTTCCGTCGGATAGCCCAGCAGCTCGTCCATCATCGGCCAGAGGCGTTGCTCCTCGGCGAACAGCGGGCTCTGGTAGTGGGAGCAGCCGCCGCCGTTGCGGCCGGAGGCCTCCCAGCCGACAATGCCCTTGTCCAGCACCAGCACGTCCACGCCGTCCCGGGCCAGCCACCAGGCGGCGGAGAGGCCGGTGACGCCGCCGCCGATCACGACGACGCTGGCCCCGCGGGGTGTTTCGGATCCCGTCATGCGTCTCTCACAGGTACTTGGTGGCGGCGATATAGGCCCAGTGATCGGGCTCTTCGTCCGTCCCGATGGCCGGATAGGGAATCCACTGGTCGGGAATGCCGAACCAGACGTCCCAGTTGTTGGTCAGCTCCGGCGACTCCGCGGTCTCCCCGATCACCTTGAGGGGCAGGGGCCGGACCGGTGCGCGATAGCCCGCCAGGGGAATGGTCTCCAGCGCCGTCCCGGTGCCGATGGCCATGGCCATGGCCGTCTGCTCCCGGCAGCGGCGGGCCTGGCACGGGCCCATGCAGGCCCGGGTCAGGCGCTTGATCTGGTCCTGGTTCACCGGCCCGTCCTCGGCGAGCCGGGTCAGGCTCTGGCGGCGCATCTGCACGGATGGCTCCCCCAGATAACGGGGCGGCCGCAGGTCGAGAAGGTCGGCTCGGGTCACGTCCTCGCACTGGCAGATCATCGTGTCGTCCGCCGTGGCGGCCATCAGGGCCTGCATCCAGCCAAGGCCGTAGGCCGTGTCGCCATCTTCAATTCCGGTGACTTCGCCGACGGCGCGCACGCCGGTCAGGCTGGTCCGGCCCTCGGCATCCACCTGCGGGACGAACCCGCCGTGTTCCGCCTGCCGCACGATCCGCGCCCCGGCGGCATCCAGCAGCTCGATCTGCGGCACGAGGCCGAGGGCCATCACCACGGTGTCGCAGGCCAGCGTCTGTTCCGACCCGTCGGCGAGGCTGCGCAGGGTCAGCTGCTCGACCCCGTCGATGCCGCCCTTGGCCTTCACCGGAACCGTCTGCGGCAGCACCGGCACGCCGAGAGCGGCCAGCCGGGCGGGATCGCCCTGCGCGACGTCGTGGGCCTCCACCAGGGCGAGGACCTCCAGCCCCCGCGCGCGGGCCTTCTCGGCCGTCTCGATAGCGAGCGCGCCGGTCCCCAGAATCACGATCCGCCGACCGGCAAAGGCGTCATAGAGGTCCACAAGGCTGGAGAAGCCGCGGGCCCCGACCACGCCGGGCTGGTCCCAGCCGGGAAAGCCCAGCACCAGGTCCCGGGCTCCGGAGGCGATGATCGCCTCGTCGAATCCCACCAGCCAGGCCTTCTCCAGGTCGGCAAGGCCGATCACCGGGCTGGCCAGGGTCTGAAGGTTGGGGCCGTTCACATAGAGCCCCCAGCAGGAGACGCCGAGCTCGAGCTCCACCCCCGCCTCAACCGCGGCTTCAAGCGCTGGGCGGGCGGCGAACACCTGCTCCATCAGGCGAGACGGGGTCTGCACCGCCGCCGTGGCCCGTCCGCCGAACAGATAGGGGACGTCGAGGCCGATCAGGCCGGGATCGAGGGGATGTTCGTCCACCAGGAGGACGGAGCGGCCGGCGGTCGCCGCCTCCGTCGCTGCCCGGACGCCTGCCTCGCCCGCACCGACCACCACCAGGTCATAGCGGACCTGCGGGGCCGGGTGGCGTCCGACCTGGGAAAAGCGGTCGTTGGGAAGATTGCCGTCCGCGCTCATCAAATGGCCTCCAGGGCCTGCGCCAGATCGGCGATCAGGTCGTCGGGATGTTCCAGTCCCACAGACAGGCGCAGGGTGGAGTCGTCAATGCCCACCGCCTCCCGCCGGGCCCGGTCGATCTGGTAGTGGGTGGTGGAGGCCGGGTGGCAGATCAGGGTCTCCGCCCCCCCCAGGCTCACGGCCAGCTTCAGGAGCTGCAGCCGGTCGAGGAAGCGGAACACCTCCGCCTCGCCGCCCTTCACGCGGAACGAGAAGGTGGCCCCGGCCCCGCGGCACTGGCGGTCATAGACCTGCCGCGCCTTCGACCCTTCCGGCAGGAAGCCGAAATAGGTGACGCTGGCGATCTTGGGATGGGCCTTCAGCCAGTCGGCCAGCCGGGCGGCATTGGAGCAGTGCTTTTCCGTCCGCAGGGCCAGGGTCTCGAAGGAGCGGAGCAGCAGCCAGCAGGTGTGCGGGTCCGAGTGGTTGCCCAGCATGGTGCGGAGCGTCTTCAGCGGGGCGATCAGCTCCGCCCGGCCGGACACGCCTCCGGCCAGCAGGTCCGAATGGCCGCCGCAGTACTTGGTGAGCGCGGTCATGCACAGGTCCGCGCCCTGCAGCAGCGGGGACTGCAGGAACGGGCCGAGGAAGGTGTTGTCCACCACCACCAGCGGCCGGCGGCCCTGGGTCTTTTCGGCATAGTCGGCCATCCGGACCGCCAGGGCGATGTCGGAGATCACGGCGGTGGGATTGGCGGGGGTCTCCACATGGATCACGCCGAGGCTGCCCGCGGCCATGGCCTCGTCCGCCGTGGCGCGAAGGTTGGCCTCGTCCGCCCCGTCCGTATAGCCGAACGGCTGCACGCCGAACTGGCTGAAGTGGCTGTTGAGGAACCAGTCCACGCCGCCATAGAGGGGGCGGCCATAGATCACCGTGTCGCCGGGGCGCAGGTTGGCCATCAACACCGTGGTCATGGCGGCCATGCCGGACGAGAAGACCGCGCTGACCTCCCCGTGATCGAGGGCGGCCAGCCGCTTTTCCACCATGTCCAGATTGGGATGGCTCAGGCGGGAATAGATGAGGCCCGGCGTCTCGCCCCCTGGCATGGGGACGCCCTCGAAGAAGTTGGCGTGGGTGTCCTTGGCGAACTGGGCGCTGGGATAGACGAAGGTCGAGGTGAGGTAGAGGGGTGGCTTGGCGGCACCGGATGCGGTGGCCGGGTCATAGCCGACGCTGATGGTCAGGGTGTCGAGGCTGAGACCGTCCCGGCGTTCTCCGGTCATTGGGCCACCGCCTTCAGACGTGTCTTGGCCTTGCGGCCGCCGCCCAGGAAATCCACGGACTTGGTGCAGTACCAGTCGACGAAGCGAAGGACGAGCACTTCGGCTTCGGAGGAATAGGGCCCGGGCTTGTAGCCCGCGGCATTCACGCCCCGCTGGTTCAGCTCCACCAGGTCACGGTCCTGGAGATTGGTGTGGTCCCAGAGGTAGCTCAGTGCCTTGGGGTCGTAGTCCACCCCCTCCACCGCATCGGCATGGACGAGCCACTTCACGGTGACGCTGGTCTCCTGCGGGCCGACGGGCTCGCAAAGGAACAGGACCGTGTAGTCGCCCACGGCATGACAGAAGGTGTTGGGTTCCAGCGCCCAGCGCAGGGACCCGATGTCGAACGCGCCAGACGAGGTCATGGCCTTCTTCACCGACGGCTGGCCGTCCATGGACATGGAGACGAAGCCCTCGTTCAGGGGGAACCGGCGGGCCTGCCACCAGTCGCCCTCCACCGGCCCGTTGGGCATGCCCAGCTGCGCCATGCGGGCCATGAATTCCGTCTCCCGGGGATCGTCCCGGTAGTCGAAATAGCCACGGGTATCGACCGGGAAGCTGCGGGACAGTTCCGGATGGCCGGTGGCGCAGTGATAGCACTCCCGCGCATTCTCCATCACCAGCTTCCAGTTGCCCTTCTCGGTGATGGTGGCCTCGTAGGCCAGCTTCGCCCGGGACAGGTTGTGGGGGGCGAGCAGGGGGCCGAAGGCCTCGCGGAAGGGGGTGAAGTCCTCCACGTCATCGGACAGGGCGAGATAGATCACGCCCTCCAGAACCTCGCAGCGGATGGGGGTCAAAGGGAAGTCCGCCGTGTCGAACCCCTCGTCCATGCGGGTGGCACTGACCAGTTCGCCGGTCAGCTCGTAGGTCCACTTGTGATAGGGGCAGACGAGGCGGTTGGACTTGCCCTTGCCCTCCGCACAGATCTGGGCGCCCCGGTGGCGGCAGCTGTTGTGGAAGGCGCGCACCACGCCCTCCCGGTCCCGCAGGATGATCACCGGCGTGGCGGCCACCTGGGTCGACAGATAGCTGCCGGGGCGCGGCAGGTCGGCATCCGTCGCCGCCAGCAGCCAGGACCGGCGCCAGATCGCCTCGATGTCGAAGGCGAACGCGTCAGCGTCGTTGTACAGCGCCTGAGGCAGGCTGTAGCCTGGCAAGCGGGCCTCGAACAGGCGACGCATCTTGTCTGGGTCGAACATCTCAACTCCTTGGGGATCGCTGGAAACATGCCATGATGCTTCCCTGCGGCGGCAATCTTTTTTCCTCATGGGGCCATCCGCTTTTTCGCGGCGGACAAAGGCGGTAAGTCTGATTGCCTAAGCCGCCTGAACGGCGCAGTTTCACCCCCGACCACGTTTGTTTCTGGATCCCATTGATGAGCATCAACCGGCGCTGGCTGCCCCTGAACGCCCTTCGGGCCTTCGAGGCGGTGGGCCAGCACCTCAGCTTCACCGCCGGCGCCCAGGCCCTGCACGTGTCGCAGAGCGCGCTCAGCCGTCATGTGATCAGTCTGGAGGAACTGCTCGGCTGCCAGCTGCTGGAGCGGCGACCGACCGGGCTGGTGCTGACGGAATCCGGTGCGGCCCTCCTGCCGGTGGTGCACAAGGCCTTCGACCGGCTGGAGCAGTCCCTGAACACCATCCGGGCGGGGGGCAAGGGGGCGAGGACGCTTCGGGTGCACATGCCGCCGTCGCTCCTCCAGCAGATGGCCCTGCCGATCCTGCGGGATTTCCGGCGGGAGTTTCCGGACATCCTCCTCGACGTCTCATCGTCCCACGTCACCGGACTTCCCGCCCAGGACGTGGACGTGGCGGTGGTCTATGACCGGCCGAATTCCGACGACCGGGTGACCGACCTGCTCTGGATGGTCCGGGTGACGCCGGTCTGCTCCCGGGCCCTCTGGACCCAGAACGAGGGCAAGTCCCTGGCGACGTTCCTCGCGGACAACGAACTGCTGCACGTGAAGCTGGATGCGGAGCCGAGGGGGCTGTTGTGGGCCACCTATGCGCGCCAGCGGGCCATTGTCGCCGACACCGGCCGCGGGCTTGCCTTCGATACCGCCATTTCCGCCGTGCAGTACGCCATCGCCGGCGGCGGGGTGGCCCTGGCGGACGTGGACATGTTCGCCGACGAGATCGCCCGGGGCGATCTGGTCACGCCCTTCCCGGAGGTGTTCGAGGACGGATTCGGCTATTACCTGAAGTTCCATGCCGAGGACCTGGCCGATCCCGTGATCGCCCTGTTCCGCAGCTGGATGATCGCCCGGTTCGCCGCCCCCCGGCCCCTGCCCGACCAGCCCCTGCGGCTCGTGGTGAACAGCGGCCAGCCCTGAACGTCCGGCCGAGGCCGGTGGAGACGCCCATGATCCCGAACGAGACCCGAGAGCCGCCCCGCCTGATAAGGGTCAGCGAGACCGAGCTGGTCGCCCGCATGCCCGACGGGGCCGCCCTGCCGATCCACCCCATCTGGCTGCGGGAGCGCAGCGAGGCCCCGGAGGCCATGGACCGCACCACGGGCCAGCGCCTGCACGATCCGTCCGACCTGCCGCTGGACCTGTCCATCACCGACATCATCGATCTGGGCGCCGACCGCTTCGAGGTCCGCTTCTCCGACCACCATGCGGCGGTCTATGACAGTGCCCGGCTGGCCCGGGAGATCGCCCTGCCCGCGGGGGACCACGACCTGCCGCCGGTCCGCCTGTGGACCGGGGACCTGACCGAGCTGCCGCGGTTCGAGTGGGCGGAGGCAGCCGATGCCGCCACTCGACGGACCTGGGTGACGGCGTTCCTCGAGTACGGCTTCGTCATCTTCACCGGCGTTCCCAGTACCGACCGGTCGGTGATCCACGTCGGCCAGACCTTCGGGCATGTGCGGGACACCAATTTCGGCGACATGTTCAATGTCCGCTCCGTGCCGAACGCCAACGATCTGGCCTATACCGCCATCGAACTCGGGGCCCACACGGACAATCCGTACCGCACGCCCGTGCCGGGGGTGCAGCTGCTGCACTGCCTGATCAACGAGACCACCGGCGGCCTTTCGACCCTGGTGGATGGCCTGGCCGTGGCGACCGCCCTTCGCGAGCGGGACCCGGAAGCCTTTGCCGCGCTCAGCGAGACGCCGGTCCGCTTCCGCTTCCAGGACCCGACGACGGAGCTCGTGGCCAGTGCCCCGCCCATCGAGCTGGACGTCACCGGCGCGATCCGCGGCATCCACATGAGCCCGCGGCTGGACTATGTGCCGCTGATGGCACCGGACCGGCTGGACACCTACTACCGCGCCCGCAAGGTGTTCGACCACATGCTCCGCGATCCGGCCTTCGAGATCCGCTTCCTGCTGGAGGACGGGGATCTGGTCATGTTCGACAATGTCCGACTGCTGCATGGCCGCACCAGCTTCGACCCGGCGGAGGGGCTCCGGCACCTGCAGGGCTGCTATATCGACATCGACGGTCCGCGCAGCCTCTACCGGGTGCTGCGCCGCGACACCGTCGCCTGATCCGGAACCGGAGGGGTCCGCCCATGGGAAAGATCGTCAGCTTCCGTCAGATGAAGGACGGCACGGCCGAGGACTATGAACTGCTCGACCAGTCCGAGCGGGACTTTGCCGTCGGCCTGCCGGACCGCATCCTCGAGACCCTGCAGCGCCTCGACCATTCGCTGGAGGGCTACCCCCTCTCGCGGCTGGGCCATGTGCTGCAGACCGCCACCCGCGCCCAGCGGGACGGGGCCGATGACGAGATGGTCGTCGCCGCCCTGATCCACGACATCGGCGACGAGCTGTCCCCCTACAACCACGCGGAAATCGCCGCCGGCATCATCCGGCCCTATGTCCGCCCGGAGGTGACCTGGATCGTGGAGCAGCACGGCCTGTTCCAGGCCTATTACTACGTCCACCACATGGGCGGGGACCGGCACATGCGGGACCGGTTCAGGGACCATCCCTGGTACGCCGCCGCCGTGCACTTCTGCGAGGCCTGGGACCAGGCCTCCTTCGATCCCGACTACGACACCCTGCCACTGGCGGCGTTCGAGCCGCTGGTGCGCAGGATCTTCAGCCGCACCGCCCATGACCCACGGTATGTGAGCGAGGGCTGACGGATACTGCGGGGGCACTCACGCCGGCGGGACCACCACCAGCTTGCCCACGTGCCGCCGGGCCAGGAACATCTCCTGCGCCGCGACCAGGTCCTGGAGGGGGAACACGGCCGCCACCCTCGGGCGGACCTCGCCCCGGGCGATATGGCCGATCAGGGCCTGGAACATCCCGGACTCCTGCGCCGTGCAGCCGAAGAAGGTCAGGTCCTTCAGATAGAGCTTGCGCAGGTCCAGGCGGACCATCGCCCCCGCCACGGCCCCGGACACGGCGTAGCGCCCCCGGGGCTTCAAGAGGTCCGGGAGGCCGGTGAAGCCGGGACCGCCGACCCCGTCGATCACCACGTCGAGGGTGTTCTCCCCCAGCACCGTCCGCAGGTCGTCGTCCCGGGTCACCAGCCGCGCGGCACCGAGGTCCGCGCAGGCGTCGCGCTTGTCGGCGGACACGACGGCGATCACCTCCGCCCCCCGCCGGGCGGCCAGCTGCACCGCCGCCGAGCCCAGTCCGCCGGTGGCACCGGTCACAAGCACCCGGTCGCCGGACGCAACGCCGGACCGGGTCAGCAGGTTTTCCGCCGTGCCGTAGGAACAGGGGAAAGACGCCAGTTCCACGTCGCTCAGCGGGCTGTCGATGACATGGGCGTCCGCGGCGGGTACGGCCACATACTGGGCAAAGCCGCCGTCCCGCTCCGACCCCAGCCAGATGTCCGGGCCGTCCCCCCGCAGGGACACGAGGCACGACTGCACGAGGACCCGCTGGCCCAGGCGTGAGGCCGCCACGCCGGTCCCGAGGGCGACGATCCGGCCGCAGACATCGGCCCCCTGGATGCGGGGAAAGGCCATCGCGTCCCCGGCCCAGGCCCCGTCCGTGACCGGGCCCTGGTCATCCCCCTGTTGGGCATACCAGCCGATCCGGGTGTTGATGTCGGTGTTGTTGAGCCCGGCCGCACCGACCCGGATCAGTACCTCCCCGGGTCCGGCCCGGGGCGTCGGCACATCGGTCCGCCAGGCGAGACGATCATAGCCGCCATGGCCGGTGAGCCACATGGCCGACATGGTGCTCGGCACGTCTTGCCAGGGGGGCGGGGGGTCGGAGGCGGACATGATCCGATTGAGCGGAGGTTCGTCCTTCGGCTTCAAGCAAAATGCGGGGGGTCGTGACCCCGCACCCCCCAATTAAATTTGGCTATCGGGTCAAAATTTTCATTTGTCCTCGGTGGGGGCGGCTCCGTAGCTAGGCCGCACATGGGGTCTCATACCCCGTTCCCCTCCCGCCTTCTGTCAGGTCTGTCTCATGAAAATCGGCTTCATCGGTCTTGGAAATGTCGGCGGGAAGCTGGCCGGCAGTCTCGTCCGCAACGGTCATGACGTGACGGTCCGCGACCTGGACCCGGATCTTGTGGCAGGTTTCGTCGCCCGGGGTGCAAAGGCCGCTGCCTCGCCGAAGGCGATGGCGGAGCAGGTGGACATCATCATCACCTGCCTCCCGTCCCCCGCCGCGACGGCCGCCGTGGCCGAGGGACCGGACGGCTTCATCCCGGCCCTGCGCCCCGGCCAGACCTGGCTGGAGATGAGCACCAC
Source organism: uncultured Caulobacterales bacterium (assembly GCA_903874895.1). Taxonomy (GTDB): domain Bacteria; phylum Pseudomonadota; class Alphaproteobacteria; order Caulobacterales; family Caulobacteraceae; genus CAIMFV01. Next base: position 11,604 of record CAIQUG010000183.1, on the reverse strand, counting down.
CGACCATGCGGAGGTGCTGCGCCTGGGGGCCCTGGTGGAGGCAAAGGGGGCCATGATCCTGGAATGTCCGGTCTCCGGCGGCTGCCACCGGGCGGACACAGGCAACATCGCCATCTTCGTCGGCGGGCGGCGGGAGGCGTTCGAACACGCCCTGCCGGTTCTGACAGTCATGGGCCGCCGCATCCTGCACACGGGCGAGCTGGGCAGTGCGTCGAAGCTGAAGGTGGTGACCAACTACCTGTGCACGGTGCATCTGGTGGCCCTGGCCGAGGCGCTGACCACCTGCAAGGTGGCCGGCATGGACATGAACACGGCCTATGAGGCGATCCGCATTTCGTCCGGCAACAGCTTCGTTCACGAGACGGAGAGCCAGGTGATCCTGAACGGCAGCCGCGACATCAACTTCACCATGGACCTGGTGATCAAGGACGTGGGCCTGTTCGACCAGCTGGCCCAGGACCTGGGCGTACCGCTGGAGGTCTCGCCCCTGGTGCTGAACATCTTCAAGGAAAGCGCTGCCAAATACGGCCCGCGGGAGTTCTCGCCGAACATCATCCGTCGGTACGAGGAGCCCTGCGGTGTGAAGGTGCTGGGCGTCGGCTTCCCTGACCAGATGACCGACGACGAGCCGGAGGAGCCCGGCTACGAGGTCGTGGCCAAGCGCGGATGAGCGGAACCGCACCGACGGATCGCGCCGGCTGGGTTGCCCGCGCAGCCGGCCTGACCCTGCCGACCGGCCTGTTCATCGACGGCAGGCCGGAGGCCGCTCTCGATGGAGCCGTGCTGGCGGCGGTCAATCCCGCGGACGGGTCGGTGCTGGCGCAGATGGCCTGCGGAGGGGTCGGGGACATCGACCGGGCCGTCGCCTCGGCCCGAACCGCCTGGTCGGACGGGCGCTGGCGTCACATGGCCCCCCGGGCGCGCATGGCCGTCTTTGCCCGCTTCGCCGATCTGGTGGAGCGCCATGCGGTGGAACTCGCCCTGCTGGACAGCCTGTCCATGGGCAAGCCGGTCAGCGACATGCTGGCCGTGGACGTGCCGGAGACGGTGGTCACCCTGCGCTATTTCGGGGAATGCATCGACAAGGTCGAGGGCGCGGTCACCAACACCGTGGCCGAGGCACTGCACCTGATCCATCGGGAGCCCCTGGGCGTGGTGGGCGCCATCTCCGCCTGGAACTATCCCCTGCTGATGGCCACCTGGAAGATCGCGCCGGCGCTCGCGGCCGGCAACTGCGTGGTACTGAAGCCGTCGGAGCGGTCGGCCTTCAGCCCGATCCGGCTGGCGGAGCTGTTCGTGGAAGCCGGTGGGCCGCCGGGGGTCTTCAATGTAGTCAACGGACTGGGACCCGTGGCGGGGGCGGCGCTCGCCCTGCATCCGGACGTGGCCAAGATCAGCTTCACCGGCTCCACCGCCACCGGGCGTCAGTTGCTGATCTATGCGGGCCAGTCCAACCTGAAGCGGGTGGCGCTGGAGACCGGGGGCAAGAGCCCGCAGGTCTTCCTGCCGGACCTGGCCGATCTCGATGCAGCCGTGGACGCCGCCGTGCGGGGGATCTTCGACAACGCCGGACAGGTCTGCAATGCGGGCTCGCGCCTGCTGGTGCACGCGGACCTGCACGACGCCTTCGTGGCCGCCTTCACCCGGCGGGCGGCAGAGCTCTATCGCCCCGGTGATCCCCTGGACCCGGCCACCAGCCTCGGACCCATGGTCTGCCGCGCGCATCAGCAGGGCGTGCTGGCCCGCATTGCCGCCGGCGTGTCGGAAGGGGCGACGCTGGCCTTCGGCGGCGGCGCGGACCCGCAGCGTGCCGAGGGGGCCTATGTGCTGCCGACCCTGTTCACCGGGGTCGCCGCAGGCATGTCGGTGGCGCAGGACGAGATCTTCGGCCCGGTGGCCAGCCTGATCCGCTTCGAGACGGAGGAGGAGGCCGTGCGCCTCGCCAACGACTCCATCTACGGCCTCGCCGCCAGCGTCTGGACTGCGGACCTGAAGCGCGCGCACCGCATGGTGAAGGCGCTGGAGGCCGGCGTGGTTTGGGTGAACTGCTTCGGGGACGGGGACATGAACCAGCCCTTCGGCGGCTACAAGCAGTCGGGCAACACCCGGGACAAGTCGATGGAATGCCTTGAGGGCTATCTGCAGTCCAAGTCGGCCTGGATCAGCCTGTCATAGGGCCCGGGCGATAGAGGCCGCGTCCGCCGACGCGCCCTGGGGGGACAGGCCCGCCGTCATCCAGGCGAGGAAGTTGGCGATCCGCGGGCTGTCCTTCAGCTCTGACCGACAGATCAGGCCCCAGGCCCCGGGACACACGGCCGTATGGGCCACGGGGCGGACCAGTTGGCCGCTGGCCAGTTCCCGCTCCACGAACGGGCCGTTGACCAGGGCAATGGCCTCCCCCGCGAGGGCCAGTTCCAGGGCCACGGCAAGGGTGTCCACCTGGATGTAGGGCGGCGTCGACGCGGGCGTGACGCCGGCTGAGGCGAACCAGGTGTCCCAGTTCAGACGTTCCGTATGGATCCGGATCAGCGGCTGGTCGACGAGGTCCGAGAGGGCCGGGCGCTCCCCCAGCAGGGCCGCCCGTTCCGGCGTGCAGACGGGAGTGAGACTGTAATCGAACAGCGGCGTCCAGTGGTACTTCGCCAGGGGCGGCGTCTCACAGTAGACGAGGCCCACATCGGCGTGGACGTCGTCGAACTCCCAGTCCGGGGCACAGGTGTTCATGGTCATGCGCAGGTTGGGATAGGCCTTCAGGAAGCCCGGCACCCGGGGGGCCAGCCACCGGATCGAGGCGGTGACATAGGCCTGGACCCGCAGAGGCTTGTCCGTGGCGTGCCGGTGGGCGGCCTCCACCCCCTCGATCAGGGATTCGAACGCCGCCCGGACATAAGGATAAAGGACGCGCCCCTCTTCGGTGGAGACGATCCGACGACCCTCCTGGGCGAACAGGGCAATGCCGAGGGCCTCCTCGATCAGCTGGACCTGATGGCTGACGGCGGGGTGGGTGAGGCAGAGCTCGTCCGCCGCCTCGCGGATGCTCTGGTACCGGGTGGCGGCCTCGAATCCCTTCAGCGACTTCAGCGGTGGAAGCTTGCGAAGGTCGATCCGGTTCTGCATGGCCTTGTTCCCTGATGGTCCGGGTGGGAGCGTAGCATGGTGGCGGGATCGGTAAAATAAATTTACCGGTCAGGTCCGACCTTCGGCCCGGGCATCGCTGCGGATCAGGTCTGCACCCTTCTCGGCGACCATCACCGTCGGGGCGTTGGTGTTGCCCGAGGTGATCGTCGGGAAGATCGAGGCATCGACGATGCGGAGCCCGTCGATCCCGTGCACGCGCAGGCGGGCGTCCACCACCGACGTCGCCGCGTCAGGCCCCATGCGGCAGGTGGAGACGGGGTGGTAGACCGTGTCCGCCCGGTCGCGGAAGTCGGCCAGAAGCTCGTCATCGGTCTGCAGGTGGCGGCCGGGGACCAGCTCGTCGGTGATGATGTCGGACAGGGGTGCCGTGGCGGCGATCCGTCGCAGCAGCCGGGACCCGACCACGGCGTCGGCCACGTCCTCGTCGGTGGACAGGTAGTTGGGCCGGATGGCGGGGGCGTCAAAAGGATCGGCAGAGCGGATCAGGATCTCGCCGCGGCTCGTGGGCCTGCAGGCATTGAACGACAGCAGGAAGGCGCTGAACGGGTCGGGGTTCAGCAGTCGCCGCTCCGACAGGGGCGTCTGCGTGTAGCTCACCGGGCTGAAATAGAGCTGCAGGTCCGGTCGGGTCAGGTCCGCCCGGCTGCGGATGAAACCGCCCCCTTGGTTCACGCTGAGGGAGAGGGGACCACCCCGGTCGAGCAGGTAGCGCAGGCCCGCCAGGATCTTGCCGGTCAGGGGACGGAGTTCGTCATTCAGGGTCGGCCGGTTGCTGCGATAGAAGTACGAGACCGCGAGATGGTCCTGCAGGTTTCGCCCCACGGCCGGGGCGGGGTGCACGGTCTCGATCCCCAGGGCCTGCAGGTGCGCCCCATCCCCGACCCCGGACAGCTGCAGCAACTGGGGCGTGGCCACCGACCCGCCGCACAGCACCACCTCCCGCCGGGCGCGGACCACGGTCCGCACGCCTCCGCGGTCATATTCCACGCCCACGGCGCGGCCGGCCTCGAACAGGATGCGGGTGGCGCGGGCCTTCGTCGTCAGCTGAAGGTTGCCCCGTCGTAGCGCCGGACGCAGATAGGCGTTGGCGGTGGAAGCGCGCAGGCCGTTGCGGGTGTTGATCTGGTAGATGCCCACCCCCTCGCCGGAGGGGCCGTTGAAGTCCCGGCTTTCGGGGAAGCCCAGGGCCTGCCCCGTCTCGACGAACACCCGGCACAGGGGGTGGGCGCGGTCGGTGATGTCGGTCACGTGCTGGGGCCCGCCCCGGGCGCGCCAGTCCGACGCCGGGCCGTCGAAATCCTCGGACCTGCGGAAATAGGGCAGCACGTCGTCGAAGCCCCAACCGGGGTTGCCCAGGTCCCGCCAGTCGTCGAAATCCTCCGGCCGTCCCCGGACATGGACCATGGCGTTGATGGAGCCGGAGCCGCCGATGACCTTGCCCCTTGGCCAGTAGCTTGCCCGGCCGTTCAGCGCGGGCTCGGCCTCGCTGTCGTACATCCAGTTGACGGAGGCGTCGAAATAGGTGCGGCCATAGCCGATGGGCAGCTGGATCCACAGGGTCCGGTCCGAGCCCCCGGCCTCCAGCAGCAGCACGCGGGCGGCCGGATCCTCGCTCAGTCGGCTGGCCACCACGCACCCGGCCGTGCCGGCACCGACGATCACATAGTCGAAGCTATCTGCCACCCCGTTCGCCTCAGACGACGGGATGCTGCGTCATCTCCAGATGGAGCATGTCGCCGGTATAGGGATGGGCCTCGGCCACGGCCTCGTTCAGTTCGACCCCAAGGCCAGGGGCATCCGACGGGATCACGTAGCCGTCCTCGAAACGGATGGGCTTCATCAGGATCTCCGCGTGGAAGCCGCTCCAGTCCTCGATCCCCTCAAGGATCAGGAAGTTGGGGCTGCAGGTGGCCACCTGGATGTTGGCGGCCCCCACTACCGGACCGCAGTAGAGGTGCGGGGCGATCTGGGCGTGGTAGCACTCCGCCATGCCCGCGATCTTGCGTGCCTCCAGGATGCCGCCCACCCGGCCGAGATTCATCTGCAGGATGGCGGCAGCCCCGGCAGCCAGCACGCGGTGGAAATCGTACTTGGTGGTCAGGCGCTCCCCCGCCGCCACGGGGATCGACGTGGCACGGGCGACCTTGGCCATTTCGTCCGGGGCGTCGGGGGGCGTGGGCTCCTCGAACCAGAGGGGGTCAGAGGGCTCCAGCCGCTTTGCCAGCCTGATGGCCCCTGCGGCGGTCATCTGGCCGTGGGTGCCGAACAGCAGGTCTGCCCTGGTCCCCACGGCCTCGCGCAGGGTGCGGGCAAACCGCTCCGACAGCTCCAGCGCCTCGAGGTTGAGCTGGCGGCCGTCAAAGGCGGTGTAGGGGCCCGCCGGGTCGAACTTCAGGGCGGTGAAGCCCTGGGCCAGATAGATCTGGGCCCGCTCTGCCGCCAGGTCGGGATCGTGATAGACGTCGGTCCGGTCGCCGGGGCGGGGATAGATGTAGGTATAGGCCCGCAGGCGCTCATGCACCTTGCCCCCCAGCAGACGGTAGACGGGCTGGTCGGCGGCCTTGCCGACGATGTCCCAGCAGGCCATCTCCAGGGCGCTGAGCACTCCCATCAGGGTCAGGTCCGGATGCTGGGTGAAGCCGCTGGAATAGACCCTGCGCCAGATCACCTCGATGTCATGCGGGTCCTGTCCAGCGACATAGCGGTGGAACACGTCCTCCAGCATCTTCGCCACCAGATGGGGGCTGAAGGGCACGCAATAGGCCTCGCCGATCCCCGACACGCCATCGTCGGTGGTCAGCTTGACGAACACGAAATAGCGTCCGCCGAAGTGTGGCGGCGGATTGCCGACCACGAAGGTCTTGATATCCTTCAGTTTCATCCTGAAACCTTCATGGTCGGCAACCGGGAACGCGCGGCTCAGTAGCCGTTGATCGACTTGTATTCGAGATAGTCGTGCAGGCCGAAGCCGCCCCATTCCCGACCGTTGCCCGACTGCTTGTAGCCGCCGAACGGGGCGTCATAGGACTGGGTGGCGCCGTTGACGCTGACCATGCCCGCCCGCAGGCGTCGCGCCACATAGTGGGCCTTGTCCTTGTCCTGGGTCTGGACATAGGCGGCCAGGCCATAGGGCGTGTCATTGGCGATGGCGATGGCGTCGTCGATGTCCTTGAACGGGATCATGGCCAGCACCGGACCGAAGATCTCCTCACGGGCGATGGTCATCTGGTTGGTGACATCGGCAAAGACCGTGGGCTTCACGAAATAGCCGGTCTCGAAGCCCTCGGGCTTGCCGGGGCCGCCCGCCACCACCCGCGCACCCTCGTCGATGCCCGCCTGGATCAGCTTCTGGATCTTCTCGAACTGGCTGCGGTTGACCACGGGCCCCAGGTGGGGGCCCGGCTCCTGCGGATTGCCGACCTTGATGCTGGACGCGATCTGGCCGGCAATGGCCACGGCCTCGTCATAGGCCGACGCCTCCACCAGCATCCGGGTGGGCGAGTTGCAGGACTGGCCGGAATTGCCGAAGCAGCGCCGCACCCCGGCCTCCACCGAGGCTTCCAGCCCGGAATCCGCGAAGACGATGTTGGGGGACTTGCCGCCCAGTTCCTGCGACACCCGCTTGACCGAGTCGGCCGCGGCCTTGGCCACCTGGATTCCGGCGCGGGTCGAGCCGGTGAAGGACACCACGTCCACCTCCGGATGGGTGGACAGGGCATGGCCCACCACCGGGCCCGCACCGTGCACCATGTTGAAGACGCCGGGCGGGAAGCCGGCGGCGTCGACGAACTCCGCCAGCAGCTGGGCGGACAGGGGCGACACTTCGCTGGGTTTCAGCACGACGGTGCAGCCCGCCAGCAGGGCCGGGCCCAGCTTGGCGGCCAGCTGGTTCACCGGCCAGTTCCACGGGGTGATCAGGCCGGCGACGCCGATGGGCTCCAGCACCAGGCGGGCGCCGCCGTTGCTGATGGTCTTTTCCCATTCCAGCGCCAGCGCCGCCTCGATGGCCGCGTTCAGGTGGCCGGGACCGCAGGCGGCCTGGCTGTTGAAGGACAGGGTGTGCGGCGCGCCCATCTCGGTGGTGATGGCCTTGACCATTTCGTCATAGCGCGCCTCGAAATTGGCGACCAGCTTGCGCACCAGGGCCACGCGCGCGTCGAGGGTCGTGAAGCCCCAGGTGGCGAAGGCGCGGCGGGCAGCGGTGACGGCGCGATCGACATCATCGGCTCCGCCCATGGCCACCACGGCACAGACCTGCTCCGTCGCAGGGTTGATGGCATCGCAAGTGTCGGTGGAGGTCAGCGGGCGCACCCAGGCGCCATCGATGTAGGACTTCAGCGGTTCCAAGGATCAACTCCAACAAGGCTTTCGGGACGGGGTCTCGGACTAGATATAGCCGATCGCCGCCTTTTGTTCCTCGACCACGGTCCGGACCGCAAGGACGAAATGCGCCACGGCCCAGAAGCCCGTCGGCGCAAGGATCAGCAGGGCCAGCCGGAGGGACTCCGCGTCCGCCCCGTGGGGCCCGGCGAAGTGATCACTCATCCAGCCCACGGCCTGGGGGGCCACGATCAGGTTCAGCACATTGGCCACCAGCAGCGACACGGCGATGAAGGTGGAGCGCATCTTCGGCGGTGCCAGGTTCTGCAGCAGGGCCATGGCCGGGCCGATGTAGAAATAGATCGCCGGAATGAAGATCCACAGCATCAGCCGGGCCGTGTCCAGCGAAGTGGTCTGGTAGGCGATGAACGAGGGGATGGTGGTCAGCCCCACGCCTGCGGCCAGCAGCCAGATCACTCGCCGCGGATCGGTGAAGCTCTTCAGGGACAGGATCCAGGCGGTGGCGAGGGACGCCAGCGTGCCGGCCACCAGATGGATCGGCCCGACCACGGCACCGGCCTGATCCACGCTCAGGTGGTAGGCGCGCTGCAGGAAGGTCGGGGTGAACCACATGAGACCCCAGCCCCAGAGGGCGCAGACCCCGGCCCCCATGGTCACGTGCACGGCGGCCTTCTGCTTCCAGAGAAACGCCATGGTGGCGAGGAAGGTCGGGCGGGCGCTCTTGTCATCGGCGTCCAGGCGACCCCGTTCCGGCTCCTTGATGGTCAGCAGCACGAACAGGCCCAGCAGCGCACCGGGCACCCCCAGCACGAGGAAGGCGGCGTGCCAGCCATACTTGCCCGCCACATAGCCCGCCATGTCCGCCCCCATCCAGGCCCCGATCGGGGCCCCCAGGGCGAAGATGGCCATGGCCATGGCCCGACGGCCGGCGGGGAAATAGTCGGCGACGATGGAGTTGGCGGGGGGCGTTCCCCCGGCCTCGCCCACGCCCACGCCGATCCGCGCGAGCAGGAACTGCATGTAGTTGGTGGACAGGCCGCACAGGGCCGTCATCGCCGACCAGGCAATGAGGGCGGCGCCAAGGATGTTGCGCCGGTTCGACTTGTCCGCCAGCCAGGAGATCGGGATGCCGAGGGTGACATAGAACAGGGCCAGCGGAATGCCGGTCAGGAACGCGATCTGCCCGTCGTTCAGGTGCAGCTCCAGCCGCATCTGTTCCATCACCGTGGTGACCACATAGCGGTCGGCGATGTTGATCGCATAGCTCAGGCACATCACCGACAGGACGAACCACCGGGCCATCATCGACGGCGAGGTGGATGCCGCCACGGTTCCCTCTGCATTGGCCAAGGTCAGTCCCTTTTCTGAGGTTGACCCGCCCCATGGGCAGGCGGGGGAGGGGCCAGATCCGGGCCCAGGGCCTCGCGCAGGGGCGCAAGATACGGTTCGAAATGTTCCCACTGGTCCAGGCCGGAGCGGAAGATCGGCTGGCGGACCTGCTCGGAACTGGCGGTGCGCACGGCGCGTTCGGTCTGGTGGAAGTTGATGCAGCCGTCCTCGAAGGGCAGGCCGCAATGGTCGAGGATGCGGCGGACCTGGGTCTCCAGGTCATCCACCACGTCCTGGTACTGCACCCGCAGCACCTTGCCCGGCAGCACCCGGTCCCAGTGATCCATCAGGTCCACATAGTCGCGGTAATAGTGGCCGATTTCCTCGAGGCCGTAGGTGAACTCCTGCCCCTCGGCGAACAGCTGCTTGAAGCCGGAGAAGCAGCAACCCATCGGATCGCGCCGGGCATCGATGATCTTCGCATTCGGCAGGATCAGGTGGATCAGGCCGATATGCTTGAAATTGTTCGGCATCTTGTCGATGAAGAACGGCGTGCCCTGCTTGCGGTGGATCTTCGTGTCCCGCAGATAGGCCTCGCCGAAGGCCTGGAACCGATCGATCGGCACCTCGCCCAGATTGCCGGGATAGACGGACTCCTCGTCGATCCGCTGGCGGCCGTTCAGCCGGTGGGCCAGCGCCAGGATGTTGGGCAGTTCCATCGTGCCTTCCACCTGGCTGTGGGAGGCGAGGATCTGCTCCAGAAGGGTCGAGCCCGCCCGGGGCAGGCCGAGGATGAAGATTGGGTCCGGGGCCTGAGACCCCACACCCTGCCGGGCTGCGAACAGTTCGGCGGTGCAGTGCTCGGACTGCAGGGCGATGTCGCGGCTCATGCGCCGCCAGTCATAGCCCACCTCTTCGCGCTTCAGCCGGTTGCCCCGGTCATAGGCCGCGAATGACCGGGCATAGTCTCCGCGATCCTCCAGAGCCTTCCCCAGGGCGAAATCCAGGTGGTAGCGGTCGACCGGCTCCGTGGTCGGGGCCGCCTCCAGCCGTTCCATGCTCGCGATCTCGTCGTCGGTGAAGCGGTAGGTCTTGAGGTTGGCCAGGCTCCAGTAGGCATCGCCGAAATCGGGGCGGATGGCATAGGCCCGCCGATAGGCGCTGACCGCCTCGGTCTGCTGGCCGACGGTCTTCAGGGCGTGGCCGAGGGTCAGGTGGATGGTCGGGTTGTTCGGCGTCTCCACCGCCAGGTGGCGATAGGCGGACAGCGCGTCGTCGAAATTGCCGACGGCCAGGCTCTCATTGGCGAACAGGAGCTCGAACTGCGGCACGTCGGGCCCCTTGGCCCTCAGGTCCCGGGCCTGCTCGAGCGCCTTCTCGAACTTCTGGCGCTTGTGCAGGATGTCCACATAGTCGACCTGGGCGCTGGTATTGTCCGGCTCCAGCACCAGGGCGGATTCCAGGAGGAACTCCGCCTCGTCATAGGCGTTGAAGGTGGCACCGATCTCCGCCAGGAAGCGCATGGCCTCCACATGGTGACCGTGGGTCTGCAGGAAGCTGCGGCACAGGGTTTCCGCCTTCAGATAGCGGCCTTCCCGGATCAGGTTGGCGACGCCCAGCAGTTCCGGCGGCAGGCGGCGCAGATAGTCGTGCTGGTCCCGGGCAAATTCCGCGGCGGCAGGGTTGCCGGCGGCGGCATGCATCTCCGCCAGCATCTGCCAGCTGGCGGCCAGGGCGGAATTGTGGGCCACCGCCTTCTGGTAGGCGGCGAAGGCACCGGGGCGGTCCCCCATCTCCCGCAGGCCATGGGCGCGTTGCTGGTGGGCCCGGCCAAGCTTGGGCTCGAGGGCGATCAGCGTGTCACACGTCGTGACCGACTTCAGATACTGCTTCTGATAGTAGTGCGCCACGGCCAGCATGTAGAGCGCTTCCCGGTGGCCGGGCTCGGCGTCGAGAACGCGATGGCAGAGTTCGACGGCCTGGGTGAGCTGTGACCGCTCGATGAGCTGCCGGACCCGACCCAGCATCTGATCGGTCTCAGCCACGGAGGGGGCGGTCTCGGTCAACAGGGAGTCCTTCGGGTCTGGGGCGGGCACGACCGGCACGCTATCCCGGAGAGGATGTTATTCGCCATTCAAAACTCAACGGCTCCAACAAAAGGGTTCCGGCAACAGGGGGTGCCAGAGGGAGGTCGGCAGCCCGTCCGCATAGCCCTTGGTCGGAACGACCCGCGGGCTTGGACAAAAAAGAGAAAGGCCCCCCTCCGGATCGGAGGAGGGCCCTTCAGCAGGGTCCTAGTTCTTGAAGGAGAACCGGATACCGACCGTCAGCGGACGCAGCGTGGTCACCCGCTTAACGCCGTCATTGGCGCTGGTGTAGAGCTGCGGACGCTGGTCCGACAGGTTCTCGCCGTACAGTTCGACGGTGGTGTTGTCCTTGGTGATGCCGATGGACGCGCTGACCGTGGAGTAGCTCGGCTGGGCGAAGGACGCGTTCACCGGAACGATCACGTCACCCGGCTTCACCGTCACACCGTTGTAGACGATGCCCGTGGGCGGGATCGCGGCATAGGCGAGTGTCGGGTTCGAGGTCGGCATGGTGATGCCGCCGCCCGCGATGTCGGACGAGATCGTCTTGCCCACATAGTGGTAACCGGCCTGGGCGAAACCATGCAGGTTGTTGGGCAGTTCGAACTCGTAGCGACCCCGGATGTTGCCCTGGAACTTCGGCGACAGGGCCAGGGGCGAACCCAGCGGCACGAGGGTCGAGGTCTTGGCGTAGCTGTACTTGGTCAGT
>CAIQUG010000182.1 GCA_903874895.1 uncultured Caulobacterales bacterium | reverse complement strand
GTTCCATAGGCGTCCAGGGCCGTGATCAGGGCCTCGGCATCCAGGGCGTGATGCACCGCGTCCCGGGCCCGGGCATGGTCGAGGGCGAAGGCCAGCGCCGAGGCGGTGGTCTGGCTGACCCCCGTGCGGCCGAGGCCGATCCGCGCCGGGGTCCGGTCGCGGTCATCGGGGCGGGGCATCGGCAGGCCCGGACCGGTCATGCCAGGTGGCCCGACGTTCCACCGGCCCCTCGACCGGTGTCTGGCCCGATGGTGGGCCAGGGATCGGTTCCGGAGGTCAGGCGACCGGCGGCGTCGGTCAGGCCCATCTGCTCCAGCCAGGCCTCGAACTCCGGTGCCGGTCGCAGGCCCAGAAGGCGCCGGGCGTACTGGATGTCGTGAAAGGACGTGGACTGATAATTCAGCATCACATCGTCCGCCCCCGGAACCCCCATGACGAAATTGACCCCTGCGGCACCCAGCAGGGTCAGCAGCACGTCCATGTCGTCCTGGTCGGCATCGCAGTGGTTGGTGTAGCAGACGTCGCAGCCCATCGGCAGGCCGAGCAGCTTGCCGCAGAAGTGATCCTCCAGTCCGGCGCGGATGATCTGGCGGCCGTCGTGGAGATATTCCGGCCCGATGAAGCCGACCACGGTGTTGACCAGGAACGGGTCGAAGGCCCGGGCCACGGCATAGGCCCGCGCCTCCAGGGTCTGCTGGTCGACCCCGTGATGCGCCCCGGCGGACAGGGCCGTGCCCTGGCCCGTCTCGAAATACATGACCTGCTCGCTCGCCGGATTGCGGCGAAGGCTCAGCGCCGCGTCCCGGGCTTCGGCCAGCAGGGCCAGGTGGATGCCGAAGCTGGCATTGGCCCCCTCCGTCCCGGCGATGGACTGGAACACCAGGTCCACCGGACGGCCCTGGGCGATCAGCTCGACGGTGCTGGACACGTGGGTCAGGACGCAGGCCTGGGTGGGTATGGCAAAGCGGTCGATCGTCTCGGCGAGGCGCTCCACCAGATCCCCGAGCACCGCCAGATTGTCGCCGGCGGGATTGACGCCGATCACCGCGTCTCCGGCTCCCAGCCGCAGCCCGTCCACGAGGGAGGCGAGGATCCCGGCCGGATCGTCCGTGGGGTGATTGGGCTGCAGACGACTGGACAGGCGGCCGGCCAGTCCTACCGTGCTGCGGAAGCGGCTGATGCAGCGGATCTTCGACGCCCCGAGCATCAGGTCCTGGTTGCGCATGATCTTGGAGACCGCGGCCGCCATTTCCGGGGTGATCCCGGGTGCCGCGGCGGCCAGGACCGACCCGTCCACCCCGTCGGACAGGATCCAGTCGCGGAAGTCCCCCACGGTCATGGCCGACAGGGGGGCAAAGGCCGTGGCGTCATGGGTGTCGCAGATCAGCCGGGTCACCTCGTCCGTCTCGTAGGGGACCACGGGCTCGGCCAGGAACCGCTTCAGGGGCTGGTCCGCCAGCGCCATGCGGGCCGTGACGGACTCCTCCGCGCTCTCCGCCGCCAGCCCGGCCAGCTGGTCGCCGGACCGCAGGGGTGATGCTTTGGCCAGCAGGGTCTTCAGGTCGCAGGCAGTCGGGCGGGTCATGAGCCCATCTTTCACACCCGGACGGCCGCGGTCTATTGCAAGCTGTGCGGCGGGGGCGCTTTCCTGCGGCCCTGGCGAAAGTCCGGGCACCGTCGATGACAGATCGGGGCGGACCACAGGTCGGTGAGCGGGGGACGTCGTGGCGCGGCAGGATGAGGACGACAGGGCCGACACCGCCCGGCTGGAGGCCATGGGCTATACCCAGCAGCTGTCGCGCAACATGGGACGGTTCTCCAATTTCGCCATCTCGTTCTCCATCATCGGCATCCTGTCCGGCGGCGTGAACTCCCTGGCCCAGGCCACCAGCGGGGCGGGGGGCGCAGCGATCGGCCTCGGCTGGCCTGTCGGAGCCGGGTGCGCCCTGGTGTTCGCAGCCTGCATGGCGCAGATCGCGTCGTCCTTTCCCGCGGCCGGAGGGCTCTATCACTGGAGCTCGATCCTCGGCGGGCGGTTCTGGGGGTGGCTGACCGCGTGGCTGAACCTGATCGGTCTCGTCACCGTGCTGGCGGCGATCAATGTGGGAACCTTCGGCTTCTTCATCGGAGCCTTCGGACCGCTGCTGCATGTGCAGGCGGGCTATGGCACCCAGCTCGTCTTCGTGGCCGGGATCACCGGCGTGCAGGCCCTGGTGAACCATCTGGGCATCCGGACCACGTCCCGGCTCACCGATGCCTCGGGCTATCTGATCCTGTTCACCGCGGTGGCCCTAACGGGGGCGCTGTTGGGATATGCGCCCGGCTGGCCCGTCGCCCGGCTGTGGACCTTCACCAACTTTTCCGGCGCGGCCGGGGGCGACGTATGGCCCGCCACGGGGTCGATCCCGCAGCTGATGCTCCTGGGACTTCTGCTGCCGATCTATGTGCTGACCGGCTATGACGCCTCGGCCCACACGGCGGAGGAGACCCGCAACGCGGCCCTCAACGCCCCCCGGGGCATCCTGCATTCGGTGTTCTGGGCGTCCCTGTTCGCCTGGGTCTTCTCCTGCGCCTTCGTCGTCGCCATCCCCGACATGGGGCAGGCCGCGCACCAGGGCTGGAACGTGTTCTTCTGGGTGATGGAGACGGTGCTGCCGGACGGGGTGCGCCTGACCCTCTATGCCCTGATCCTGGCCGCGCAGCTGCTTTGCGGCCTCGCGACGGTGACGTCGGTCTCGCGGATGATCTTCGCCTTCGCCAGGGACGATGGCCTGCCGGCCTCCGCCTGGCTCAAGCGGGTCAGTCCCCGGTTCCTGTCACCGGTCGCGGCCATCTGGACCGGGGCGGTGCTGTCCGTGGCCTTCACAGCCTATGCCGATGGCTATTCCATCGTGGTGTCGGTGACCTCGATCCTGCTCTACCTGTCCTACGCCATGCCCATCGCCGCGGGCCTGTTCGCCTACCGAAGGCGCTGGAACCGGATGGGGCCGTGGGACATGGGGCCCGGCTTCCGGGTCGCGGCCGTGCTGGCCCTGGCCTTCACCGTCGGCATCTTCCTGATCGGCATCCAGCCGCCCAATGGTCAGGCCCTGACCGTGTTGCTGGCGACCTTCGCCCTGACTGCGGCGCTCTGGCTCCTGGTGGAGCGGCGGCGGTTCGTCGGGCCGCCCCGCATCCTCGACTAGGCACCGGCCCCCGCCTCCTCCGGACGGGCCTCGGCGATCAGGGGCTGGTTGTCGAGGAAGCGTCGCAGGTTCTCGAGAAACTGCGACTCGCCCCGCCCCGTGACCCCGTCCCCGGCATGGGAGGCATGGCCCGTGACCCGGACCGCCGGATGGGACCAGATCCACGAGTCCGTCGGCAGGGGCTCGGTCTGGAACACATCCAGCACGGCGCGCCCCGGCTGCTGCCGGTCCAGGCCCGCGCGCAGGGCGTCCTCGTCCACCAGCTGGCCGCGGCCGATATTGATCAGCAACGCGCCGGGCTTCATCGCCCGGAAGAAGGCGGCGTCGGCCAGGTTGCGGGTCTCCGCGTTCAGGGCGCAGGCCAGAACCACCACGTCGGTCTCCGGGAGCAGCTCCGGCAGGGCCGACATGGGCTGCACGGCGTCGGCCAGCGCGTCGGGTTCCAGGTTGCGGCGGACCACGGTCAGATGGGCCCCGAAGGGCTTCACCCGGCGGGCGATCTCGTGGCCGATGGCGCCATAGCCCACCAGCAGCCAGCGGGTGGAGGCCACCTCCCGGAACGGTACGGTGCACCAGGTCCGCTCGGCCTGCGCCGCCGCCTGCTCCGCGATCGGGTGCAGGAGGCTGAGCCCGTGGGAGAGCACATAGTCGGCAATGGCCGGGGACTGGGACTGGCTCTTGGTCAGCCGCAGGCCCTTGTCCATCAGGCCCTTGAACAGGGGGTGGTCGAGACCGGCGCTGAACACCTGGATCCAGCGGCCCCGGGTGCCCTTCAGCACCTGACCGGCAAAGGCCCCCAGCCGCGCCCCGGGGTTCGGTCCCGAATAGACGTCGAGGCTCAGCCAGAAGATCTCCGGATCGACGGCCTCCGCCGGCACGGGGGTGCCGCCCCGCCGGAAGGATCCGTCGGTCTCGAAGGTGATGATGTCCAGGGCCTCGCCGAAGGACGACAGGCGGGACCGGGTCCTCTGATAGGCGTCGGCGGTCATCAGGATCTGCATGGCTCGGTCTCCGGCGGTCGGCTGCCTCCTGACTAGCAGGTTCCGGCGCATTTCAAGACCCCGATCCGGCGGTCGGGCTTGCCCGACGGGGCGGACGCATCCCATGCTGGCTGGATGAACACGTCTTTCCGCCGCCATGCCCTTGCCGGGATCGCCCTGATGCTCACAGCCCTGGCCGGGCTTCCGGTGGCCTGCGAGGCGCAGACGGTGCCATCGGCACCGGAGGGTGGGCAGCCGATCGTCATCGGCACGTCCTATGTGATCCCGTCGGTCATCCTCGGGGACCGCCGCCGGCTGAACATCTATCTGCCGGAGCACTATGCCGACCCGACGCGCCGCTTCCCGGTGCTCTATCTCCTGGACGGCGGCCTCGCGGAGGACTTTCACCACATCACCGGCGTCGCCCAGATCAATGCCGCCTATGGTGCCGGGCAGGAGGTGATCGTCGTCGGGGTCGAGGGCGTGGACCGGCGCCACGATCTGACCTCGCCGTCGTCGGTGGCGGCGGACCGGGCGCTTGCGCCCACCTCCGGCGGGGCCGCCGCCTATCGCCGGTTTCTGGTGGAGGAGGTTCGCCCCTTCGTCGCCGCGCATTTCAGGGCCGGGCCGCGGACGGCCCTGATGGGGGAGTCGCTGGCCGGCCTGTTCGTCGCCGAGACCCTGCTGAAGGCCCCTACCACCTTCGACGACTATGTGATTGTCAGCCCCAGCCTCTGGTGGGATCAGGGGGCACTGGCTGACGGCGCGACGGACGACTTGCGCCGCGGCGGGTTTGCCGGGCACCGGGCCTTTGTGGCCTTTGACGATCCCCCACCCCCCGCCGAAGCCCGGTCGCGGGACCTGGCCCGGCAGGCGACGTTCGCGACGGCGCTGGCCGGGGCCAACAACGGCCTTGCGGTGACGATCGTCCGGCCGGGGGAGGGGCACGGCAGCATCTATCACCCTGCGGCCCTGCAGGCGTTCCGCCGGCTGTTCGGGGTGCGTTGAGCCTCAACGCTCGTCCGATGGCGGGCCGAGGGGCAGGGCGAGCTGGTCGGTGCCGTCTGCCGCACCCCGACGCGGGACTTTCGGACGCCGCCCGCCGTCGTCGTCGATCCGCCGCTTGCGGCTGCCGTGCTTCTGGAACACCGCCACCGCTGCGTCCCGGTATCCGGCGGTGTGCCGAAGCTCCGTCAGGCGGGCCTTGGCCTGGCGGGCCGCCTCGGTCGGTTCCACCAACGGGGCGGGGTAGCCCGGGGGCGGGCCGCCGTCCGCCAGCCACGGGGTCTGCAGCACGGCCAGCGGCAGATGGCGCAGCTCCGGCACCCACTGCCGGGTGAAACGGCCGTCCGGGTCCTGGTCCAGGCCCTGCTTCACCGGATTGTAGATGCGCGGCGTGTTGATCCCCGTCTGGCCCGACTGCATCTGGACCTGCGGCCAGTGGATACCGGGCTCGTAGTCCGTGAACAGGCGGGCAAGGCGCGCCCCGCTCAGCCGCCAGTCGAGGGCCAGGTGATAGCTGGCCACGGACTGGACCATCGCCCGCATGCGGAAGTTCAGCCAGCCGGTGGCCGTCAGGCTCCGCATGCAGGCATCGACGAAGGGCAGGCCGGTGCGGCCCTCGGCCCAGGCTGCCAGCCGGGAATCATCCGGATCGGTAACGACCCGTCCGGCCTCGTGGACGGGATGGAAGGCTTGCACCTCGAGGTCCGGTTCGCTCTCCAGCTTCTGCATGAAGTGGCCGCGCCAGTGGAGACGGGACATCAGGCTGTCCACCGCCGTCACCGGTACGGGTCGATGGGCCGGCGGCCGGTCGGCGAGGACCTCCCGGGCGGTGCCGAGATGCTGCATCACTTCGCGCACGGAGACGGCACCGGTGGCCAGCGGCACGGACAGCCGGGAACACGAGGCGGCACCGCCGAGGGGGCTCGACATGCCCCGGCGGTAGTCCGCCCCCCGCCCTGCGAGGAAGCTGTCGAGCAGGGCGAGCGCGTCGGCCCTCGTGCCGGACTGGGGCTGCTTGCAGCCGTCGTCGGTCAGGCCGAGATCCTCCGCCGTCGGCAAGGGGGCGGTTCGCGCCGCTGGCACGGGGATGAGGCGCGTCGGCTCCGGGATCAGGGGCGCGACGGCAAAGCGGCTGAAGCGTGCTGCCCAGCGGTCCCGGGCCTTGGTGCCGGCCCCGCGGATGACACCTGTCTGGGTATGCTCCGTGAACGGAATACCCTGCCGGCGGCAGAAGGCGCGGACGGCCCGGTCCCGCTGGAAGGTCCAGAGGTTGCCGGTCTCCTCATGGGCCCACAGCTGCGCGATTCCCACGGCGGCGTGGATCCGCTGCAGCACCTCGACCACCTCGCCCCGGCGCACGATCAGCGGGGCACCGAGGACCTCCAGCCGCGCGCCGAGTTCAGACAGGGCGTCGCGGGTGGCCTGCCACTGACGGCGGGAGACGTCCGGCAGTTGCCAGTAGTCCGGCTCCGCCACGTAGAGGGGCAGGACCGGCCCCGCCGCGGCTGCCGCGGACAGGGGCGCGTGATCGACGGTGCGCAGGTCCCGCTTGAACCAGACCACCTGGATCACCGGAACGTCGCCTCCCCCGCATCAGACCACAGGGCGCGATAGGCCCCGTCCGGGTCGTAGTCCGCTGCCTGCTTGTCGGGATTGAACCGGCGGCCCTGCCGCGGATCAGCCCCGCGACCGGCCAGATAGAGCCAGTTCCCCTGGTTGCTGCAGACGTCGTAGTCGATCAGCTGGGACTCGAACCACGCCGCCCCCGCCCGCCAGTCGCAGGCCAGGTCATGCACCAGATAACTCGCCACCACCTGGCGCATCCGGTTGGACAGGTAACCGGTGGCCGAAAGCTCCCTCATGCCGGCGTCGATGAACGGGTGCCCGGTCTCGCCGGCGCACCATCGGGCGAAGGCCTGCGGGTCATGGCTCGGCGGGCCGAGGGTTCCAAGCCCGCGGGCGCGGTACAGCTTCGCCCCGTGCTTCATGCTCCAGAACCGGAAGAAGTCCCGCCACAGGAGCTCGAACCAGATCCAGTAGGAGCCGTCGCTGGTTCCGAACGTCGCGTCGTGGGCTTCGAGGGCAGCGTGGATTGTGCGGGGCGACAGGGCCCCCACCGCCAGCCAGGGGGACAGCTTGGTGGAATAGGCGGTGCCGACCAGGCCATTGCGGGTGGCCTTGTAGGTGGTCGGGGCCCGGGACCGGAAATAGTGCGCCACGTGGTCCAGCGCCGCAGCCTCGGACCCGTGGAACGCGGCCTCGCCGAAGGGGAAGGACCCCTGTCGCGGCCCCGGTGCGGCCGGCGGCAGAGGGGTCGCCGGGTCGGCGTCCGGCGGAGGCGGCGGAAGTCTCTCCGTCGCGTTCAGGGGCGCGCGCGGCCGGACACCGGCGCGCTCCACGGCCTGGCGGAAGGCGGTGAACACCTCGGGCAGGGCCCGGGGCGCGAAGGGCAGGTCAACGGGGTGGAGAAGGCTGGACTGCCACAGGTCGCGAACCTCCAGACCCGTCCGGCGCAGGGCGTCCACCTCGGCCTGTTCCTCCGGGGCCGGGACGCGCTCGCAGTCAATCCGGGTGGCACCGATGCGCCGGGCGAGGGCCGGCAGCGCCTCCGCCGCGATCCCGTCGATCACCTGAAGCGCGCCACCCCGGGCGGAGATGGCCTCGGAGAGACCGTGGAGGGCGGTGTCGCGAAAGGCCCGGCGAAGGGGGCTCCACCGGGGAAAGCCCCAGCGGGTGAGGCCGGTCTCGCCCGGGGACCGGACATGGACCAGGGTCAGGTGCGTCGCGTCTTGGCAGGCCTGGATCAGGGCTGGATTGTCGTGCAGCCGCAGATCGTTGCGGAACCAGTAGAGCGCCGACGTCATGGGGCGCGGACGGGACGCCAGAGGGGGCGCAGGGCCAGGAACAGGCGATAGGCCCGCTCGGCGCACCACCCCACCGGCGGGATCGCCAGAAGGTGGCCCAGCCAGCGGAACCCGCGCATCCGGCGCCACATCACCGCAAAGGCCGCCGCCCCGCTCACCAGACGGCCGTCGGACAGGCGGACATGCATCCGGCGAAGGGCCGCGTCCCGGTCGAGATCGGGGCCCAGCGCATCACCGGAAGCCCCGCTGGCGTCGACCCAGACAAAGGCGTCGGCGTCCGGACGGGCCTGGTAGAAGGCAATCTCCCGGGAACAGATCGGACAGCCGCCGTCATAAAAGACCTGGACCGGTCCCCCGTCCGTTTCGGTGGTGTTCCCGGCCACGCGACTTGCCCCCTAGACCGGGTGCTGGCCGCGGGCCCAGGCGCTGACCAGCAGCACGCCCACGGCGATCACCTGGGTCTTCACCCGCCAGGCCATGAAGCGGTTCGAGGTCTCGGCGGCCTCGCTGCCGTTCCTGGCGAAGGCGACCATGCCGATGAAGAACGAGACCACCACGGTCAGCAGCGAAAGCCCGATGAGGATGTCCAGCACGATGTCCATGATGCCCAGATAGGCGTTCATTGGCCGCCGTCCAGACCTTGACTTCCGACACCGGGTTTCCGTGGGCGACGACCGACCCTAGTGCAGCTTCAGTCGGGGGCGGACGATGGCGTTCACATGACCCACGGTGATCAGGGCAGCCCCCTTCAGCCAGCCATGCACGGCCAGCAGGTGCATCCTGTAGAGGGACATGTAGACGAAGCGCGCCAGCCGCCCCTCCACCGCCATGCGCCCGCCGATCAGATTGCCCATCAGGCTGCCGACGGTGGAATAGCGGCTGAGGGACACCAGCGACCCGTGGTCGTGATAGTGGAACGCCTTCAGGGGGCCGCCGTGCATCAGGTGCAGCAGGTTGTCATAGACCGTCTCCGCCATCTGGTGCGCGGCCTGGGCCCTCGGCGGCACCGGCCGGTCCATGCCGGGCAGCAGGCAGGAGCAGCAGTCCCCCATGGCGAAGATGGCGTCGTCCTGCGTGGTCTGCAGGGTCGGGCGGACCACGAACTGGCCAAGGCGATTGCGTTCCAGCCCGCTCCGGTCCTCGGGCAGGGGTGCACCCCGGACCCCGGCGGCCCAGACCTTGAGGTCCGCCGCGATGACCTCGCCGGAGGCGGCGCGGATGTCGTCCGGCCCCACGGCGCTGACCGCCTGGCCGGTGGCCACGCGCACGCCGATGGCCTCCAGCTCCCGGGTGGCGGCGGCGGCCAGCTTCTCCGGCAGGGCCGGCAGGATCCGGGGACCGGCCTCGATCAGGGTCACCTCGAGGCGCTTCTCGTCGAAAACCTCCAGACCGTAGAAGCGCAGGGCTCCGGCGGCGTTGTAGAGTTCCGCTGCCAGTTCGACGCCGGTGGCGCCGCCCCCGACGATGGCCACCCGGACCCGCTCGTCCCGCTCCGGATTGTGGGCCATGGCGTGGGAGACCCGGAGGCAGTGGTTGAGCAGCCGGTTGCGGAACCGGTCCGCCT
>CAIQUG010000181.1 GCA_903874895.1 uncultured Caulobacterales bacterium | reverse complement strand
TGACCGGCTCGATCGGGATGGGCAAGTCCACCACGGCCTCGCTCTTCGCGGAGATGGGATTACCGGTCTATGACGCCGATGCGGCCGTGCATCGACTCTATGCGCCGGGCGGTGCTGCGGTCCGGCCCGTGGCGACGCTCTTTCCGGAGGTCGAGGTGGACGGGGCCATCGACCGTCGCCGGCTGAGCGCCCGGGTTCTGGGGAACGACGCCGCCATGCGGACGCTCGAGGCGGTGGTTCACCCGCTCGTCGGTGCCGACCGGCAGGCCTTTTTCGACGAAGCCAGTGCCCGTCACGCTGATCTGGTGATCCTCGACGTACCCCTGCTGTTCGAGACCGGGGGCGCGAGGGGGCTCGATGCCGTGGTCGTGGTCTCTGCACCGGAAGACATGCAGAGGGACCGGGTGCTGGCCCGTCCCGACATGGATCCCGACAAGTTCGCCGCGATCCTGGCGCGACAAATGCCGGACGCCGACAAGCGTGCCCGCGCCGACTTCGTGGTGGACACCTCACGCGGCCTCGACGCCGCACGAGAGCAGGTGGCCAGGATCATCGAAACCCTGAGACAGCCTGGATGGACATCCCAGCGGTTGCGCGACCGCTGATCGCTGGACAGGACAGGCGAACCGGATGACATCAAATCCATGACCCGCGAGATCTGCCTCGACACCGAAACCACCGGACTCGACCCGAAAACGGGGCATCGGGTCATCGAAATCGCCTGTATCGAGATCGAGGACTACATCCCGACGGGGCGGACCTTCCACCGCTACATCAATCCCGACCGGGATATCGACCCCGAGGCCGAAAAGGTTCACGGAATCTCCCGGTCCATGCTGCAGGACAAGCCCCGCTTCGCCGACGCCGAGGTCTGTGACGCGTTTCTGGAATTTGTGGGTGACGCGACGGTCGTGGCCCACAATGCGCCATTCGACCGGGGCTTTATCAATCACGAGCTTGAAAAGGCCGGTCGCCCGGCCCTGCCTGTCTCTCGATGGACCTGCACCTTTGACCTCGCCCGGGCGCGGTTCCCGGGGGCCTACAACTCCCTCGACGCCCTGTGCAAGCGGTTCAAGATCAGCCTCGCGGAACGGGAAAAGCACGGGGCCCTGATCGACACCCGCCTGCTGGCCATGGTCTACCTCGAGCTGCAGGGCGGCAAGGAGCGGGCGCTCGACCTGTCGCCCGTCAAGCCCCAGTCACCCGGCAAGTCGTCCGCCGCCGCCAGCGCCGACACATCGCGAAGTTATGGACCGAGACCGCGCGCGCTTCCCGACCGGCTGACCGTCGAGGAACGCGAAGCCCACGAGGCCTTTGTCGCAGAGTATCTGAAGGACGCCGCGATCTGGCGGACGCTCGGGGCGACCTGAAACCTTCGCTGACGGGTGTCAGGCGTTTCCGACGACCGAGGCGTCCAGAGTTCCGTCGCGCGCCGCGCGCTGCGCGGCATACACGGCGGCGAAGTCGAGGGGTTCCAGCATGAAGGGGGGGAAACCCCCATCGATCGTGGCATCGGCGATGATCCGACGCGCGAACGGGAACAGGAACCGGGGGCATTCCACCAGGAGGACCGGTTCGAGATGCTCTTCCGGAACACCGTCGATCTGGAAGAGACCACCATAGAGCAGTTCAGCCTGGAAGGCCGGCTGACCATCGGCCGTGGCCGTGGCCATCAGCTTCAGATCGACCTCGAACAGACCGTCCGCCCGGCCGCGGGCGGCCATTTCCACGCCGAGTTCGATCTGGGGTGATGTCGAGGCCCGCAGGCTGTCGGGTGCCCGGGGATTCTCGAACGAGAAATCCCGGATGAACTGGGCGAGGATCCGGATCTGCGGAACCGGAGGCGCGTCGACGGCAGTGACATCAAGGTCGGTCATGGTGGATCTTTTCGGCCGGCGCGACGAGGGATCGACGCCGCGGTTGCGGGAGGCCGTGCGCTATCATGCCGGTGAAAACGGCGCAACTTTCCCCGTCTTTGACGGGATTTACGTCACAGCACCTGACGAACCGCCAAGACCGGCTTATATTCACCTAATTCGCAGGACAGATCAGTGTCCGACCCCAGAATGGCGGGACGAACTTGCAGACGATTCAATTGCTGATCCTGGCCGCCCTGGCCGCCGTGGTCCTGTTCAGCCTGTACAGCGTGCTAGGCAAGCGCGTGGGTCGGCAGCCGGAGGAAGTCCCGCTTCCTGCTGGCGCTCACCGACCGGACACGCTCGTTCCACCCCCGGGCGAGGTGGTGGACGGCGTTGCCCTGTCCGGGCTCGCGGCCGTGAAGGCCAAGGATCCCGGTTTCGAGATCGACAGCTTCCTGAATGGTGCCCGGTCGGCCTACGAGACCATCGTCAAGGCCTTCGCGGCCAATGATCGTCGGACACTGGAGGGGCTCACCAGCGCAGACGTCTATGCCACCTTTGACAAGGCCATCACCGACCGGGAACACGCCGGTATGTCGGAAGCCATCGAATTCATCATTCCAGCCCGGGCGGATCTCGAGACGGCCGAGGTGGACGGTGACAGCATGAGACTGCGTGTGCGGTTTCTGTCGGAGTTCCGGGCAACGAGGAACGCGGCCGACGGTGCTGCGGACTCGCAGGACGCACCTCGACCGGACGAGCGCCGGGCCGCGGAGACCTGGACCTTCGAACGGTCGACCGCCGGCAAGGACCCCACATGGGCCCTCGCCCGGGTCGAGGCTGCGGAAGCCTGATGCGCCGGGCTGCGGGCATCGCTGACCGCAGCCGGCCGCGGTCCCTGACGCCAGCGGCTCTCCCGCTTCTGCTGGGCCTGGCTCTGACGGCCTGCGCCTCCAGTCCGGCCTGGCGGGAACCGGCCGCCGTGACACCACCGGTTCGCGAGCGACCCCCGACCTCCGTGCCATCTCCGCCCCGTCTGGAACCGTCCAGCCCGGGTGCGTACCGGGTTCCGGTCGCCAGCCTCAAGGGCTGGTCGGCGGACGATCACCGGGCAGCCTTGTCGGCCTTTCGCCTTGGATGCCGGGCCGCACGCAGTCCGGCGCTGCGCCAGACCTGCCGGGCGGCCGAGGGCGTAGAGGCCCGCGACGATACGGCTGCACGGATGTTCTTCGAACATCATTTCCAGGCGGAAGTGCTGCCGGGAGAAGGCGTCCTGACGGGCTATTTCGCGCCGGTCTATCCGGCCAGCCATCGGCGGGTCGGCGCGTTCACCGCGCCGGTCCGTCCTCCTCCGCCCTCCGGCCAACTTGTTGACGTCCGGATGTCCGTGGCCCAGGCGCCATCGCCTCGTCCGTCGACGCCCTCCATCGAGCGCCCCGACACCACCGACCGGACGATCGCGGCGGCGTCACCGTCACCGCCGCCGCCGCTCAATCCCGCGCCGACCGTGTCCGCCAGCCTGAACCTGGCGTCGCTGGAGCGTCCGGTGAACGACCCTGTCGCGGACCTGCTGGACAGACCGTCGACCGTGAGCCCGGTCCCTCTGGACCCGACGGGGGCAGGACAGGTGACCCCGGCCCCATCCGGGCGGGACGACGCACCCCCCTTGGTGGTCCGCGTCCGAATGAAGGAAGCGGATCGGGCCACCATCGACCAGGCACCTACCGATGGAATCATCACCTGGATGCGTCCGGAGGACCTGTTCTTCATGCAGATCCAGGGATCGGGCGTCCTGGTCTTTCCGGAGGGGGAGCGATTGCGAGCGGCCTATGCCGGCGACAATGGCAAGCCGTTCGTCGGTATTGCACGACCCATGATCCGGGATGGGCTGTTGCCGGTGACGGGCGCGTCCGGCGACGGAATTCGCCGCTGGCTGGCAACGCATGCGGGTGATGCGGCGGAGGCGGTGATGCAGAAGAACCCGCGTTACGTCTTCTTCCGGCTGGGGACAGACAATGGCGCAGAGCCCCAGGGCGCGGCGGGAATCCCGCTGCCGGCCGGACGGGCCATCGCGATGGACAGCTCCCACCACGACTTCGGCTCCCTCTACTGGATCGATGCCGAGGCCCCGACCCTGAGCGGCGCCACGGCGCAGTACCACCGCCTGGCCGTCGATCTTGATACGGGCGGGGCCATTCGTGGTCCGATCCGGGCAGACCTCTATTTCGGCACGGGCGACGAGGCCGGTCGCGAGGCGGGCCGGGTCAAGCATGTCCTGCATCTGGCGCGGCTGGTCCCCATCGACGGCGACCTTTCGGAGGAACGCGATGCGGCGGCCGCTTCACCCCGAGGACGTTAGGCTCTGGTCCCTGGTCACGGCGACCGTCCGGCCCCATCGGAACCGTCCCAGCCCCCTGAGTGCGCCGGCACCGACCTTGGCGCCTCCGGCGGGTGGCGCAGGGCTGATCCTCGACCCAAGGGATGCGGGGCTGCGACCCGGGTCCGCAATGACGGCGCGCAAGGCCGCGCTCCCTGCAAAGACGGCGGCACCCGACGAGATCGAGCCGCGGCGCAAGCGGCGCATCAGCATGTCCCGGGAGCCGATCTCGGCCCGGCTCGACCTGCACGGCCTCAATCACGATCAAGCCCGATCGGCGGTGATCGCCTTCATCCGCCGCGCCCACGAGGATGGGTCACGGGCGGTCCTGATCATCACCGGCAAGGGGGCGATGGGCGACGGGCTCCTTCGCCGCTGTACGCCGGAATGGCTGGCCGATCCGGCCATCCGGCCCCTGATCGCCGGCCTGTCCTCGGCCGAACGGCACCATGGGGGAGAGGGCGCGCTATATGTTGCACTGAAGCGCCGACATCGGTGATGCTGGCATGGTCTGCAGCGAAAGGCCCGAGATGAGATTCACCCTTGCCGCCATGACCGTGGGTGTCCTCAGCCTCGTGGGAGGACCCGTGCCTGCCCAGACCGTGCCGGCACCTCCTCCACCACCCGCACCGCCGGCGGCTCACGCCACCACGGCCCATTCCGGCTCCGGCTCTCAGCGAGCGATGACGGCGGGGTCGGCCATGCTGAAGGCCATCGCCGCCGATTACGACCAGTGGGAAAGGGATGTCGACCCTGTCACGGCGGGGGACGAGGGGGACGAGGGGGACGCTGCCGCGCTGTTCCGGCTACCGGATGCCAGCCCGGCTGCGGCGGATGCCCGTCGGACCGCCCTGTTTGAATTCCAGCGGCGGCTTCTGCCCCTCAAGTCCATGCGCCTTGGCGATGCGGACAGCCTCAACCGGGACCTGCTGCTTCGCGCTGTGGACGACGCTCTCCAGGCTGCGGCGTTTGATCCGGATCGTCTGCCCTTCACGGCCTACTGGAGCTTTTCGACCTTCGGCGAGAGCCTGGCGCGTCGGACCATCATCCGCTCCCGTCTTGAGGCAGATGCCTATGTTGCGCGTCTGACCGGCTTGCCCGGCTATTACGACCAGCAGATCGCCAATGCGCGACGGGGTCTGGTGACGGGATTCATCCAGCCGAAACTCGTCGCCGAGGTGGCCCTTCGGACCGCGCGCAAACAGGCCGACGTCACGCTCGAGAACAGCCCGCTTCTGCTGCCCCTTGCGCATCTGCCGGACAGCATCCCGCAGGACGTCCAGTCTGATCTGCGATCTCGTGCGACGGCCATCGTCCGCAATCAGGTTCTCCCCGCCCAGAGGCGGATCGCGGTGTTCCTCGAGACCGAATACCTGCCCCGGGCCCGTACCACCCTGGCCGCCCGGGACCTGCCCGACGGTGAACGCTTCTACACGGCCGAGATTCGCCGCCACACCACGACCAATCTCACCCCGGACGAGGTTCACCAGATCGGCCTGGACGAGGTCCGGCGCATCCGGGGCCGAATGGATGCGGTCATAGCCGAGACCGGGTTCAAGGGGTCGTTTTCCGCGTTCATCGCCTTTCTCCGGACCGACCCCCGGTTTTATCCCCGCAGCCGCGAGGAGCTGCTGGACCGCTACCGGGTGATCGCCAAGCAGATCGATCCGGAGCTTCCGCGCCTGTTCGGGCATTTGCCTCGCCTGACCTATGGCGTGCAGCCGATCCCGGAAGCGACCGAGGAGGGTCAGACGACAGCCTATTACGAGGAGGGCAGCCCCGCCCGCGGGGTCGCTGGGACCTTTGCCGTCAATCTCAGCCACCTCGACCAGCGACCACTCTACGAGATTCCGACCCTGACCCTGCACGAGGCAGTCCCCGGCCATCACCTCCAGATTGCCCTGGCGCAGGAACAGTCCGACACGCCGGCGTTCCGCAAGCACATGCAGTTCACAGCCTTCGTGGAGGGCTGGGGCCTCTATGCCGAACAGCTGGGCGGCGAGATCGGCCTATACACGACGCCCTACGAGCGGTTCGGACAATTGTCCTACGAGATGTGGCGCGCCTGCCGCCTCGTGGCGGATACCGGGATTCACTGGAAGCGCTGGACCCGGGATCAGGCAAGGGCCTGCTTCCTGGAAAACACAGCCCTGGCCGAGCACAACATCGACACTGAGGTGGACCGGTACATCTCCTGGCCGGGGCAGGCGCTGGCCTACAAGATCGGAGAGCTTCGCATTCTCGGTCTCCGCCGGAAAGCCGAGGCCGCCCTCGGATCCCGGTTCGACGAGCGCAGGTTCCATGACGCGGTGCTTCTGTCGGGTGCCCTGCCCCTCGACATGCTCGAGGCACGGGTCAGCGCCTGGATCCGCCGTGAAGTCGCCGGCGGACCGGGGCGTGTTTCGGTCAACCCATGATCCCCATCACGGACCGCCTGAGCCTGGACCCCGCTGAACTGGAGGAACGGTTCTTCCGCGCCGGCGGGCCCGGCGGCCAGAACGTCAACAAGGTATCCACCGCCGTGCAGCTGCGATTTGATGCGGCACGATCTCCGTCTCTGCCGCCTGCGGTGCGGGACCGCGCCATCCGTCTGGCAGGGCGCCGCGCCAGTGCTGACGGCGTGATCCTGATTGTCGCTCACCGGTTCCGCAGCCAGGAACGAAATCGCGAAGACGCCCTGCAGCGACTGGTGGACCTGCTGCGGGAGGCCGCCGTTCCCCCGCCGCCACCCCGTCGTCCGACCCGGCCGACGGGCAGCTCGGTCCGGCGGCGACTTGACGAGAAGGCCCGGCGCAGTGGGGTCAAGTCCGGCCGCGGACGCCCTGAAACCGTGGACGACTAGCCTGAGACATTCGGCAGGGCGGACCTTCAACAATATGTGTTAGGGACTTTTCCTGAAATAGCCGGACCCTTCATGCTGACGATCTCCGCCCTGATCCCCGCCCTGATCTCCGACAGCCCGCCCCAGATCTTCGCCGGCACGGTGTTCGGGGCCATTCGGAGCTATCTGACCGGGGCCATGCTCGCATGGTGATCGCCGACGTCCTCCCGTTCAAACGGCAAGCCCATCCGTCGCAGCAGACCCATGACCTGCGCCGCCTGCTCGGACTGATCGCCGTCATCACGGTCGGACGCCTCATCGCCGCCGGCGTGACCCCCTTGTCGGAAGATGAAGCCTATTACCGGCTCTGGTCCCAGCACCTGGCCTTCGGCTATTTCGATCATCCGCCGATGGTGGCGTGGTGGATCGCGGCGGGGCGCTTGCTGGCCGGAGACACGGCCCTGGGCGCGCGACTTCTGCCCACCCTGGGGACGGCGATCTGCAGCGTGTTGATCTACGGGATCGCGCGCCAGTGCCGGTCCACGCCGGCAACGGCCCTGCGCGCGGCCGTCTGGTACAACGCAACCCTTTTGGTGGGGTTCGGCGGGCATCTGGCCGTCCCGGACGGACCGTCGTCCCTGTTCTGGACCGCGACGCTCTACCTGTTGCTCAGAGCACGAGAGGGCCGCGACGGCGACTGGGTGCTTGCCGGGCTGACCGCGGGCCTGGCCGTGCTGTCGAAATACAGCGCCCTGTTCCTCGCACCCGGCGTGCTCATCTGGCTGGCCAGCAGCCCCCAGGGCCGCGCCCGGCTGGCGACGCCCTGGCCATGGATCTGTTTGATCGCCGCGGCCTCGGTGGTGTCGACCAATGTGTTCTGGAACGCGACCCATGGGTGGGTCAGCTTCGAAAAGCAGTTCGGCCGGGCCGCGGCAGAGCGGTTCACGCCCCAGCACCTGCTGGAACTCATCGGGACCCAGTTTCTGCTGATCAACCCGCTGATGGCGCCCTTTGCCGTATCTGGGCTCTGGTTGGCCATCTCCAGGCGGGCCCGACCCCTTGACGGTCTCTGGTTGCTCGCGGCCGTGACCTTGCCGTTCGCCGCCTATCTGGCCGTGCACAGCCTGCATGCGGGGGTCCAGGGCCATTGGCCGGCCCCGCTCTATCCCGGCCTGGCCATTCTGGCGGCCGTTGCTGCGCAGGGAGCGGCGGGTTGGCGCGGCCCGTGCGCCAGATGGGTCGCCAAAGTCGGCACCACCGTCAGTGTATTTGCCCTGATCCATCTGGCGCTGCCGGCGACGGATTGGTTCGGACGGATCGATCTGAGTTCACAGATGCGAGGATGGCCCGCGTTCGCCGGCGAGGTGGAAAGCCTCCGTCGGAGATCGGGGTCCGAATGGGTCGGCGCCCTCAGCTTCGGTCAGGTGGCCATGCTCGACAACGAACGCCTGATTCACGCACCGATCCTGCAGATCACCGAACGAAGCCGCTACCGCTTCCAGCCCCCGCCGCCGGCCACGGTCCTGTCCGCGCCCGGGCTGGTCGTCGATTTCAGCCGCCGTGTGACGGCTTCGGACCTGAAGCGTTGCTTCAACAGTGTTTCGTCCCTTGGACAGATCGAGCGCGGCGGCAACGCCCGCCCCCCCCGGTTTCTGCAGCAGTTGGGGCTGGGCCCGCGGCAATATACCTATGCCCTCTTCCAGGTGCAGGGACCCAAGGTGGACCTCGCGCAGGACGGCTGCTGGGAAGCCAAGACCCTTGCCGACAGCCTGCGCGCCCGGCATCGTCGCGAGCGGCCCTGAATTGGCGCGATCGCCGACCCTAATGGCTCATCAGGCAGGCGATGGGAGACCCGTTCAGCAGGTCCTGGGTCACACCGCCGAAGACCCATTCCCGGATGCGAGGGTGGGCATACGCACCGGCGACGATCAGATCCGCCCCGTGGGCGTGCGCCAGATCGACGAGCTGGGCCGAGACCCGTCCGTGAGCCACCTTGACGGCCTGCGCCTGGGCGTTGATCCCGTGTCGTGCCAGATGCCGCACCACCGCCTCCGTGCGGATCGCCGCATCGGTGACATCATCGGCCTGACAGACCTCCACGACGACAACCTTGTTGGCGGCCTTCAGAAACGGCAGGGCGTCCGCGAGGGCCCGCCTCGCCTCCCTGCCATCCTTCCAGGCCACCAGGACGGTTTCCAGCCCCAGATCCCGGGCGTCCGGTGGAAGGACCAGCACCGGTCGGCCCGATGACACAAGAAGATCGCCGGGATAGGCGGTGGCTGCAGGGCCGTCGGCCGGGTCCCGGCAGGACGCCACGATGACATCTGCGCTGCGAGACAGGCGAGAGACGACTTCCACCGGGTCATCGACGGCCGAGCACCATTCGCCGGTCACCCCCGCGGCCTCGACCGCGGCGTGGAAGAGATGTTTCGCCTCCTCCAGTTCGGTGTCGATCTCGTCGCGGATCGCCTGCACGGTGCCGGCGTCCACATATCCGAAAGCCCCGGTGGAGGCGATATACGGGGAGAAGGCCTGGACGCCGACACCGATCAGTTCGGCCTTCACCCTGGAGGCCAGCGCCGCTGCGAACCGCAGCCGGGCCTGGCCCCGCGGCGTGGGAAGGACCTGAGTCAGAACAGCACAGATTTCCATGGGACTCCTCCAGTGATGACGGGTCGGATCTACTGTGTCAGCCGGTCGAGGGCGCCGCGGCTGCGGACCTGCACATGGCGACAGCCCTTCAAGGCGATGACGCCATCGGCCTGCAGCTGGGTGAAGGTCCGGGACACGGTCTCGATCGTCAGGCCGAGATAGTCGGCAATGTCCTGCCGCGACATGTGCAGCACGATCTCGCGATCCTCGGGATGGCGGTCGGACAGGGCCGCCAGGAAGGTCGCCACGCGTTCGCAGGCGCTCTTGCGGCCCAACAGCATCAGATGCGCATGGGCGCGTTCCAGTTCCAGGGCCGTCTGGGCCCAGAGGGCCTGCCCGAGTTCCGCAGATCGCGCGGCGATACCGAACAGGGTACTGCGGCGGCAGACCAGGATTTCGCAGTGGCCAATGGCCTCTGCGCTGAACATGTGCTCGCGGCTCGCCTCAAGCCCGAACAGATCGCCGGTCAGGTGGAAGTCACCGATCTGACGCCGTCCGTCACTCAGCACGCGGTAGGTCCGGACGGCACCGGAGATGACCCGATAGACGAAATCCGCCGGTTCTCCTTCGCCGAAGATCTCCTCGTCCCGGTCAAAGGTCATCCGTGCGCCGAGGCCCTGGAACAGATCGAAGCCATCTTCCCGGTGAAACATGGACGGCGGCGCGGCGGGAGACGCTTGACGCAGATCATAGATGTTGGCGCTGCGGGCGTATTGAACAGTCATCTGGTTCGGGCCTCCGGACTGGACGGACTCTGCTGAATGACTGCGGTCCGTTCGGTCCCGCTGAGCGCCGTCGATGGCTAAACTTCACCTGAGAAGCGCCTTTCGGCCATTTGGGAGTCCTCCTTACGTAGTTTACCGGAGGGCGACGGGCGGGAACCCTGTCCGGCTCGGACTGCGATCCGGAATTGGCGGCGGCGCCGGTCGGCGCTAGAGGAAGGTATGCGTCCGAAGCTGCCCGATCTGACCACACCGCTCGCCGCCCAGTTGCTGCGCTTCGAGGGTCTGTTCGAGTCGGGGCGGCGGTTCTGGCTGTGCCTGCTTCCGGCGTGGATCCTGCTGCTGCCCCTCCTGCCCCGGACAGGTCTCGAGCAGGTCTCCCCGTTTCTCCTCCTGATCCCCTCGGTTCTTCTGGCGGGGGCGCTGGGCGGGGGTGCCCCCGGACTGTTCGCCACCCTGATCGGACTGGCGTGCGCCGGTTTCAGCGGCCGGGTCGGGGCGAGCCCTGTCTGGCAGGCAGTGACGTTCGTCGGTATCGGTCTGAGCGTCGCGACCTTCGGTGAGATGCTCCGCGCCAGTCGGCGCGAAGTGGCGCTGAACATCTCGGCGGTGGAGGCGCGGGAGCAGCGCCTTCAGTCCATCCTCGACACGGTGCCGGACGCCATGGTCCTGATCGACGGGGCCGGCGAGATACAGGCCTTTTCCAAGACGGCGGAACGGTTGTTCGGTTACACGGCGGCAGAGGTCCGGGGCCGGAATGTCCGCATGCTGATGCCGGCTCCCTACCGCGAAAGCCATGACAGCTATCTGGATCGGCACGCAAAGACAGGAGAGAAGCGGATCATCGGCATCGGCCGGATCGTGGTTGCCGAACGCCGCGATGGCTCGACCTTTCCCATCGAACTGGCTGTCGGAGAAGTGAAACGCCGTGACGGCAGCATGTTCACCGGCTTCATCCGGGACCTGTCCGAACGCCAGAGCACCGAGGCCCGGCTGCAGGAGCTTCAAGCCGAGCTGGTGCACATGTCCCGCCTGACAGCACTTGGCGAAATGTCCTCGGCCCTCGCGCACGAACTCAACCAGCCCCTTTCCGCGATCGCGAACTATCTCAAGGGTGTTCGCCGACTGCTGGAGCCAACGGCTCATGATCCCCTCCAGAGCCGGGTTCAGGACGCGCTGGACCGCGCCACGGAACAGGCGCTGCGCGCGGGCGAGATCATCCGCCGTCTCCGGGACTTCGTCCGGCGGGGGGAGACCGAGCAACGGGTGGAAAGCCTCGCCAAGATCGTGGAGGAAGCGGGGGCCCTGGCCCTGGTCGGCGCGAAGGAACACAGTGTCCGGGTCACCTTCCATCTGAACGGTGACTACGACACGGTGCTGACGGATCGCGTCCAGGTCCAGCAGGTCCTGTTGAACCTCATCCGCAATGCGATCGAAGCCATGGCGGAGCAACCTCGCCGCGAACTGGTCGTCTCCAGCGGCCCGGCAGGTGCAGCAACGGGTGGAGAGGCCATGACGGAGGTCACGGTTCTGGATACGGGGGGCGGCCTGCAGGAGCCGGTCGCATCGCAGCTCTTCCAGCCGTTTCTGACGACCAAGGCCAACGGCCTGGGCGTGGGCCTGTCCATCTGTCGGACGATCATCGAGGCGCACGGGGGGCGGATCTGGGCCACGCCGAACCCGGACGGCGGCACCATCTTTCATTTCACCCTGAGACGCGTGATGGATCTTGACGACACAACCGAGTCCGATGTCCGGACATCCGAGGCCCGACCGCATGCGTGACGAGGCCGTCCATCTGGTCGACGACGACGCAGCGGTGCGGGACTCCATCGCCTTCCTGCTGGAGAGTGCGGACTACCGCGTGGTGACCTACGGCAACCCGCATGCCGTTCTGGCAGCCCTTCGCGCGGGGGTCAGCATGTCGTGCCTCATCACCGATGTCCGAATGCCGGAGATGGATGGACTCCAGCTGGTGCGGGAGTCCCGGGCGCTGGACCCCGATCTGCCGATCATCGTCATTACGGGTCACGGAGATGTACCCCTGGCAGTGGAGGCAATGAAGATCGGTGCTGCGGACTTCATCGAGAAGCCCTTCGATGACCAGCACCTGATCCGCGCACTGCGCCTTGCCCTGGCGGCACCACCGCGGGCGGCGGATGAACATGCTGACATTCGCCGCCGCCTCGACCTGCTGTCGGCCCGGGAGCGCGAGGTGCTGCAGGGGCTAGTGGACGGTCACCCCAACAAGGTCATCGCGTGGCGCCTGAACATTTCTCCCCGGACGGTGGAGGTCTATCGCGCCAAGGCCATGACCAAGATGGGAGCCGGGAGCTTCGCCGAACTGGTGCAGATGGCCATTCTCGCGGACTTGCGGTTTGCGCCGTCCCTTGTGCCCCGCGATCCCGGGGGTGAAAACTAGCCTTCCGGGACCCGACGGCATCGAAAACACCCGGCAACCCGGGCAATTTGCTGTGGATCAAGGCGAGCGATCGAAGGAACCGCTCACTCTCGGGGGGTCCAATGCCCGCGCCCGGGTCGTCATCCGCAAGGTCCACCATGGACACGATGTGTTCGCCCCGAACCTCGGCCCGCACCGCGCCCCGAATTGCGGCCCGTCGCGACGCGCCGGCCAGGGCGAAGCAAAGGCCGTTGGTCGCAGTGGTCGATGACGACCGCGCCGTCGTGAACTCCCTTGAATTTGCCCTCGGCACGGAAGGTTATCGGGTGGCGGCCTACTTCTCCGCGCAGGCCTATCTCGATCACGCCGAGACCGGGGTGGACTGCCTCGTGGTGGATGTCCGCCTTCCTGGCATGGACGGGATCCAACTCCTCGAGGAACTGCGACGCCGCGGGCCCGTCCCGCCGCATATCCTCATCGCCAGCAATCCTGGTCGGCGCTGTCGGGACTGGGCGGCTGCCAAATCCGTTCCGTTGGTCGAAAAGCCGTTCCTCGACGAGGCTCTGACGGAACGGATCAAGGCCGCGATCCTCGAGTCCCTGAACGACCGCGCGGGCGTTTGAGACGTTGCCGCCGCGGCGCGCCCTTCAAAAACCGCCCGGGAGTGCCCTTTCGCGACTGAGAAGGTCTTCTGAAAAAAATTTCACCCGATTATAAGACCGCCCAAGTATGGCTGAGCCCATTCGGGCTTGTCCGACGCCCCCGTGCGGGGGTCGGGGCGATCACAAGGGCATGAGGGTAAGATGGATCTGGCTGCGCTGAACAGTGTTGCGGAAAAGATGGTGGCCCCCGGGCGCGGAATTCTGGCCGCCGACGAGTCCACGGGAACGATCAAGAAGCGCTTCGACGCCATCGGCGTCGACAACACCGAGGAGCATCGCCGGGACTACCGCGAGCTGATGTTCCGGGCCAAGGACGCGATGAGCTACGTCTCCGGCGTCATCCTCTACGACGAGACCCTCTGGCAGAATGCTGCCGATGGCACGCCGCTGGTGGACCTGATCACCGCCGCCGGCTCGATCCCCGGCATCAAGGTCGACGAGGGCGTGCAGCCGCTGCCCGGCTTCCCCGGTGAAACGGTGACCGTCGGCCTGGATCGCCTGGCCGAGCGCCTGACCAAGTACTATGCCCGGGGTGCCCGGTTCGCCAAGTGGCGGGCCGTGATCGACATCGCCGACGGCATTCCCTCGGCCGGAGCGATCAAGGCCAATGCCCACGCCCTCGCCCGCTATGCGGCCCTTTGCCAAGCCCACCAGATCGTGCCGATCGTCGAGCCGGAAGTGCTGATGGACGGGTCCCACACGATCGAGCGGTGCGATGAGGTCACGCGCTTTGTCCTGCAAACCGTCTTCGAGGAGTTGTTCCTCGCTCGGGTGCCGCTGGAAGGCATCGTGCTGAAGCCGAACATGGTCGTTTCCGGCAAGCTGTGCCCCACCCAGGCGTCCATTGCCCAGGTGGCCGAGCGCACCATTGCCTGCCTCAAGGCCACGGTGCCCTCCGCAGTGCCGGGAATCGCCTATCTGTCCGGCGGTCAGTCCGACGAGCAGGCGACGGCGCATCTCGACGCCATGAACCGGCTCGGCGGCTTCCCGTGGAAGATGACCTTCTCCTACGGGCGGGCCCTGCAGGCTGCGCCGCAGAAAGCCTGGTCGGGACAGACCGCCAATGTCCCGAGCGCCCAGAAGGCCTTCGCCCACCGGGCCCGGATGAATGGGCTCGCCAGCCTCGGTCAGTGGGAAGGCGCGCTGGAAAAGGCGGCCTGATCCTTGATATCGACAAGGGCAGGGTGCCGGACCAGCGGTCCGGCACCTTTGCCCCTGCGGGTCTTCAGATCCCGTTGAAGCACCACACGAGTACGGCCTTCTGGGCGTGCAGGCGGTTCTCGGCCTCATCGAACACCACTGATTGCGGGCCGTCGATGACCGCGTCCGTCACCTCCTCGCCGCGGTGAGCGGGGAGGCAGTGCAGGAACAGGGCGTCCTTGGCCGCCCGTGCCATCAGCTCTTCGTCGACGCAGAACGGCTCGAACGCTGCGAGGCGCGCATCATGGTCGGTGTCCCCCATGGAGACCCAGGTGTCGGTGAAGACGGCGTCGGCACCGGCCACCGCCAGTGCCGCGTCCTGTGTCACGCTGACATCGCCGTCACCGGACCTGGCCAGATCCATCAGGTCCGGATGATAGTCGGCCGGGCAGGCGATTCTCAGGCGAAAGCCCAGTCGACCTGACGCGTGGATCAGGCTGGCGCAGACATTGTTGCCGTCCCCGACCCAGGCGAGGGTCATGCCCCGAACCGGCCCGCGACGCTCCTCGATGGTGAGCAGGTCCGCGATGATCTGACAGGGATGGCTCTTGTCTGTCAGGCCGTTGACGACCGGGACAGTGGCCGCCTGTGCCAGGCGCTCGACATCGTCGTGGCGGTTGGCGCGGATCATGATCGCGTCCACCATCCGGGACAGGACCCGGGCCGTGTCCTCGATCGGCTCACCGCGTCCCAGCTGCATGTCGCCGGCATTGGCGATGATGCTGGATCCGCCCAGCTGACGAATGGCGGCATCGAAGGAGAACCGGGTCCGGGTGGAGTTCTTTTCGAACACCATGGCCAGGACCCGATCCTTCAGCGGAGCGTCGGCATCGACCCGTCCTGTCGGCCAACCGGCGCGGGCCGCCTTGCGGCGATGGGCTTCGTCGAGAATGGCCCGCAGATCTGCACCGTCGATCTTCCACAGATCGAGAAAGTGGCGGACGGTCACGAAGCCTTGGCCCCGGCAAGGTCGTTCCGGGCGCGGACGCAGGCGCGCTCGAACTTCTCGATGGCTTCCCGCGCCTCTTCCTGGGTGATGATCAGGGGCGGCAGCAGACGGACGCAATTGTCGCCTCCGCCGGCGATCAGCAGCTTTTCATCCCGGGCCCAGCCCATGAAGCTGCGATTGTTCGGGATCAGCTTCACGCCGATCAGCAGGCCACGGCCGCGGATGTCCACGATGATGTCGGGGAAGCTGGACTTCAGCCCTTCCAGCTGCTGGGTGAAGTAGCCGGCCACGTCGCGGACATGGGCGAGAAGCTCCGGACTCGAAAGTTCGGCGAACGCTTCCGTTGCCACGGCCATGGCAAAGGGGTTGCCGCCATAGGTGGACCCGTGGGCTCCGGTGGTCATGCCCTTGGCAGCTTCGGCGGTGGCGAGGCAGACTCCCACCGGGAAACCGTTCCCCAGCGCCTTGGCCAGCGCCATGATGTCCGGCTTGGCCTCACCCGCCCATTCATGAGCGAAGAGCTGACCCGTCCGTCCCAGGCCGCACTGCACCTCATCGAGGATCAGCAGGACGCCGTGCTCGGTGCAGAGGGCCCGCAGATCGCGAAGGCAGTGGTCCGGGACGGCGCGGGCACCGCCTTCGCCCTGGACCGGCTCCAGCAGAACGGCGGCCGTCGTCGGTGCGGCAATGGCGGCCTTGAGCGCATCATGGTCACCGAACTTCACCTGGACGTAGCCGGGCAGGCGCGGGCCGAAGCCCTCCACATAGGACGGGTTTCCGGCCGCATTGATCGTGGCGTAGGTCCGACCATGGAACGAGCCGTCAAAGCCGATCACGTCGATCCGTCCCGGCTGGCCATTGGCGCTGTGATACTTGCGGGCCGTCTTCAAGGCGCATTCGAGGGATTCCGCCCCGGAATTGGTGAAGAAGGCCACATCGGCAAAGGACGCATCCGTCAGACGCTTGGCCAGGGTCTCCTGTTCCTTGATCCGGAACACGTTGGAGACATGCCACAGCTTTTCCGACTGGCGCTTCACGGCCTCGACCAGGCGCGGATGGGCATGTCCCAGGCCGCAGGTGGCGATGCCGGCCATGCAGTCGAGATATTCGTCGCCATCCTCGGTGATCAGGCGCACGCCTCGGCCTCGGTCGAAGGCCAGGGGCGCGCGATTGTAGACGCCCATCAGGTGATCAGCGGGAACCGGGACTTCGACATCGGACATGGAGCTGCTCCCAAAAGCAGAAGCCCCGGGTCGCGGAAATCGCGCCGGGGGCGTCACCGAGGAAGCGGTCTCTTCTCGACCAATAGCGGAAAATGTCAACACCTGTCGCAGCTTGGGCCGACGTGGAAGCCGCGCCTTTTCGACGGCTGTCGCTCCCCGGACGCAGGCACCGCTTGCGGACGGGGCGACAGGATGCCTAAGAACGACCCATGGGATCCGATCCGCCACCGTCCGCATCCGACCCCCGGAAACTGCCCACACGGCTGGTTCTGGGACTGGTCGCAGCCATCGTTCTGGACACTGTGGTCCAGACGGTCTGGAAGCGAGCGGCCCTGACCCTCCCGGCCGGTGCCGCCAACGACCCCCTCGGGGCGGCAAGGGCGGTCCTGTCCCAGCCCCTTTTCCTGGCAGTGGGCGCACTGATCGGGCTGCAGATGGTCAACTGGCTGAAGGTGCTGGACGACGCGGATGTCTCCTATGCCCTGCCGATCACGGCGCTCAGCTATGTCTCCGTAGCCGCCGTCTCGGCGCTCTGGCTGCACGAGGCCGTCACCGGTGGCCGGATCTTCGGAACCCTGCTGATCCTGGGCGGCGTCTTCCTGGTGTCGCGGACCGATCACAACACCCTGCCCGCCCGATGAACCGGACCTTTCTGGGCCTTTGCCTGATCATCGTGTGCGCCGTCATCGAGGGGCTGGCCCAGATTTCCTGGAAGACGGCCTCGGTCCAGCCTCAAAGATCCCGGCTGTGGATCACCGTCGGGGTGGTGGCCTATGGGTCCGAGATCGCCCTCTACACCCTCGCCCTGACGGTGGTGGACGTGAGCGTGGCCTTCGCCATGGGCAGCCTCAGCTTTGTGTCGGTGGCGGTTCTCTCCCGCCTGCTCCTCGGAGAGAAGATCTCCTGGATGCGGGGGGCCGGACTGCTGCTGATCCTGTCGGGCGTCGCGTTCATGGGGGGTGAAGCATGACCCTGACCGTTCGCGTGGTGCGTCGGGCGGTCGATGCGCCGGACGGACTCTGGGAGACGGGCTTCGCTCCCCCCCTCGAGGGCCGGTGGTGGTACCAGGCCCTGGAGGAGGGCGGGCTCGCCGACCAGTTCACCTTTCTCTACGCCGTGGTGGAGCGGGACGGGCACCCGGTGGCGCTGGCTCCGATGTTCGTGGCGGACGTGCCGGTGGAGCTTGTCGTTCCCGACGGTCTGATGCCCGTGTTCCGCGCCCTTGGCCGCATCTTTCCGGCGGTTCTCGCGCAGCGGACCCTGTTCGTGGGCTGTCCGATCTCCGACGAGGGGACCGTGGCCGTGGCGGCTGGCGAGGATCGCGCCGCTGTCTTCGAAGCGATTGACCGGGCGATGGACGGCATCGCCCGAGACCACCGCGCCCTGATGCTGGTCTGGAAGGACCTCCCTCAGTCCTATGCCGCAGACATGGCCGGTCTGGAGGCCCGCCGCGGTGTCTTCCACACGGAAAGCTATCCCGGCGCCGAGGTCCGGTTCCGCTCCCGGGACAAGGCGGACTATTTCAGCGGGATGAAGCCCTCGCACCGGCAGCAGCTTCGCCGCAAGCTCCGCCGCAGCGTGGAACAGGCCGATCTTGAAGAGACAGTGGTGCAGGCCCCGTCTCAGGCCGTTCTGGACGAGGTCTTCGGGCTGTTCATGCAGACCTATCTGAAGGCCACGACCCAGTTCGAACGCCTCGACATGCGCTTCTTCCAGCGGATCGCCCAGGAGCCGGCGGCCCATTTCCTGTTGCTGCGGGATCGGGCGGACGGCCGGCTGGTCGCCTTCATGCTGCTCCTGGACCTCGGCGAAGCCGTCGTGAACAAGTTCATCGGGATCGACTACGACCGGCCGCGGGACTGGATGCTGTATTTCCGGCTCACCGACGGCGCCATCGACTGGGCCATGGCACGGGGGGCCCAACGTCTTCAGAGCGGACAGACCGGCTATCGCGTGAAGATCGAACTGGGTCACTCCCTGGTCCCCCTGCTCAACTATGGCCGGCACCGGGTGGTTCCGATCCACTGGATCTACGCCCTCGTCGCCCGGACGATCACCTGGGCGTCCCTGGACGCGGACCTGGCCCACCATCTGGAGGCTCACGCGGACAATCCCCGGGCGGAACCCGGCCACTGGTGACAGGGTCCTTCGATACAAATTGCCGTGGCCATAGGCAGGCCCTATATTGGCACCATGCTTCTTCCGACCCTTCGCCAACTCCAGTACCTCAAGCTGCTGGCCGAGCATGGCTCCTTCAGTCGCGCCGCCAATGCGGCCCATGTGACTCAACCCACCCTGTCGGCCGGCGTGGCGGAGCTGGAAAAGGTGCTGGGCGCCCCGGTGGTGGATCGGGGGCGGGCCGGAGTGATCCTCACGCCCGTCGGCGAAGAGGCGGTCGCCCGCGCCGCCGATATCCTCGCCCAGGCGGAGGACCTGGTGCAGGCCGCGCGGAGCGCCGGCCAGCCCCTGTCCGGACGGTTCCGGCTCGGCGTCATCCCGACCATTGCCCCCTTCCTGCTCCCGCGGACCCTCCCCGCCTTGCGGCTGAAGTTCCCGAATCTCCGGCTCTTCCTGCGGGAAGACATGACGGCACGCCTGGTGTCTTCGCTGAAAAGCGGTGGCCTGGATGCGGCCCTCATCGCCCTGCCCTACGATCTCCAGGGGATCGATTTTGCTCCGGTAGCCGTCGACCCCTTCTATGCCATTGCCCCGGCCAATCACCGGATCGCAGGCCTGCAGACCGTCAGCCCGGAGGCGTTGGGCGAGGATGACCTGATCCTGCTGGAGGATGGACATTGCATGCGCGACCATGCCCTTGCAGCCTGCAGCCTGGACGGTCTTCGCACCGGAGGTGCGGAGGGGGGATTTGCCGCCACGTCGCTGCATACCCTGGTGCAGATGGTGGGTTCCGGGCTGGGCGTCTCGCTGCTGCCGGGGGTCGCCGTGGATGCCGGCCTCACTCAGACCGCACCCGTGGTCGTGCGACCGATGACCGACGGATCCCCGTCCCGTCAGATCGTGGTCGCCTGGCGCGCGGGTTCCAGCCGTGGGGCCGAGGCGCGTCTCCTGGCTGAGGCCCTGCGCACCGCTTGAACATTGCGACGATTTGCCCATTCCCTCCAGCCATCCTAAGACGTGCGCATGAGTGATCCGAACACCCCCTCTGATCCTGACAGCGACGGCGGCTCGATCGTCGTGCCGATCCCGGGCGGATTCGGACGGCAGAAGCCCGGCTGGTTCCAGCGTCTGTCGGAGGGTCTGGGGAAGTCCTCGACCCGGCTCGCCGACCAGGTCACCAGTGTCCTGACCCGCAAGCGGCTGGATCAGGACGACCTCGACCACCTCGAGGAACTGCTGATCGAGGCGGACATCGGTGCCGCTGCCGCGAGCCGGATCGCCGCCGCCTTCGGTCGGGCCCGCTTCGACAAGGAAGCCAGCGAGACCGAGGTCAAGGAAAGCCTCGCCGAGGCCATCACCGCCGAACTGGCACCGCATGAGGGCCGGTTCGAGCCCCTCGGCGGACCTCGTCCCTATGTCGTGCTGTTTGTCGGGGTCAACGGATCCGGCAAGACCACCACCCTCGGGAAGATCGCCTATGAACTCTCCCGTCGGAACGCTCGGGTATTGATTGCCGCCGGTGACACCTTCCGGGCTGCCGCCATCGAACAGCTTCAGGTCTGGGCCGAGCGATCGAATGCCGGGTTCGTCTCCAAGGGCCCCGGGGCCGATGCCGCCGGCCTTGCGTTCGACGCCGTGACCCGCGCCCGGGACGAAGGGTATGACGTCGTACTGATCGATACGGCCGGCCGGCTGCAGAACAAGTCCGGACTCATGGACGAGCTCGCCAAGATCGTCCGCGTGCTGAAAAAGATGGATCCCAGCCTGCCGCACGAGACCTTGCTGGTGCTGGACGCTACCGTCGGTCGGAACGGGTTGGCTCAGGCCAGTGGCTTCGCC
This sequence comes from uncultured Caulobacterales bacterium, assembly GCA_903874895.1. GTDB lineage: Bacteria > Pseudomonadota > Alphaproteobacteria > Caulobacterales > Caulobacteraceae > CAIMFV01. The sequence continues at coordinate 3,714 of CAIQUG010000181.1, read as the reverse complement.
GCCACGGCCGATGTGACGGGACTGGTGATGACGAAGCTGGACGGCACGGCGCGGGGCGGTGTGCTCCTGGCCGCGGCGGAGGCGGGCGGCGCGCCGATCAAGCTGGTCGGGGTGGGCGAGTCTCCCGATGACCTGCAACCCTTTGACGCCCGGGCCTTCGCCCGGTCCCTGGTCGGGCTCGAGCTGTGACGGCCGTCCTGTCCTCGCGCCCCCCGGAGCCTGATCATGTCCGCTGATCCGTCGCACGCCGCCGCCCCGCCGGCACCGGACTATTTTCATCTGGGTGTGGACTATGCCGGCGTCCTGATGATGCTCTGCGTGTCGCTGGTCGCCTGGCTCGGCTTTCATCTGAAGGGTGCCGATCTGGTCCTTGCCGGCACCTGGGGTCTGGTGGTCGGGTCCGGCGGTGCCGTGGCGGCCAGCCTGGTCGTCCGCCGCAAGCTGGCCATCCTGCCGGCGGTCTACGGGACGGCGGCCCTGCTGTTCGGCGGTGCCACCCTCATCTTTCACGATCCGAACATCGTCGAGATGAAGACCACGATCATCGACTCGGGGCTGGGCGTGCTGATGCTGGGCGGCCTGGCCCTCGGCAAGAGCCCGATCCGGATGCTGATGGGTCAGGCTGTTCATCTGACCGAGACCGGATGGCGCAAGCTGACCCTGCGTTTCGGCCTGTTCTTCCTGGCCATGGCCGTCGGCAATGAAGTCGTCCGACATCAGTCCCACGAACTCTGGCTGGCCTACCGGACCGCCGGTTCGGTCCTTCTGACCTTTGTCTTTGCCGCCTTCCAGGCCCCGCTGATGCTCAAGGAAACCTGTCATCCGGACCCGCCGGGTCTGCGGCCACCCGAAGACCCTCCGGCCGCCTGAGGCCGTCGGGCAGGCTGTCGTCAAAACGACGTGTTCGGTGTTTATATACACCGTGGTCGGAGTATATCTGACTTTGGCGGCAGCAATTCGCCGCTCCAGGACAAGGGGAGCCGCATGGCCAAGTCCGTAAAGATCGCTGTCTCCAGCCTCGAGCGCTCTCCCAGCCATCTGTTGCACAGGGCCCTTCAGCTGGCCCTGGACGTCTACGGGGCCGAGACAGGACCGGGGGCGGTGACCCAGCGCCAGTACGCGGTGCTGGCCGCGGTGGCCGAGCACGAGGGCCTGACCCAGACGGACCTGGTGCGCGCCACCGGCATCGATCGGTCGACGCTGGCCGACATGATTGCCCGGATGATCTCCAAGGCCTATCTGGCGCGAGAGCGGTCGACGACGGACGGCCGCGCCAACACGGTGCGGCTGACGGAGACGGGACGATCGATCCTGGATGAGGCCGCACCGCGCGTCGCGGCGGCGGATGCCCGCATCCTCGGCTACCTTGCCGCCAACAAGCGGGAGGCTTTCCTCGGTGTTCTCCGGGATCTGGCGAAGGCCGGTGAAAAGGCCCTGATCGACGGCGAGCTCGGCGACGTCGCGAAGACGGCCAAGAAGAAGGCGAAGGCCGCACCCAAGCCCGCCAAGGCTGAAAAGGCCCCGAAGAAGAAAAAGGAAAAGGACAAGAAGGACAAGAAGGTCAAGAAGACCAAGAAGGTCGTCTGACCCTCCGTCCGGGCCTCGGTCCTCAGCGGGTCTTCAGAAGATCGCGGATTTCGCCCAGCAGCGCCTCGCTGGGGGTCGGCGGTGGCGGCGCAGCCGGAGCGGCCGGTTCTTCCGACTTCCGTCGCAGGGAATTCACGCCCTTCACGATGGAAAAGATCACCATGGCGATGATCAGGAACTGAATCAGCGTGTTGAGGAATGCGCCATAGCCAATCGCCGTCTCGGTGACCTTGGCGACCGGGTCCGCAGCCCGCAGGACGATCTTCATCTGCGAGAAGTCCACGCCACCGGTCAGAAGGCCCACGGGCGGCATGATGATCTGGTCCACCAGGCTGGTGACGATCTTTCCAAACGCACCGCCGATGATCACACCGACCGCGAGATCGATCACGTTGCCGCGGGCGATGAACTCACGAAACTCACTGGCAATGGACATGTTCAACCCCTGGACTGCGATCAGCGTCGGTAAGTAGTGGCGCGGAACCATCCCCTAGTGGGAAGTCACGGTCAACACAACGTCATCAGTCGTCACCGCTCGCATTGAGCCGTTCGCGGAGTTCCTTGCCGCTCTTGAAGAACGGTACCGCCTTCGCCCGGACCTGGACGGTGGCACCCGTGCGGGGATTGCGCCCGGCCCGGGCCGGGCGAGCGCGAACGGAGAAGGCACCAAAGCCGCGAAGTTCGACCCGCCCACCGCCGACCAGAGCATCAATCATCTCGTCCAGGATCACCGAGATGACGCGCTCCACGTCCTTCTGGGTCAGGTGCGGATTTTCCGTCGCAAGCTTCGCGATCAATTCCGACTTGATCATGGTTCCGTTCCTGAACACGGCGACAGTGCCGGGGAGATCCGACAGGATTCCGACACAATTCCCCCGACGCGGGCGACCATTGCCGAAACGTCAGGGAAGTTCAAGGGGTTATGGCTGCACTGCGGAGGCTTTCGCCACGAAAAAGCCCGCGCAGGACGAACCTGCGCGGGCCTTGCCGTATCTCACGTCATTTCGTGAGGCAGGCTGACTATTCCTTGGACGCCTTCTCGCGGAGCGCCGCACCAAGGATATCGCCCAGGGAGGCACCGGAGTCGGACGAGCCGAACTGCTCGATGGCCGCCTTGTCTTCCGCCATTTCCAGGGCCTTCACGGACAGGGAGACCCGACGGGCCGCCTTGTCGATGTTGGTGATCTGGGCGTCGAGGCGGTCACCAACGGCGAACCGCTCCGGCCGCTGTTCCGAACGGTCGCGAGACAGGTCGGACTTGCGGATGAAGGCCGTCATCGGGGCGGAGTCCTCGCCGAACTTCACTTCGAGGCCGCCGGTGGTGACTTCCGTCACAGTGACGGTGACCGTCTGGTTCTTCCGGTAGGAGTCGCCAGCCATCGGGTCGCCGGCCAGTTGCTTGATGCCGAGGGAGATACGCTCCTTCTCGACATCCACATCCAGGACCTTGGCCTTGACCATCTCGCCACGGTGATAGCGCTGAACGGCTTCCTCGCCGGACACGCTCCAGTCGATGTCGGAGAGATGGACCATGCCGTCGATGTCGTTGTCGAGACCGATGAACAGACCGAATTCGGTGGTGTTCTTGACCTCGCCCTCGACGGTGGAACCGATCGGATGCTTCGCCAGGAAGTCGTCCCACGGGTTCGGCAGGGCCTGCTTGAGACCCAGCGACACGCGGCGCTTGGACGGATCCACGTCCAGCACGATGACGTCTACTTCCTGCGAGGTGGAGACGATCTTGCCGGGATGGACGTTCTTCTTGGTCCAGGACATTTCCGAGACGTGCACCAGGCCCTCGACCCCGGCTTCCAGCTCCACGAAGGCGCCGTAGTCGGTGATGTTGGTGATGCGACCGGTGAACTTCGCGCCGGCCGGATACTTGGCCTCCACGCCGTCCCACGGGTCGGACTGCAGCTGCTTCATGCCGAGCGAGATGCGCTGGGTATCCGGATTGATCTTGATGATCTGCACCTTCACCGTGTCGCCGACCGCCAGCACCTGGCTGGGGTGGGAGACGCGCTTCCAGCTCATGTCGGTGACATGCAGCAGGCCGTCGATGCCGCCGAGGTCCACGAACGCGCCGTAGTCGGTGATGTTCTTGACCACGCCTTCGCGGATCTCGCC
>CAIQUG010000180.1 GCA_903874895.1 uncultured Caulobacterales bacterium | reverse complement strand
CCCACCTCCAGGTCCCGCATGGCGCGGGCGGCACTGACCCCGTCCAGCACCGGCATCTGCATGTCGAGCAGAACCAGTTCCCAGTCGTGGCGCTTGAACGCCTCCACCGCCTCTGCGCCATTGGCCACCAGTGTCACGTCCACCCCCATCGGCGCCAGCATCAGTTCGATGATCCGGCGGTTGGCGGGGTGATCCTCCGCGACCAGCGCCCGGACCGGTGCGTCCTCGTCCTCCCGCGGATCCCCGCGGTCTTCCCAGGCCGCGACCCCCTCGGATGCGACCGGACCGTCCACCTCCGCCGACCTCTGTCCCGCGCCCGGCGATCCGCCGACAAAGTCCAGCACGTCGTCCACCACCCGGGTCAGGGCGGAGCCGGAATGGGCGATCAGGGAGACCATCTCCGCCTGCTCCGGCGTCAGCGGCCCGGCACCCAGCGCGCCCACTAGGCCGATCACCCCGTGCAGATGGTCCCGCAGTTCATGGCTGATCAGGGTCAGGAACTCGGTCTTGGCCCGACTTGCCGCCTCGGCGGCATCGCGGTCGGCATGGGCTTCGTCCGCCAGGGCCCGGGCAGCCGTCAACAGGGTCGCCTGGGCGGCCAGGACGTGCGCCCCGTCCCGCGCGGAGTCGCTGGGCGACAGATCCGCCGGGGTCAGGGGCGGCACGCTGTTGATCGCAGGATCGCCACTTGCCGTCAGGGCGGCGTAGCCCACCAGGAACAGATACCCGTCCTTGACGGCGCAGAGACTGCCCCGCAACAGGATGTCGGCGGCGCGACCCCGCAGCGTGAGCCGCGTCCGCGCTGACACCAGATCCGCCAGTCCCTCGACCGGGGTGGCCGGGTCAAGACCGAAGTGGTCGGTCAGCAGGGAGCCTTCCACCACCGTCGGCGCCCGCCGCGCCAGCGCCGGACCGACGGACAGGATCCGCAGACTCCCGTCCGTCCGCAGATAGGCCGGAAAGAGAAAGGCCAGCGTGTCGGCGTCGATGGACAGGGGCAAGGTGACGCTCCTCAACTTCCGCATCGGTTATCAGGTCCGCGAAGGGTCTCCCCACGGCCGGTCATCGCTGACACGACGACATTTTCATGTTCTCTGACGCAAACAAACAGAAACCGCAAATTCCGGCACATCGGCGGTGGCACCGGCGGGCCAATGGGCTTTCCGCCTCGGCCAGACCTCGCCCCCCGGACGAGATCCGATCAAAGCATTCGTCATATACGGGCAATTGCTTCTGAAATGCGACCTTAGGCTGCTTTTTACGAATTGTCAGGGTCCTTCTACGGGATTGACCGGAAATTCCGGAGAAATCCCCAAAATGGCTGCTTTTTGTAATATTTTCTCACGTCGCTATTTGCGTCGTAAACTTGCGCCACAACGACATTGAAATCGATCCCGACGCACAACGCACACCATTCATGAGACCTTGCACGCCGGAGTCCCTGAATGAACTCAAGCCGGATCCCGCGTCTCCGAATGAACGAGAGAAAGGCTTGAAAAGGTCGCAGCAATATGGTGATTGTAACGCCCAAAATGGGCCGGACGGCGTCTTCTGCCGGCCCAACGGATGTAGCAATCGAGACCGTATACTCGTTGGCGCTCTTCGGCGCCACAAAATGGGCCGGTCAATGTCTTGGTGTGATGAGCTTGGCTGAGCCGGAATCGCAAGACCGATCGAAAACGCTGGATGGACCGGGGTCGGACGGTTCGGGGGCGTCCCTTCGCCGGAACTATCTCCTGCTGCGGAAACTCTTCGTGCTGGCTGGGGACATACGCGCGAACTTCCGGGTGGAAATCGACGAGATCTATCTGATCCTCTGCCTGATATTTGTCGCCGACGCCGATCGCCTGACCGGTGCGGACTCCCGTCGGGCCGGCGGCGCCAGCGCCCATACCATCTCGCAGATGACCGACATTCCCCGGGAAACCGTGCGGCGAAAGATGCAGAGACTGATCGGTATCGGCGCGGTGATCCAGGACACCGGAAAGCTTTACCGCCTCGACCCGGACAGCCGCCTCGTGATATCCGTCCTGTCGGCGCTCGGTCGCCTTACAGATGATGTGAGTGCACGGGCGGACTGAGGCAACAATCGGATTCTCACCGGGTCTGCCTGCTGACCTTCTAGGCCACAGACTCCGATCGGAACGACACGTGACCCCAGTCCCATTCCGACGAAGTTCAGATGAGATTATGGTTGAACATTCCTCTAAATGAAATTTGTGACTGAATTCATGAACCATGAGCCATTTTATTGTAATCAATAATATCGAATTACATCCATAAATATCTATCGGGCCAAACAGATTGTTATTTTTGGCTGTTTTAGGTGATTTAAATATTACTCAGAAAATCAAATTTACCTCATTCGATCGCATTCACGTTCACTTAAAACGAACGCAGGTATGGTTTTAGAAACGTTTCTTACGAGCCTAGGCATTCGACGTGACACTTGAACTTGCGATCATCCTGCCAACGCTGAATGAACGGGAAAATCTCCGCGGACTGGAGAGGCGACTGTCGGCGGCCCTCGAGGGCATAGAATGGGAAGCCATCATCGTCGACGACAACAGCCAGGACGGCACGGCAGACGAAGCCCGCGCACTGAGCCTTGAAAACCCGCGGATCCGCTGCATCCAGCGCATTGATCGGCGCGGTCTCGCCAGCGCCGCGATCGAGGGCATGTGCGCCACGGCGGCACCGGTCGTCGCCGTCATGGACGCAGACCACCAGCACGATCCAGCGCTGCTGCCCAAGATGCTTGAGGCCATTGGGTCCGGCGAATACGATCTCGCCTACGCGAGCCGCTTCGCGGAAGGTGCCAGCACGGACAAATGGGGGCAGCCGGGCCGGGTCAAGGCGTCGGGGCTCGCCAATGCCATCGCCCGCCGGGTCACAGGAGTGGATCTGAGCGATCCAATGAGCGGCTATTTCATGATGCGCGCAGAGACGCTCCGGCAGAACGCCGGCGGATTGTCCGGCGTCGGCTTCAAAATCCTGCTGGACATTCTGGCGACGGTCTCCCCCCCAATGCGGGTGAAGGAATTCCCCCTCGACTTCGCCGCGCGGGTGGCCGGCGAGAGTAAGCTTGACCGGACCATCGTGTTCGAATTCCTCGTCGGCCTCTACGACAAATGGCTGGGCCGGGTCATTCCGACACGCTTCGCCCTCTTCGGCACCGTCGGCGCCATCGGTGCCGTGGTTCACCTGGCCGTTCTGGCCCTGACACTTTGGCTGGTCTCCGCCAGTCCCGCAGGCGTCACGACGTCGAAGGAGGCCGCGTTCATCGTCGGACAAACAGTGGCGGCCATCACGGCAATGACCTTCAATTTCGAGCTCAACAACGAGCTTACTTATGCAGACAAGCGACTACGCGGATTGATACCCCTGCTCACGGGCTGGGTGAAGTTTGCCGCAGCCTGCGCCGTCGGGATGGTCGCGAATATCGGCGTCTCGAGCATCCTGATGAGCCGCGGCATCGACGCCCTGCCAGCGGCCATCTGCGGGATCGCTCTCGCGTCCGTCTGGAACTTCGCCCTGTCTTCGAGGTTCGTCTGGGGCAAGTACGGGTCCTAGTCCCGGTCGACTTGAGCGTAGCCGCCGGCACCCGCGCGGGACTGGCCCCACACGGGCAAACTTTTCCGCCTCGACCCGGACAGCCGCCTCGTGATATCCGTCCTGTCGGCGCTCGGTCGCCTTACAGATGATGTGAGTGCACGGGCGGACTAAGCAATGACCCAATTTACGGCTCTGGCGGCGGCTGTCCTGATGGCGGCCGCAACCGCCTCGGCTGCCGAGGATGCGAACTGGTCCGTCAGCGCACAGGCCACCAGCCTCACCCAGTATCATCCGGCGTTTCATTCCAGCGTCCGGGGTCCCAACAGCCTCGACCCGGGCAATCGGGGCAACACCACCAATGATGCGACCCTGTTTATCGGCCATCGCCCGTGGGCCGGGGGCGAGATCTGGCTGAATGGGGAACTGGACCAGGGCTTCGGCCTGTCGAACACCCTGGGAGCGGCCGGCTTTCCCAGCGGCGAGGCCTACAAGGTCGGCCGCAACTACCCCTATTTCCGCCTTCAGCGGTGGTTCCTGCGCCAGACCGTGAACCTCGGCGGGGCCAGCGAGACCGTGACCGCCGACCAGAACGTGATGCCGGCCACCCGCTCTCAGGACCGCCTGGTGCTGACGGCCGGTCGTGTCAGCGTCGGCGACATCTTCGACACCAACCGCTACGCCCACGATCCCCGGGCGGACTTCATGAACTGGGCTGCCATCGATGCGGCCACCTTCGACTATGCCGCCGACGCCTGGGGCTACACCTGGGGCGGCGCCGCTGAGCTCTACAAGGGGGCGTGGACCGTCCGCGGCGGGCTGTTCGACCTGTCCGACGTCCCCAACAGCAAGAAGCTGGACGCGACCTTCGGACAGTTCCAGTCGATCGCGGAGATCGAGCATCGCCAGACCCTGGGGGGTCGGCCAGGGGCGGCGCGCCTCACCGGGTTCGTGACCCGCGGTCGCATGGGCCATTTCGCAACGGCGGTCCGCGCGGCGGCCCTGTCCGGCCGCCCGGCCGACATGGCTTCCGTCCGCACCTATTCCAGCCGCGGCGGGGTGAGCGTGTCCGTCGAGCAGGAACTGGCCGACGGACTGGGCGGGTTCCTGCGGGCAGGCATCGCCGGCGGGGATGCGGAGTCCTACGAGTTCACCGACGTCGACCGGTCGTTCGCGGCGGGACTGTCCAGCACCGGGGCCCGATGGGGCGCACCCGATGACACGGCGGGTCTCGCGCTGATGGCCAACATGGCCAGTAACCAGCGCCAGGCCTATCTGGCGGCGGGCGGCCTCGGGATCCTGGTGGGGGACGGCCAGCTCCGTCATCCGGGCACCGAACAGATCGCAGAGGTCTACTACAAGCGGCCGGTCACCCGCTGGGTGCAGGTCACCGTCGACTATCAGGCCATCTTCAATCCGGGCTACAATCGCGACAATGGTCCCGTCTCGGTGTTCGGCCTGCGGCTGCACGTGCAGCCCTGATCCCGGATCGCCTAGCTGACACCCATCTCGATCGAGAACCGGACCAGGTCCGCCGTCCGGGACAGGCCCAGCTTGGTCTTGATCTGGGTACAGGTGTTGGCCACCGTCTTGTAGCCGACCCCGAGCGCCTCGGCGATTTCAGCGAGGCTCTTGCCCGCCGCCAGCAGCCGCAGGATCTCCAGGTCCCGGGTACTCAGGCGGCGGATCGGCTCCCCCGCGGCGCCACCGCCCACGGCCATGGCCTGGGCGATGTCCGCCTCCACATACCGACCCCCGGCGGCCACCCTGCGCACAGCCTCCAGCAGCTCGTCGGGGGAGGCATTCTTGCTCAGATAGCCGATGGCGCCCGCATCGAGGGCACGGGCGGCATAGAGGGGCTCTGCATGCATGCTGAGCACGAGGATCCGCCGGGACCGGTCGTCCAGCAGCAGGCGGGAGATCAGCTCCAGCCCCCCGAGACCCGGGAGATTGAGATCGAGGATCACCAGATCCGGCCGCTCCTGCCGGGCGAGCGCCAGGGCATCGCGGCCGTTTGCGGCCTCGACCACTTCCACCGCCTGGACGGTGGCGAGCATGCGGCGCAGCCCGTCCCGGACAATGGCGTGATCATCGACGATCAGGATCTTCATGCGGGAAAGGCCTCCCTGCCCGCTGCGGGATCCGGCCGCTCGGCCGGACCGCGGGCGGGGGCCACGGCCTCCACGGTCCAGCCACGACCTGGCGTGGCGTCGATCCGCAGTTCTCCCCGGGCGGCGGCCATCCGCTCGCGCATGCCGCGCAGGCCGAAGCCGGACCCGGCGCGGGGCTCTGCCGGTCCGGCCCCGCCGTCATCCACCACCTCGACCCGGATGCGTCCGGGCTCGGGCGCCGACAGATCGACCTGGATCGCCTTCGGCCGGCCATGACGCACGGCATTGCTCAGAGCCTCCTGGGCGACACGCCACAGGGCCTCGGCCTGGCGGGTATCCACGTCCTCGTCGCCGATCTCGCAACGGAGGGTGAAGGTGATGTCCGGGCGCTTGGCCTGCCAGAAGGCAACGGCGTCCGCCAGGGCCATGGGCAGACCCAGATCCACCTCCGGGGTGGGGCGCAGCTGGTTCAGCATGTCCCGCACCTGGCGTTGCATGTGGTCAACCGCCGCGGTGATGGAGGTGAGGCGCTCCTCCGCCTCCGCCACCCGGTCCGCGCGCACCAGTCGACCGGCCAGGCTGGCATCCAGGCTGACGGCGAACAGATAGGGGCCGATCTCGTCGTGAAGGTCTCGGGCAATCTCCGCCCGCTCCTCGTCCTGCAGGGTCAGGAGCTGGGCCTCCAGGGTCCGGTTGCGCCGGTCGATATCCGCCAGCCGCTGGGCCATGGTGTTGAAGCCGCTGCCCAGCATGGCAAGCTCGGCCACGCCGCCGGCGGGAACGTGGGCCGAATAGTCCCCGTCGCCGATGCGGCCAAAGGCCCGGGACAGCTGGGTCAGCGGTCGCAGTGCCGCGCCGATCACCGCGTGGATGACGATGCCGCCCAGCAGGCTGAAGGCGGCGAAGGCGGCCACCATGCGGGTCAGCTCGCTCCAGGCATCGGCCACGTCTGCCGCTTCGAGGGCCTCCAGGCGGACACGGCCGGCCTCCGTCGTCCCGGCCCTCAGGACATAGGCAGACGGCTGCGGTCGCATCCAGGCGACGAACCAGTCCGGAGCCGGTGGGTTCGGCCGCTGGGGCCGCGACTGCTGAAGGACCCGGCCGTGCCCGTCATAAGCCGTCGCCAGGATATGCCGGGAGCCGTCGAAGGACTGGACGAAGCGGACCAGGTCCTGGGTGGCATGCCCTGACTGGCCAAGGTCTCCGAACGGCTCCGCAGCGCTTTGTCGCGCCCCGTCGAGGGCCGCCTGAAGCTCGTTGCGCAGGCTGTCCCGGGCCCGCAGACCCGCACCGATCGACCCCGCCACCAGACTGAGGGCAAAGGTCGCGCCGACGGCCAGCAGGACCCGGGACCGCAGGGAGCGCGGCCGGGTCAGGGCGGACGGGATCAAGCCTCGAAACAAACGGATGCGTCCCTTGCCTCGGATGTGCGAAAGGATCGGGAAAAATTCCCGACAAACTCGGGAAGCCGCCCCATGGCGACCCGTCCCTAATATCCGTAAACCCTGTAGGACCGGTTCGACAACCGGTTCAACCCGTCCGTGCAGAGTGCGTCACCCGAAATGCCCAGGTTCCTGTTGCTGTCGACCTCCGTGCTTGTCCTGGCCACCGTGGCCGGCGCCTCATCGGTCCGCGCGACGGAGACGGCTCCGGCAGATGCGGATGCCACGGCGACGGTGGAGGCGGTCCACGTGAACGCCCGCCTGAACGCGGCCCGGGACCAGATCCAGCCCAGCCTCGGCGCGTCGGTCTACACGATGGACACCCAGGCCATCCAGAACATCCCCGGCGGGGACAATGTCTCCCTGAACCAGGTGGTGCTGCAGGCCCCCGGCGTGGCCCAGGACAGCTTCGGCCAGCTGCATGTCCGCGGCGAGCACAACGGCCTCCAGTACCGGCTCAACGGCGTGATCCTGCCCGAAGGGCTCAGCGTGTTCGGCCAGGCCCTCAGCCCCCGTCTGGCGGGCAAGGTGGCCCTGATCACCGGGGCCCTTCCCGCCCAGTACGGCCTTCGCACCGCCGGCGTCGTCGATATCTCCACCAAGGCCCGGTTCGAGAACGCCGGATCCATCGGCCTCTACGGCGGATCCCACGGACAGGTGGAACCCAGCTTCGAGTATGGCTTCAACCAGGGGGACGTGAATGGCTTCGTCTCGGGCTCGTGGATGCGCAGCGACCTGGGCATCGAGAGCCCCAATGCGCGCTCGACGCCCCTGCACGACCGCACCGACCAGGTGAACGGCTTTGCCTATCTGGAAAAGGTCGTGGGTCCGGACAGCCGACTGGCCCTGATCCTCGGCAGTTCGGTGGACCGGTTCCAGATTCCCGACACCGCCGGCCAGACGCCGGGTCTTCGGCTCGGACCGGCGGGGGGAACGCCGCTGACCGTCAACGGCCAGACCACCTTCGACAGCGCGCGCCTCAACCAGACCCAGAAGGAGCTCACCCACTACGGCGTGGTCAGCTACCTGCGCTCCGGTGAGCGGTTCACGGGACAGCTGTCCCTGTTTGCCCGCTATTCCACCCTGGACTTCACCCCGGACGCCCTGGGCGACCTGCTGTTCAACGGGATCAGCCAGACGGCGTCCAAGTCCGATACGGCCGGCGGACTGCAGGCGGAAGGCGTCTATCACGCCGACGCCGCTCACACGATCCGGACCGGACTGATCGTGCAGCTGGATCGCTCCACCAGCCGCACCGCCTCGCAGGTCATCCCCCTGGCAGCGGACGGCTCGCAGCTGGGCAGCCAGCCGATCCCGGTGGTCGACAACGGGGCGCAGACCTCCTCGACGGAGAGCGTCTATGTCCAGGACGAGTGGGCCCTGACGCCGGACCTGACCCTGAACTACGGCCTGCGCTATGACCGCTTCAACGGGTTCCGGGACGAGGATCAGGTCAGTCCACGGGTCAATCTGGTGTGGAAGCCGCTGGCCTCCACCACCGTGCATGCCGGCTATTCCCGCTATTTCACCCCACCGCCCTTCGAACTGGTGGGCTCCACCGCGGTGGCCAAGTTCGCGAACACCACGGCCGCCTCCCCCGGCAGCCTCGACACGACCCCCTATGCGGAGCGCTCCAACTACTACGACATCGGCCTGGAGACCCAACCTGCCGCAGGCCTGACGCTGGGCCTCGATACCTATTACAAGTCGAGCCACAACCTGATCGACGAAGGCCAGTTCGGCGCGCCGATCATCCTGACGCCCTTCAACTATGCCGACGGGCTGCAGTACGGCATCGAGCTCTCCTCGAGCTATGCCAAGGGACCGCTGTCGAGCTACGCCAACCTGGCCTACGGCGTCGCCCGGGGACGGAACATCATCTCCAGCCAGTTCAACTTCGACCCCGCGGAACTGGCCTACATCCGCAACCACTACATCTATCTCGACCACGCCCAGAGGTTCACCGGATCCGCCGGGGCGGCCTACCGGATGGGCCCGACGACGCTCAGTGCCGATCTGGTCTATGGCTCGGGCCTGCGCCGCACCGGCGACATCCCCAACGGCCGGTCCGGCCCCACCTACACGGTGGTGAACCTGTCGGTGAGCCACAGCCTCGATCTCAGCCACCTCGGCCAGTGGACGGCCCGGGTCGACCTGATCAACGCCTTCGACAAAATCTACGAGATCCGCGACGGCAGCGGCGTGGGCGTGGGCGCGCCGCAGTACGGGGCCCGCCGGGGCCTGTTCTTCGGCCTGCGCCGGGACATCTGATCAGAACAGCTTCCGGTCGATGTCCGTATAGCGGCGGACGCGGCAGACACCCTCGCGGACGTCGTCCATCACCGTGTCCTGATCGAGGGTCGCCACCCGCTCGTCCTTCATGCGACCTGAGCGGCGATTGATGGTGAGCGTCCGCTTGGTCACCACCGGCCCTTCGGTGACCGGTCGACTGGTCAGGGTGGCCACGTCCGCCAGCAGGGT
>CAIQUG010000179.1 GCA_903874895.1 uncultured Caulobacterales bacterium | reverse complement strand
GGCCTGCGACACCCGATCCAGTCGGCCCTGATGGTCAGGGCAGACAAGACGCGCGCTGACCGCCAGCGCGTGACCGCCGACCACGACCTCGGAACGCTTCTGCCGCTGGCACCCGGTCAGGGCTACGGCTGCGATCGCGGTGAGGGAGAGTGTGACAATGAACTTCGACATGAACGGCCTGCTGTGTGCGACCTGACCTGCCAGGTCTGGCGGGTCACCGTCTCGTGAAAACTGTGTGCAAGCCCCGGCTTCCGGTCCAGTGAAATTGTCGTAATTGTCTCGCTGGGCAGCACCGGACGCGGCCACGGCACGGGATGGCGGCCATGTGCAATAACTACGGCGTGAAGGTGACGTGGACAGACTATCTCGACGGGCTCGCGGCCGAGGGGCTCAATCTGAGTGCGCCGGGCGGCGTGCCGAACCTTGAACCGCAGGAGTCCCTCTGGCCGACGGACCGGGCACCGGTCCTGCGGCCAGGTCGGGAGGGTACGGATGTGGAGCTCGTCCAAATGCGCTGGGGCTTCCGCCCACCGCACCCGAAGGCGGGACCCATCATCAATTTCCGCTCCGAGGGGCGACAATTCCGACAGGGCCGTTGTCTCGTCCCGGCCTCGTGGTTCTTCGAATACACGGGGACGAGGTCGCCGAAATCGAAATGGCAGTTCACCCGTACAGGGGTGCCGTGGTTCTGCATTGCGGGGATCTGGCGCGCGGGGGACGATACGTTTCCGGAGAGCTTCACGCTGCTGACCCTGGCACCGGGACCGGACGTGGCGCGGCTGCATCATCGGCAGATCGCCATCCTCGAGCCCGCGCAATGGGCCGATTGGCTGAACCCGCGGGTTCCGTCCGAAACGCTCCTGTCACCGTCGCCGGAAGGCACGCTGACCGCCGTGCAGGTGCGTTGAGCCTTCAGGGGGCGGGAGGGCAAGGTGAAGGCCGGACCCCGGCGGCAGAACCGCCGGATGGCGCGATCTAATATGCGCCTAAGGAATATTATCGGCAATTTAGATGGCGTGGTCCAGGGGTGACCGGATCGTCAGGCCGTCATAGGCCGGCTCCACGCCCGGCGGCAGCGTGTCGAGCAGCGTGGCGTAGTCCATGTCGATATGCAGGTTTGTCAGGATGGCACGGCGCGGCTTCAGATCGGCGATCCACTGCAGCGCCAGCTCCAGGTGTGCGTGGCTGGGATGTGGCGCATACCGCAAGGCATCCACGACAAAGACGTCGAGTCCCTCCAGCCGGGCCATCGACGTGTCCGGCAGACCGACCACGTCCGAAGAATATGCCACATTCCCGAAGCGATAGCCGACGGCACGGACATCGCCGTGGTCCTGGTCATAGGCCGTGACCGGAATCCAGCCGGACGGGCCGTCAAGCTGGAACGGCTGACCCAGCGGCACCAGCGGTTCCAGGGTCGCTATGGGCGGATAGCCTTTCTCGCCCTCGAACACATACCGGAATCGCCGCAACAGCGTGTCCCGGGTCGGCGCGTCGGACTGGCAGGGAATCCGCATCCTTTGGCGGTAGGCAAAGGCCCGGATGTCGTCAATGCCATGGGTCTGGTCGGCGTGGTCGTGGCTGAACAGCACATGGTCGATCCGCCTCAGCCCACAGGCCACGGCCTGGGTCCGGAAATCCGGCGACAGGTCCACGAGCACCGTGGTCTGGCCTGCCGGATCCGTCGCCGTTTCCGTGACAAGGCGCACGGCAAGACTGCACCGCGACCGGCGGTTCCGCGCCTCGCGCGGATCGCAGCGCCCCCAGTCACCATCGGCCCGCGGCACACCGCCCGACGAACCCGAGCCAAGGATTGTCGCCTCGAGAAACGCGCTCATCCTCTTGGTATCACAGAAAAAAGCGAGAAAAATGCATCTTCCGTCCGGGCCTCGGCCTCCGCCAGGGTCCAGCCCCGGATCTCCGCCAGTCGCGCGAGGATGTGGGGCAGATAGGCCGGTTCATTTCGCCGTCCGCGCAGGGGCACGGGGGCCAGATAGGGACAGTCCGTTTCCACGATGATCCGATCTGCGGGCATGTCGCGGATCACCGCCCTCACCTCGTCCGCGCCCTTGAAGGTGGCGATGCCGGAGACCGAAAACCAGGCCCCGAGCGCCGCCGCCCGCCGGGCCAGGTCCGCGCCACTGGTGTAGCAGTGCATCAGGATCCGGAATGCGCCCTCGGCATGAGCCTCTTCCAGCATCTGGGCGGTGTCGTCGTCCGCGTCCCGGGTATGCAGGACCAGCGGCAGGCCGGTGGTCCGTGCCGCCGTGATCTGGGCGGACAGGACGGCGCGCTGAACCGCCCGGGGCGAGAGGTCGTAATGGTAGTCCAGACCGGCCTCGCCGATCCCGACGACCTTCGGCCGCGCCGCCAGGCCGACTAAGGTGTCAGCCTCAAGTAACGGATTTTCCTTGGCTTCATGCGGGTGGGTTCCCACGGTGCACCAGATATCGTCATGGGCCATGGCGATGGCATGCACGGCCTCGAAACTCGATACCCGGTCACAGATCGTCACCATGAGGCCGATACCCGCCGACCGGGCACGGGCGATCACCTCGGCCTGGTCCTCCGCGAACTGCGGGGCATGGAGATTGACATGGCTGTCGATCAGCATCGGTCTACCTGTCTGTCCCGGCGGTGGCGTCGGCGGGTCTGTCCGTCAAAGGAAACATCCGGGCCGCGCTGCGCAGGTCGGCCATCACCGTCCAGAAGGCGTCGGCGCGATCCAGGTTCAGGCCTTCCACCTCGTCCGGCAGCGCCTTGAGCCGGGACCAGACGTCGGCCCAGTGCCGCCGCGTCGCCGGCGGCGGTGGATCGGTGCCACGCAGGACTCCGGAGATGCGGTCGCTGATCCGCTCCAGCAGGAGGCCGAACCGTTCACTCCCCTCTGCGCCGCGAAATCCTTCGGCCAGCTTCAGAAGCTGGGCCTCGTCCCCGCCGGGGAGTGCGGCCAGCAGCGCGCCGGCAGCCCGGTCCGCCTCCCCTGCATCGCTGCCGGCAAGCTGCAGGGCCCGGCCGGGACTGCCGCCAGCCATGGATGCCAGTGCTGCGGCTTCGCCCGCCGCCAGCCCCAGCTGGGCCTGCAGAAGGCGGACGAGGTCGGCGTCGCCCCATGGCCGCACCGCCAGTCGTCGACAGCGGGACCGGATAGTGGGCAACAGCCGTCCCGGCGAATGGGACACCAGCAGCAGCACCCCTCGGGGGGGCGGCTCCTCGAGGGTCTTCAGCACGGCGTTGGCCGCATTGGCGTTCAGGTCATCCACCGCATCGATGATCGCCACCCGCCAGGGGGCCAGTGCCGGCGCCTTCGAGAAGAAGGCCGGGAGGCGACGGGCGTCGTCCACCGGGATGCCCCGGCGCAGCTTGCCGTCCGAATCATAGCGGTCAAGGGCAATGAAATCGGGATGGGCGTGGGCCAGGACCAGCCGCGTTGCCGGGTCGTCCGCCCGGCTGGAGAGTACGCCCCCGTCAGGGTCCGGTCGGGCGCCGAGCAACCGCCTCGCGATCCGGTGGGCGAGGGCCGCCTTGCCCAGACCCTCCGGTCCCGTGATCAGCCAGGCGTGATGCAGGCGTCCCCGGCGCATGGCGGCTTCGAACGCTGCGGCGGCAGCGTCCAGCCCCAGCAGGCTCTGACCGGTCAGAGCCGCGTCGCGGTCGGGTCCCGCGCCGCTCACCAGCCGGCCCCCAGCCGGTCGGACACCGCGGTCCAGATGGCGGCTTCCACGGCCTCGGGAGCGGGGGTCGCGTCGATCACGCACACCCGGTCCGGCTCGGCGGCGGCGATGGCCAGGAAGCCGTTTCGCAGCCGCTGGTGAAAGGCCAGTCCCTTGCCCTCGAATCGGGCTTCCGCATCGCCCCGGGCCGAGGCGCGGGCCAGGCCCGCCTCCGCCGGCAGGTCCAGCAGCAGGGTCAGGTCCGGACGGGTCTCACCGATGACGTGCGCCTCGAGGGCCGCGATCAGCGCCGGGTCGGTCCCACCGGCCGCACCCTGATAGGCCCGGGTGGAATCGGAGAAGCGGTCGCACAACACCCACTGACCCGCCGAAAGGGCGGGCCGGATGCGGCGAGCCAGATGGTCATCCCGCGCTGCAAACAGGATGAGGGTCTCGGCCATGGGCGACCAGCGGTCCGCCGCGCCGGTGACCAGAAGGCCGCGGAGGGCCTCTGCCCCCGGGGAACCGCCGGGTTCGCGGGTTTCGAGGGGTGCGCCGACCCGGGGCGTGAGGCGCGCCGCCAACCGTCGCAGCTGGGTGGACTTGCCGGCCCCCTCCCCGCCCTCGATGGTGATGAAACGCCCTTGCATCCCGTCCTGCCTGCTCCTGCCGCGCAGGCCCTCCTTCCGACGCTTTTCACCGGCTTGCAAGTCGCCAGGTGCCCTGATCCGGGTCTGGACGGGTCGCGCCGCGCAGTTTATGCGGTCCCCTCCCCGTCACATGGATCGGGGAACGGATCCTGATCCGGATGGGTGGCCGAGTGGTTTAAGGCAGCGGTCTTGAAAACCGCCGTAGGTGGAAGCCTACCGTGGGTTCGAATCCCACCTCATCCGCCAATCGTCCTGTTGAGGGCGGTTGAAGACGGTTGATACCGGAAATCTTCCTGAATAAATACAGTGCATTGACCCGTTTGAGGGTTGATACTTGCTGAAGCCGGTCGGCTCCAGCTGGTCCACATTTGTGGACCAAGATGTGGACCAGGACGTGGACCGGCCATCGGCTCAACCTCATCCGGATCGCAACAATGGCCACCAACAAGCTCACACATCTTGCCGCCATCAACCTCGTGAAGGCCGGGAAAAAGGGGCGTACCGGAGACGGTGGCGGTCTCTGGTTGGATGTTCGTGCGCCTGATCGGGCGGCATGGGTGTTCCGTTACACGCTGCACGGCTTCTCACGTGAGGTTGGGCTTGGTGCGTTCCGAGACGTAAAACTGGCAGACGTGCGGGACCGTGCAGCATCCTGCCGTGAGCAGGTGTCCAAGGGCGTGCATCCGTGCGACCAGCGGGTCGCGGACGAGGAGGCGGCGGTTGATGCAACCAGGGCCGCAGCTGCAGCTGCTGATGCCGAAAAGATCACCTTCAGGTTTGCGGCAGAGGCGCGGATCGAGGCCAAGGGGGCCGAGTACCGGAACCCCAAGCATCGCCAGCAATGGGGAAGCACCTTGGCGGCGTACGTCTATCCGGTCTTCGGTGACCGCCCTGTGAGCTCCGTGACCCGTGAGGACGTGCTGCGGGCCTTGCAGCCCATCTGGTCCACCAAACCCGAAACAGCGACCCGCGTGCGCCAGCGGATCGAGGTGGTGCTGGACTATGCCGCATCCCGTGACTGGCGCTCAGGCGCGAACCCAGCGACCTGGCGAGGTAATCTGAGCCACCTGCTGCCCTCCACCAAGAAGACAGTCCGCGTCCAGCACCACCCTGCGCTGCCCTGGAACCGGATGCCTGCCATGATGGAGGCATTGAAGATGTCGGAGGGCATGGGTGCCCTCGCTCTGCGGTTCGCCATCTTGACGGCTGCCCGGTCCGGAGAGGTGCGCGGGGCGACCTGGGGCGAGGTTAATGGAACAACCTGGACTGTTCCAGGCAGCAGAATGAAGGCGGGGCGAACGCACCGGGTTCCCCTGTCTGCCGCTGCCCTGGACATACTGGCGCAGGCCCGCCCGTTCTGGCGGTCTAACGACCCGTCAGCGCTCATCTTTCCCGGAGAGAAGGTCGGGCGGAGCCTGTCGGATATGACCCTGGCTGCCGTTATAAAGCGCCTCAACAAGGGTGACAGTGCCGCATGGGTGGATCATGCGGGCCAGCCCGTCGTGCCGCACGGCTTCCGCAGTACCTTCCGGGACTGGTGCGCTGACAACCGGCAGGAGCCGTCAGACGTGGTCGAGAAGGCACTTGCCCACGCCATCAGCAACCAGACCGAGGCTGCCTATCGCCGGGGGGACCTGTACGACCGCCGCGCGCCGCTCATGGAGGCGTGGAGCTCGTTCTGTGTGGGAGCGGGTGCGGGCAATGTCGTGTCCATCCGCCAAGCCCGGAGCTAAAAAATATTTTTGCCCTCGCCGCTGTCAGCGCTGAAGACTAAGCGTCTGTGCCATATGTGAAATTGCCTCAAATAATGAATACGTTCGTAGCCGTAACCGTAACGTAGAGCTTATGCGAAAATAGTTGTTGAAGGAGATTGAAACGGTCCTACATCTGCTGAACTCTGAAACGAAGGAGTTCAGTATTATGACGTATGACAAATTGCTGAGACGTCCAGATGTCCAGGAGATCACTGGATTTACCCGGTACATGATCGACCTCCTTGAAGGAGTTGGTGCCTTCCCCAAGCGGATGCAGGTCGGAAGGCGAAATGTCTTCTGGTCCGAGTCCGAAGTGGTGGCCTTCGTTGAGCAGGCGAAGTGCAACCGCGGTGGCGGTG
>CAIQUG010000178.1 GCA_903874895.1 uncultured Caulobacterales bacterium | reverse complement strand
GTGGTGTCGGCCGACCCCGCCCTGAAGCCCGGCGATCTCGTCCAGTCCATGTTCGGCTGGCGGGAGGTCTTCAACGCGCCGGCCGCCGGGCTGCAGAAGATCGACACCATGGGGCTGCCGCCCCAGGCCTTCCTCGGCGTTGCCGGAATGCCGGGCATGACCGCCTATGTGGGCCTGCTCAAGATCGCCGGCTGCAAGGCCGGGGACACCGTGTTCGTCTCCGCCGCGGCCGGGGCCGTCGGCCAGATCGTCTGCCAGATCGCCAAGATCAAGGGTGCCACCGTGATCGGGACGGCCGGCGGGGCGGACAAGGTCGCCTTCCTGAAGGAGATCGGTGTCGACCACGCCATCGACTACCGCGCCGAGCCGGACCTGACCGCCGCCCTGGCCCGGGTCGCCCCCAAGGGCATCGATGTCTATTTCGACAATGTCGGTGGCTCCCACCTGGAGGCCGCCATCAATGCCGCCCGGCCGTTCGCCCGGTTTGCGGTGTGCGGCATGATTTCCCAGTACAACGACATGGCGGCCTCACCGGGCCCGTCGAACATCATCAACGTGGTCGGCAAGCGCCTGCGGATCGAAGGCTTCATCGTGTCCGACCACTCTGCCGAGCTTCCAGCCTTCCTGGCCGACATGTCCAGCTGGATCAAGGCGGGCCAGATCACCTGGCGCGAGACCGTCGACGACGGGATCGCCGCTGCACCGGGGGCCTTCGTCAAGCTGTTCAAGGGCGAGAACACCGGCAAGATGCTGGTGAAACTGTCCTGACGCACCACCCGGCCTTGCCACGAGGCCTTTGCAGAGCGGAGCGCGCGCAGTAGAAGGCGCGCGCTCCCACTGGTCGCAGACCGCCCGACCAGATCCCGATCGCGGCCAGCCATCCGGCGGGCTGGCCCACCGAACCCCCGGAACCCCGATGACCCGACTTTTCAATGCCTATGTGATGGTCGACTGGAGCGCGGCGCAGGCCGCCAAGACGGGCAAGGATTCCGTTTGGATCGGCGTGCTGAAGCGCGACATCCGCTTTCGCCCGAGCTTCGAGTCCTGGAACCCGCCCACCCGTGCCGAGGCCGAAGCGAAGCTCCGCGACGTGTTGGCTGACCTGAGGCGGCGAAACGAGCGGGCGCTGATCGGATTCGACTTCAACCTCGGCTATCCTCGCGGGCTCGGGACCGCGCTCCAGTTGAAGGACCCGTCCTGGGCCGGGGTCTGGGCGTTCCTCGCCGCCAATGTCGTGGACAAGAAGGACAATACCAACAATCGCTTCGCCGTCGCTGCCAAGATGAACCGGCTGATGACCGACCAGCCGTGGCCGTTCTGGGGCTGCCCGCCGAAGGATGCCCAGCGCTGGCTGACCCCGACCAAGCCGCCGGAGACCGCCCCGGAGGGGCTGCCGGTCTATCGCCATGCGGAGGCTGCCACCCACGCCGCCGGCAGGGCCCTGGCCAAGCCGGCCTGGCAGTTGATGGGTGCCGGCAGCGTCGGCGGCCAGGTGATTGTCGGAATCCCCGCGGTGCGCCGCCTGAGGGAGGAACTGGGCGACAAGGCCGCCGTCTGGCCGTTCACCACCGGCTGGAAGGAACTGACCGACACCGATCTCGAAGGGAAGGAAGCGGTCCTGGCCGAGGTCTATCCGTCCCTCATCCCGTCGAAGCCGGAAGGCACCGAGGCCCCGGACCTGGCCCAGGTCCGGGCCTTGTGCGAGCACTTCTACAAGCTGGACGAGGCGGGAAAGCTCGGGCCCCTGTTCGCCGCCCCGAAGGACGCTTCGGAAGACCTCGTCCGGGACGTGGAAACCGAAGAGGGCTGGATCCTCGGCGCCTGACGTCCGCCGCCGGCCTGGGCCCTGACCGCGGGTGTCAGCCCGCCTTCAGAAGTCCCGCACCCACACGGGCGTCCTTCAGCTTTTCTGCCACCAGGAACGCCAGTTCGAGGGCCTGATCGGCATTGAGGCGGGGATCGCAGTGGGTGTGATAGCGCGCCGACAGCTCGTCCTCGGACAGGGCCCGGGCCCCGCCCAGACATTCTGTCACGTTCTGGCCGGTCATCTCCAGATGCACGCCGCCCGGATGCGCGCCCTCTGCGCCTGCAATCTCGATGAAGCTCTTCACCTCGGACAGGATGCGGTCGAACGGGCGGGTCTTGTAGCCGTTGGCGGCCTTCAGCGTATTGCCGTGCATCGGGTCGATGGACCAAACGACATGGCGCCCCTCCCGCACCGTCGCCGCCATCAGGCCCGGCAGGCGCTGGGCAATCCTGTCCGACCCGAACCGACCGATCAACGTCAGTCGCCCGGCCTCGTTCTGCGGGTTCAGGGTGTCGACCAGCCGCAGCAGATCGTCGGGCTCGAGGGTCGGGCCGCACTTGATGCCGATGGGGTTCTTCACCCCCTTCATGAACTCGATGTGAGCGCCGTCCAGCTGGCGGGTGCGCTCACCGATCCACAACATGTGGGCCGAGGTGTCGTACCAGTCGCCGGAGGTGCTATCGACCCGGGTCATGGCCTCCTCGTAGCCCAGAAGCAGCGCCTCGTGGCTGGTGTAGAACTCCACCTGGTTCAGTTCCGGCTGCCGGTCGGGGGTCAGCCCGATGGCCGACATGAAGTCCAGGGTCTCGGAGATCTTGTCCGCCAGCTCACCATATCGGGCCCCCTGGGGGCTGCCCTCGACGAAGCCGAGGGTCCAGCGATGGACGTTGTACAGGTTGGCGTAGCCGCCGCTGGCAAAGGCCCGCAGCAGGTTCAGCGTGGCGGCGGACTGGCTGTAGGCCCGCAGCAGGCGGTCGGGATCCGGGGCCCGGGACACCGGGTCGAAGTCCTGGCCGTTGATGTTGTCGCCGCGGTAGGACGGAAGGGTGACCCCGTCGATGGTCTCGATGGGCTCCGAGCGCGGCTTGGCGAACTGACCGGCGATCCGGCCGATCTTCACCACCGGCTTGCCTCCGGCGAAGGTCAGCACCACCGCCATCTGCAGCAGCAGACGGAAGGTGTCGCGGATGTTGTCCGCATGGAATTCCTTGAAGCTTTCCGCGCAATCGCCGCCCTGCAGGAGGAAGGCCTGACCGGATGACACCGATGCCAGGCGCTGCTTGAGTTGCCGCGCCTCTCCGGCGAAGACCAGCGGCGGCATGACCCGCAACGTGTCCTCGACCCGCGACAGGGCCGCCGGATCGGGATAGTCGCCTGGGATATGCTTCGCCTGCCGGGTTCTCCAGGACGCAGGGGACCAACGGTCACTCATGAACATGCTCTCGCTTTCGGGAGCCCCGCATATAGTCGCTTCCGCCGGGGAGCGCAAAACAAGACGGTTTCAGCTGAAACCAGCTGCGGACCAGCGCGTCTACCGTATCGGCAGCAGATCGAGATGCGGTGCCACGACCGGCCGCGGCAGACGCCGGGCATTGGTCAGGCCGCCAAATACTGCGATCGTCAGGGCACCGAGCCCGAGCCACCACTCCTGCCAGACACCAAAACTCAGGGCACCTATGACGAGGTAGCTCAGCAATGAGCCCACGGCAGCTGCGGCCAGTGCGGTGTCCCGTTGCCGGACGATCTCGATGCGGACGAACATCCACGCATAGAAGGCGGCGGCTAGGCCAACGCCGGCGGCTCCCAATTCCAGCCAGATCTGCAAAGCTGCATCGTGGGGATGAAGCGGTATCACCCCGGGAAAGGCGCGACTGGCGTCGAGCCCCCAACCCAGGAACGGACGCTGCTCGATCAGGCCGGAGGCAATCCGCCAGATCTCGAGGCGCGCACCCCATGATGCCTTGGCGAGGCCCCCGCCGGCGTGAATGAAGCCCAACGGGCCGTGGGCACCGAACATGAGCGGAGCCAGCACGAAATAGGCGACGGTCGCCGTCATGGCCGACACCACGGCCACGCGGCCGACCCAAAGGACAGCCCCGACAGCTGCGCCGCTGACCAGCAGCGACACGATGGCGGCGTCCACCCGGAACACCACGGCACCGGTGAGGGCACCGAGATACAGGAACACGGCCAGCCCCCGCCATGACCCGCCCTGCCGCCACAGATGCAGGCCAAGGGGCCAGACAAGCAGCGCCAGCGGGTAGAAGGCCCGGCCGACATTGCGCTGAGCGAGATCCTGCCGTGCCGTCTGATGCAGGGACGTCTTGATGGCCAGGTAGAGTCGTTCCGATCCAGCGTGTTCGATGAGGACCACCGCAACCACAACGGCCATGCCGACCGCCAGCAGGGTCAGGCCCAGCCGCGCCGCAGACCGCCGCACCGGGGCCAGGGCGCAGACAGCAGAGCCGTACAGTGCGAGCTGGAAGACCAGCTTCACCGCCGTCAGACCCTGAGCGTTACGGGGCTTGTCGAGGCGGGACAGGTCCGGATGCCAGACGGCCCACGCGGAGCTGCAGACTGCCAGAAGCAGCAGGCCCGCCAGCAGGGCAACGCCCACAGACCGTCTCCGCTCCGGCGGAACGACCGAAAAACCCGCCAGACCGGCCGTCGCCATCAGGATCGAGAAACCGAGATTGCCGCCATAGGACAAAAGCGGCGTCAGCATCACCATTGTCAGCCAGATGGTGTCGCGCCCGGTCATGGCGGCCCTGGCACGCCATCCGGGGACGAACGTGGGGTCTGGCGTCTCGC
>CAIQUG010000177.1 GCA_903874895.1 uncultured Caulobacterales bacterium | reverse complement strand
CTGTTCCATGGCCCCTACGGCTTCGGCAAGACGCACCTGCTCAACGCCATTGCCTGGGAGGCCCAGCGGGTCCGCCCGGATGCCCGGATCGTCTATCTGACCGCCGAGCGGTTCCTGTCGACCTTCGTCAAGGCCATGCTCGAGCGGACCGGTGCCTCCTTCAAGGACGAGCTTCGCAACGCCGACCTGCTGCTGGTGGACGACGTGCACTTCATCGGTGGCAAGAAGTCGTCGCAGGAGGAGCTGTTCCACACCCTGGCCGCCCTGATGGGCGAGGGCCGTCGGGTGGTGTTCTCCGCGGACCGCCCGCCCTCGACCATTGCCGAGATCGACGGTCGCCTGCGCTCCCACCTGAGCGCCGGGCTGATCTGCGGGATCGAACCCGCAGACAAGCCCCTGCGTCTGGGCATCGTGCAGAGCAAGCTCCCGCAGCTGGCCTCGGCTCTCGGGGTGGAGGGGCGGGCCCGTCCGGAAGTCCTGCAGTTCCTGGCGGACCGGTTCCCGGACTCGATCCGTGAGCTGGAAGGGGGCCTGAACACCCTTGTGGCCCGGGCCGGCGACCGGCTGTCGAGCCTGTCCCTGGAAGAGGCGGCCAACTATCTGCGGCCGCACCTGAAGCCGGGTGGGGAGCGTCGGGTCACCGTGGACGACATCCAGCGCGCCGTGGCGGAGCACTACAGCCTGAAGAAGGAAGACCTTCTGTCGGAGCGTCGTACCCGCTCGGTGGCCCGTCCGCGGCAGACGGCCATGTATCTCGCAAAGCAGCTGACCACCCGGTCCTACCCCGATATTGGACGTCGTTTCGGCGGCCGCGATCACACCACCGTCCTGCATGCGGTCCGGCGGATCGAGGCGCTGAAGCTCGAGGATCCCGGCCTCGCCCAGGACGTGGAGATCCTGACCCGCAAGCTGCGCGACGGCTGAGGACGGGCCCTGCTCGTCCCGACCCAGTCGGGACCTCAGGACATCCGTTCCAGCGGCAGCACCGCCATCGGGCTGCCGCCGTCAGCGGCGGGAGCATGGGCCGGTCGGCAGACCAGGGCGTCGGCCCCCGCGAACACGCTGACCAGGGATGAGTCCTGGTCGGGCATCGGCGTCACCACCGAGACCCCATCGGCAGACGTGGACAGGCGGGCGCGCATCCAGTGCTCCCGTGAGCCATTGGCCGGCAGGGACGTGGCCAGTCGGGCCACCTGCAGCCGCGGGCCGGGATCCAGGCCGGCGAAGGCCTGAAGGATCGGCTTCAGGAACAGCTCCGCACAGACAAGGGCCGAAGCCGGGTTTCCCGGCAGGCCCAGCACCCGGCGTCCATCGGCCAGCTGGCCGAACCACGTGGGCTTGCCCGGGCGGACGGCGATGCTGGCGACATGCAGGGTCAGGCCCAGTCTCTCCAGCGCGGGCTTGACCAGATCGTGGTCTCCCACCGAGGCACCGCCGATGGTCACCAGCAGATCGGCCTCCACCGGCCGAAGGCTGTCGGCGATGGCCGCGGCATCGTCTCCGGTGGAGGACAGCATCCGGACCTCCGCCCCCCACAGGCGGGCCAGGGCCGCGATGGACGGCGTGCCGGAGTTGAAGATCTGGTCCGGTCCCGGTGCGCCACCGGGTGCCACCAGTTCCTCCCCCGTCGACAGGATGGCCACCCGGGCCCGACGGTGCACGGGGAGGTCCCCCCGCCCGGCGGCCGCGGCGAGTCCGATCCGCCAGGGGTCCAGCCGGACTCCGGCGGGCAGGAGGGAGTCACCGCTGCGGAAGTCGACGCCGCGCGTCCGGAAATAGGAGCCGCTCTGGTCCCGGGGGGCGATGATCGCCGTGTCGCCGGACCGCTCGACGTTTTCCTGCGGCACGACGAAGGCGGTGCCCGGCGGCGTCGGGGCACCGGTGAAGATACGGACCGCCTCCCCGTCGCCGACGGCCCGGGAAAAGCCGCGACCGGCCGCGCTCTCCCCGATCACGGTCAGGGTCACCGCACGGTCATCGTGCAGCCCGGAGGCCGTGACCGCATATCCGTCCATGGCCGCGGCGTCGAAGGGTGGCTGGTCCCGGCCGGCCGTCACCGGGGCCGCGAGGCTCCGGCCCAGGGCGTCCGGACCCGTGGGAACGGTTTCGGTCGGAAGGGGTGCCACCGTGGCCAGCATGGCCGTCCGGGCGGCCTCCACGGTCATCAGGCGGATCGGGCTCATGCGCCCTCCGGGGTCCAGTCCCCGGACTTGCCGCCGGTCTTGGACAACAGGCGGATGCCCTCGATGACCATGCCCTTCTCCGCCGCCTTCAGCATGTCGTAAAGGGTCAGGCAGGCGACGGATACGGCGGTCAGCGCCTCCATCTCCACGCCGGTGGGGCCGGTGGTGCGGACCGTGGCGGCCACATGCAGGCCGGACCCGTCGTCCAGGGCCGTGACTGCCACCTTGACCGACGACAGGGCCAGGGGGTGGCACATGGGGATCAGGTCG
>CAIQUG010000176.1 GCA_903874895.1 uncultured Caulobacterales bacterium | reverse complement strand
CGGTCTTGTTTCCGTCCTGGCCATGGGCCTGGGCGCGGGATTCCTGTCGGTGGCCGCGGCGGCTGCGCCCACGCCGCTGCGCCTCCTGCAGCAGCCGAGTCTCAGCCGCGACCTGGTCGCCTTCACCTATGCCGGCGACCTTTGGACCGCGCCCCGGACCGGCGGCCGTGCCACCCGACTGACCACCGGCGTCGGGGTGGAGACGAACCCGGTCTTCTCCCCCGACGGACAAACCCTGGCCTTCACCGGCGACTATGACGGCAATGTGGACGTGTTCACCGTGCCGGTGAGCGGCGGCCCGCCGACCCGGATCACCTATCACCCCGCCAATGACCAGGTGGTGGGATGGACACGGGACGGGAAGTCCCTGCTGTTCCGGTCCAACCGGGCGTGCGCCAGCCGCTACGTCCAGCTCTTCACCGTGCCGGCCACCGGTGGGCCGGCGACACCCCTGCCCTTGCCCATGGCCTATGCCGGGGCCCTGTCGCCGGATGGGGGATCCATCGCCTACAATCCGCAGGCCCCGGCCTTCGGCGCCAACTTCACGAACTATACGGCCTGGGGCCATTACCGGGGCGGCCTCGCCGGGGTGGTGAAGATCACGCGCCTGTCGGATCTGACCACCACCGAGGCACCGCATACCGACGCGGCGGACTTCTCCCCGGTCTATGTGGGGGACAAGGTCTATTTCCTGTCCGCCCGAAACGGCCCGGTGAGCGTGTTCCAGTACGACCCGGCGGCCGGCAAGGTCAGCGAGGTCTGGCATAATGCCGGTCCGGACCTGCGCAGCCTGGCCACCGACGGCAAGACCCTGGTGTTTGACCGCCTGGGCGAGATCTACACCCTCGACCCGGCAACCCCGGGGGCCCAGCCGGTGAAGATCGAGATCACCGCCGACGGGGACCTGCCCGACATCCGACCGCGCCTTCTGAACGTGGCGGACGAGGTGGAGCACGTGGCCCTGTCTCCGTCCGGCCTGAGGGTGGCGGTGGAAGCCCACGGAGAGATCCTGACCGTGCCGGTGAAGCACGGCCCGGTGCGGGACATCACCCACACCCCCGGCGTGTCGGAGCGCGCCCCCGCCTGGAGCCCCGATGGCCAGTCCATCGCCTACTTCAGCGACGCGTCCGGCACCTACGCCCTGCATGTGGCGTCGCAGATGGGCACCGCCGCCACCGGGCCCCATGCGGCGAAGGTGTTCCCGATCTCCGCCGACGCCGCCTATTATTTCGAGCCGGTCTGGTCGCCGGATTCGAAGAAGATCACCTTCCACGACAACCGGCTGAACCGCTACGTTCTGGACGTCACCACCGGCAAGGTGACCCGGGTGGGCGAGG
This sequence comes from uncultured Caulobacterales bacterium, assembly GCA_903874895.1. Taxonomy (GTDB): domain Bacteria; phylum Pseudomonadota; class Alphaproteobacteria; order Caulobacterales; family Caulobacteraceae; genus CAIMFV01. The sequence continues at coordinate 12,511 of CAIQUG010000176.1, read as the reverse complement.
TCCAGACCTTCGGCGGGTTCTCCGTCGCCGACTACGGGGTGAGCTGGTCGCCGGACTCCCGCTGGCTGGCGGTGACCACCTCCCTGCCCAACCGGATGCACGGCCTGTCCCTGTATTCACTGGAGACCGGGGCCCTGACACCGCTGACCGACGGCATGGCCGACGTGGTATCCCCGGCCTTCGACCGTGCCGGCGAGACGCTTTATTTCCTGGCCAGCAACAATGCCGGCGGCAGCCTGCCGTACATCGACATGACGACGGACCTCTACGCGCCGACCCGGTCCGTCTATGCCCTGCCGCTGACAGCGGCCAAGCCATCGCCCGTGGGACCCCAGAGCGACGACGAGGCCGTGGGCGGCGCGCCGGCGGACGGGGCCGACGCGCCGGGCCATGCGGCGGACAAGGCCGGCAAGGACAAGGATGCGGCCCGGTCCAAGACGGCCAAGACCGGCCCGGTGGCCGTGGATCTGGCCGCCGTCGACCTGCAGGCGATCCTCGACCGCACCGTGGCCCTGCCCCTGCCGCCGAAGCCTTACGCCAGGCTTGCCACGGGCGTCGCCGGGACCCTGTTCCTGCTGGAGACCGCAGGTGGCCCGGCCCTGGAGGGCCCGGCCAGCGGGACCGTCTTTCGCTTCACCCTGAAGGATCGCAAGCCGGAGAAGGTGGCCGAGAACGTGGGTGACTTCACCGTGTCCGCCGACGGGGAGAAGCTCCTGCTGGAGGAGCGGCCCGAGGGCGGCCCCGGCGTCGCCCGTGGCGGCCGGCCCACCTGGTCCGTCATCCCCGCCAACGCGCCGGGCAAGCCCGGCGAGGGCAAGCTGTCCTTCGCCGGTCTCGAGGTCCGGGTCGAGCCCCGGGCGGAATGGCGTCAGATGTTCCACGAGATCTGGCGGATCGAACGGGCCTATTTCTACGATCCGCATTTCCACGGGGTCGACACCGTGGCCGAGGAACAGCGCCTGGCCCCCTACGTGGACAGCATCCAGGCCCGGGTCGACCTGAACTACCTGTTCCAGGAGATGCTCACCGGCTTTTCCATCGGTCACCTGCGGGGTTACGGCGGTGCCATTCCGGCCGCACACAAGGTCCCCGGCGGGCTTCTCGGTGCCGATTACGCCGTGCGCAATGGTCACTACTGCATCACGAAGATCTACACCGGCGGGTCCTGGACCCCGGACGTGAAAGGCCCCCTCGCCCAGCCCGGTCTGAATGTGAAGACCGGCGAGTGCGTCCTGGCGGTGAACGGCGTGACGACGGGGGCGGAGACCGACCTGCAGGCGGCGCTGGAAGGCACGGCGGGCAAGGCGATCAGCCTGACCCTGGGGGCCGCGGACGGCAAGTCATCGCGGGACGTGACCGTGGTCCCCGTGGCCAGCGAGGCGCGGCTGCGCAACCTGGCCTGGATCGACGGCAACCGGCGGAAGGTCTCCGAACTGTCCGGCGGCAAACTGGCCTATGTGTACCTGCCGGACACGGCGGAGGGGGGCTTCACCGCCTTCAACCGCTACTTCTTCGCCCAGACCGACAAGCAGGGCGTGGTCGTGGACGAACGCTTCAACGGCGGCGGCCAGATCGCCGACTATGTGATCGAGGTGCTGGGCCGCAAGCCGCAGAACTACTGGACCCCCCGCTACGGCACCATCGACCGGACCCCCGGCGGGGCCATCTTCGGACCCAAGGTGATGATCGCCAACGAGGCCTCCGGCTCCGGCGGAGATGCCCTGCCCTGGCTGTTCAAGGCCAACCATCTGGGCCCGCTGGTGGGCAAGCGCACCTGGGGCGGCCTGGTCGGCATCGGCGACATCCCCGTGCTGATGGATGGCGCAGAGGTCACCTCCCCCAGCGTGGCCTTCTTCAACCCCGACGGTCAGTGGGAGGTGGAGAACCATGGGGTCGATCCGGACGTCGTGGTGGACCAGGATCCCAAGGCGGTGGCCGAAGGACATGATCCGCAGCTGGAGGCCGCCGTCCGCCTGGCCCTGGAGCAGCTGCCGGCGAAGACGCCCAAGTCCCCGCCTCGTCCGGCCTATCCGGACTATCACAAGCCTGCGGGAAAATAGCGGCTCAGGCGGAGGTCCGAAGACCCGGTGCCGTGCGGATGGAGACGAGGTTCAGCTCTCCCCGCACGGGATAGGCCTTGATGGACACGGCCCGGCGCAGGTCCGGGGTCAGCTGGTTGCCGCCCAGCACGTCGATCCAGCCGGGAACCCCGGGCGTCATGCCGTGGAAGAAGGCCACGTGACCGCGGGCGGGATCCGTGGCGTGCCGGAACACGGCGATATCTCCCTGCCGGGCTGGCCCGGGGGCCTCTCCCAGACCGGGGTGCCAGATCTCCACGCCCCAGCTGGAGCGGGGATCGACGAAGCTCTGCGATCCGGCATCGTTGGTGCCCACCAGACCCACCCGATCGAGGCACCAGTTGGTGAAGGCCGCACACCACGGGGTCAGGTCGTCGGAGGGCCGCAGATTGGTGGCCAGGAAGAATTCCATCACCAGGGGATCGGCCAGGCTGCTGCGCCGCGGCGGCTGGGTCAGGGGCGCGATGTCGAGGAAATAGCGGGCCACGTCGTAGGGTCGGCCCGACCGCGGTGCCCCGGACAGGATCGCCTGGGCCCTCAGACCGATCGGATCGTCCGGATCGGGCCAGGTGCGGCGGACCCGCGGACCATGGGGCGGGTGTGGCGGCGGCAGGAGCCGCTGCGGGGTGACCGGCGTACCGTCCGTCCCCCTGAGGAAGAAGTCGAACTCCGCGGCGGGGGCGACGGATGCCGTCCCGGCCAGCCCTGCGGCGACTGTGCCGGTCACCACCGACCGGCGTCGCCATCCCCCGTTACTCACGTCAGCCCCCTGACAGCTACGCCTACTGAATGGTTAACGCGGGGAGGACATCGTGGTCATCCGCCCGGGTCAAGCCACCTGAGGCCAGGTGGGTGCCCGTTTCCGGCGGGCACCTCCTGGCCGACAGGTCATCAGAAGGTGGCCGCGAGGGTCACGAACACCATGCGCGGCGGCTGGGGATAGGCGGAATAGCCCGTCGTCAGCCCACCTGTGGCGGTCACGCTCACGCTGCCCGGCGCAATGGTCGAGACGCCCCTGGCGCTGGTCAGATTGGTGACATTGAGGCTGATCTTCGCCGACTTGGCGAAGGTCCAGGGCGCCACCGGGATCTGGTAGCTGGCTTCCAGCCCGAGGGTGAACACGCGCTTCACGGAGAACTGGTTCAGATATTCCGCATAGCGACGACCCACATAGTCGCCGTTCAGCTGGATCTCGAACGGGCCGTTGTCATAGCTGATGACGGTCTTGTTCAGCCAGTCCGGGGTCAGCGGCACCGTCTTGCCCTCGATCGGGATCGTGACGTTGGTCAGCACGCCGCCGACCTTGGCCGCAGTGGAATAGCTGGAGTCATAGGTCGCGCGGCTGAAGGACACGGCGTCATAGACGTGGAAGTGCTGGCCGAAGTTCAGGGTACCGGCCACGTCGAACCCGTCCGTGGTGACCCCGCCCACGTTCACGATCACCGCGGCACCCGGATTGATGAAGTTGTACGCGGCGATGTTCAGCAGACGGTTCGAGAAGTTCACGTGATAGGCGCTGGCCTGACCGTCAAAGCTGGTGAGCGGTCCGAACGCGAGGGCCCGATGGCTGCGGACCCCCAGTTCGTAGGTCCACGACTTCTCCGGATTGACCGAGGACTTGAACGCGTCGAAGGCGGCCTGGCTGCCCAGGCTCCAGGGGCTGACGCCGTAGAAGCCACTGCCCGCACCGTACGGAATGAACTGGCGCATGTTCTGCTGGACGTTGGCGAACACCTGCTCATGCTCGGTGGCGTCCCACACCAGGCCCAGCTGCGGCAGGAACCACTCGTCGGAGGTGAGGGTGCCGGTGGGGAAGACCGTCGGCGGGTTCGCCGTCGGCAGGTTCTGCTGGTTGATCGGCACGGAGTTCGAGGCCGTCTGCAGGCTGGACTTGAAGCCCGCCTGGAGCAGCAGGGTCGGCGCGATCCGCCACTGGTCCTGCAGGTGCAGCTGCACCACGTCGGTCTGCAGCTCGATATAGTACTGGATGAACGCCGCCGGCCCGCGGGGAATGCTGTAGGGGTTCAGGTCGTTGTTCGCCGCCGAGAACGGATACCAGGCCCGGTGCTGGGCGGATTCGTTGTGCTCGTACCAGATCCCGCCCTCGAGGGTGTGATCCCCCAGCTTCCAGTTCAGGTTCGAGATCAGGCCGGCGCGGTTGATCCGGTACTCGGTGGTGCGCACCTCGTAACCGGTCCCCCCGAACACGTTCACCAGGTTCTGGCCGGGATAATAGGTGGCGAACAGGCCCGGGAGACCCGCCTGGTTCACCGGCCCGGCCACGATCCCGCGACCATAGTTGTAGTGATAATAGGCGGTGTTGGACCAGCTCATGTCGCTGGAGATGTTCCAGTCGTACTTGGCGTAGCCGAGCAGGTCCGTCCGCTGGGCGGCGCTGAAGTAGTTGCTGAAGTTGTTGCCCGCGTAGGCCGGAGGTGCGCCGGCGGTCAGGTAGTTCAGTCCGCCCTGGTAGTTCGGGTAGAGGAACGGCCGGGTGTACGGGAAGAAGGTCGAGGTGTTGTACGGATAGGTGGTCGAACCCGGCGACTGGGCGTTGCCGAAGGCCGTGGCGTCCTCGTTCGGCTCCACCTTGTCCTGCCAGTCGGCATAGAGGGTCAGCTTGCCGCGGGCGTCGTCGCGGACGTACTTGGCGTTGACCTGGTCGCCCTTCTGATGCCCGGCGAAGTCCCAGGCCTTGGCGTCCTGGTGCAGGTAGCTGATGTAGCCGGCGCCGCCGAGCAGCCCCTCGCCCGTGTCCAGGCGCAGGAAGGTCCGGTTGGTGCGGTATTCGCCCACCGTCTCGCGCACGTCAATCAGGCGGGTCTTGGCGGGATCCCGGGAGAAGGTCTCGATCGCCCCGCCGAGGTTGGAGGTGGAGGCCACGCCCAGCGCACCGGCGCCGGAGGACAGTTCCACCCGCTGCACGTTCTCGCTCGTCACGGCACGGGAGACGCTGAGGCCGTTGTAGTTTCCGTACTGCTGGTCACCCAGGGGCACGCCGTCCATCGTGTAGCCCAGCTGCTGGGTGTTGAAGCCGTGCACGAACAGGCTTTCGTTCTGCTCGTTGTTGCCCCAGGGGTCCGCGGTTTCCAGCAGCACGCCGGGCAGGGTCTGGATCGCCTTCAGCGGGTTGATGCCCGGCAGAAGCTTCTGCGTTTCCACGGCTTCCAGCGACACCGCGGAGCGGGTGGCGCGGCCGATGGAGACCACCACGGCCTCCAGGCTGTCATCGGCCGCAGGTGCCGTGGCCACCGTCTCGGCGGCGAGGCTCTGCGCCTGGCTGAGGGCGAGCATGGCGCTGGCCATCAGCAGCGTCTTGAATGTCGATCGGTTCATGGGGACCCCCGTCCGGTACAGATTTCACGTGTGAGGTCGGCCTCTGCCCGAGGCGTGTGACAGGGCTTTGGCTGTTCCGTGAAGCTTTGACCTCGGCCACCCGGCCGTCACCGGCGGGACACACCGCGCGCCGTCCGCAGGGCCCGGTCCTGGATCCCCGGTGTTGGACACACGCCGTCAAACTCGGGCGAGACGGTCGTGGCAATTCTGCCTATGCTGGAGAGGACGGGGCCTTGGCCCGTCCAAGAACATCCATCCCTGATCCAGAGAGAGACACGCCCATGACCCTTCCCGCCCACGGCCTGCAATTGCGATCGCAGGTCACCGCTGACGGCCGGCTGGTCCTGTCCCTGGCATCGGTTCCCGTCGCGCCGCCGGCAGAGGGCGAGATCCTGGTGCAGGTGGAGGCCTCCCCCATCAATCCCTCGGACATCGGCCTGCTGATCGGCCCCGCCGACGTATCCGCCGCGGTGGTGAGCGGGACGGTCGAGCAGCCGGTGCTCACCTGCCCGGTCCCGGCCCCCTACATGCGGGCCATGGCCGCCCGGATCGACCAGGACCTGCCCGTGGGCAACGAAGGCGCCGGCACCGTGATCGCCGCCGGTGCCGGGGTCGAGCATCTGATGGGCCGGAAGGTCGCCATGATCGGGGGGGCCATGTACGCCCAGTACCGGTGCGTGAGGGCTGCCGACGTGCTGGTGCTGCCGGCCGACGCCACCGCTGCGGACGGAGCGTCCTGCTTCGTGAACCCGCTCACCGCGCTGGGCATGGTGGAGACGATGAAGCGCGAGGGCCACACCGCGCTGGTCCACACCGCCGCCGCCTCGAACCTCGGCCAGATGCTGAACCGCATCTGCCAGGCCGACGGGGTGGGCCTGGTGAACATCGTCCGCAGCGCCGAACAGGTGAAGCTCCTGAAGGAGATGGGCGCGAAGCACGTGATCGACTCCTCGGAGCCGGACTTCATGGGCCCGCTCACCGATGCCCTGGTGGAGACCGGCGCGACGCTGGCCTTCGACGCCATTGGCGGTGGCAAGCTGGCGGGCCAGATCCTGACCTGCATGGAGGCCGCGGCCCAGAAGACGGCCAAGGAATACAGCCGCTACGGCTCCACCGTGCACAAGCAGGTCTACATCTATGGTGGCCTCGACATGCGCCCGACGGAGTTCGCCCGCGGTTTCGGCATGGCCTGGGGCATGGGCGGCTGGCTGTTGTTCCCGTTCCTGCAGAAGATCGGCCCGGTGGATGCGGCCCGTCTCCGCGAGCGGGTGGCGGCCGAACTGAAGACGACCTTCGCCAGCCACTACACCCGGGTCATCTCCCTGCAGGAGGCCCTGCAGCCGGACGTGGTCGCCGCCTACAACCGCCGTGCCACCGGCGAGAAATTCCTGATCAACCCCGCCAAGGGCTGATCGTCGTCCGTCCACGGAAAGGGGGACCGGTTGCGCCTGCGCCGGGCCTTCCCCTATCCTGTCCGAAACATTCCTCGAAAAGACTCCAAGGATACGACCCATGCAGCACAAGCGTCTCGGCCGCAGCCCGATCTATGTCTCGAAGATCTGCATGGGGACGATGACCTTCGGCTCCCAGGCGGACGAGAAGATGGCCTTCCGGATTCTCGACCGCTCCCTCGAGGCCGGGATCAACTTCTATGACACGGCGGAGAACTATCCCGTTCCGCCCAAGGAGGACTGGGCCGGGGTGACGGAGGAGATCGTCGGCCGCTGGATGAAGACCCGGCGCCGGGACGAGATCATCCTGGCCACCAAGGTCTGCGGCCCCAGCCATGGATGGCTGAAGGCCTCCCAGCGGGCGGGGATGACGGCGCTCGATCGGCACAACATCGTCCGCGCGGTGGAAGCCAGCCTGAAACGTCTGGATACGGACTATATCGACCTCTACCAGACCCACTGGCCCGATCACGGCGCCCGCTACGAGGACGCCCTGCGCGCCCTGGACGATCTGGTGCGGGACGGCAAGGTGCGGGTGCTGGGCTGCTCCAATGAAACGGCGTGGGGGTTGATGAAGGCCCTGCACACCTCGGAGATCGAGGGCCTGGCCCGCTACGAGACCATCCAGAACAACCACAGCCTGAACAACCGCCGCTTCGAGGACGAACTGGCCCAGGTCTGCCGGCAGGAGGGGGTCAGCTCGATCCCCTACTCTCCCCTGGCCGGGGGCGTGCTGTCGGGCAAGTACAATGGCGGTGCCACGCCCGACGGGGCGCGGTTCTCCAACTATCTGAAGATCGGCGGGCGGCAGGCGAACATGGCCCGGCGCTTCGTCAACGAGAAGTCCCTGGCCGCCACGGAGCGGTTCGGGGCCATCGCGGCGGAAGCCGGCATGTCCCTCGTCACCCTGGCGACCGCCTGGAGCAAGCAGCACGACTTCGTGGCCTCGACCATTGTCGGGGTGACCCACGAGGACCAGCTGGACGAGATCTTCGCCGCCGCGGACCTGACCCTCGACGCCGACGTGATGAAAAAGATCGACGCCGTGTCGAAGGAGATCATGTACCCGATGGGGTAGGCGCGCCGCGGGCAGTGCGGGGCTCGGTTCCCTTGACAGGTGCACGTTTCTTGCGTGAGGCGAGTGACCTGCCCCAAACTGGAACAGACCCTTGCGCCTGCACCGTCTCCTCGCCGCCTGCGCCTTCGCCGTCACCCTGACCCTGCCGCTGGGTCTGGTGCGGCCCGTCCGGGCCTCCGCGGAGGAGCTGGTGATCCCGCCGGCGGCCTATCCGACCCTGCCGGCTCACGGGGCGACACCGGAGGCCTTCGTGCCGAAGGGCTGGACGGTGGAGTTCAAGGCCACCGGCGACCTGAACCGGGATGGTGTGCCCGACGTCGCCCTCGTGCTGCACGACACCGACCCGGCCAAGGTGCTGAAGGGCATGCCCATCGGCATCGACCCCTTCGACACCAATCCGCGGATGCTGGTGGTGCTGTTCCGCACGCCGCAGGGGGGCTACGACCTCGCCGTGGCCGATCACAGCCTGATCCACCGGTCGACGGAACCGAACATCGACGACGTGCTGGAGGGGTCCAAGAGCCCGGTGATCCGCAACGGAACCCTCAAGATCGAGATGCAGCTGTTCGCCAATGCCGGCGGCTGGACCACCGGGGCCTACGGCTTCACCTTCCGCTGGCAGGAGGGCCACTTCCGGCTGATCGGCTATGACGCGGCCACGGTCCAGCGCAATACCGGCGAGACCGCAGGCGTCAGCATCAACTACCTGACCTTCAACGAGAAGATCAGCCATGGCCGGATCGACAGGGACAAGGACAAGGTCCGCTGGCAGACCATCTCCCAGCGCACGCTGCTGACCCTGGAGCAGATCGGCGACGGGATCGCGTTCGACCCCGACCATCTGGTGCCCGCCACCTCGGGGCGCTAGGTCCCCCGGCGGGATGCCAGACTCCGCAGGCCGGCCCGCAGCACGAGGCCCAGGGCCAGCATGCCGAAGCTGAGCCCGCAGCCGATCAGCCCCACATAGCCGATGCTGGACATCAGCACCGCCGCCGATCCCGCGGCAAAGGCCAGCGGCGTGAACGGGAACAGGGGCACGCGGTAGGGCCGCGCCACATCCGGCCGGGAGCGCCGCAGCACCACCAGGGCGACCCCGGTCAGGGTGAGGAACAGCCAGAACACCGGCGACAGGAAGTCCACCATGGCGGAGAACCCCCGCCCGGTGACGGCCCCCCAGCCGATCAGCAGCAGTGTCATGCCGGTCTGGGTCCAGATGGCCATGCGCGGCACGCCCCGGCCCTCGTCCCATTCCGCGAGCCGGGCCAGGGCCGGCTCGTCCGACGCGGCGGCATAGAGGGTCCGCCCGCCGACGATGACGAGGGCGTTCAGCACCGCCAGCGCCGCCGTGCAGACGAACACCACCATGGCCACCTGCCCCGCCGGCCCGAAGGCCAGGCGCATCAGGTCCGCCGCCGGTGCATCGGACTTGGCAAGGCCAGCCAGCCCCAGGCCCCGCAGATAGGCCCAGTTGGCCAGCAGGTAGAGCAGGGTCACCAGCCCCATGCCGCCCACCATGGCCCGGGTCATGTCCCGGGGGCCCTTCACCTCCGCCGACAGGGTGGCCGCGTCGTTGAAGCCCCCATAGGCCAGCATGATGAACACCATGGCCGCGCCGAACCGGCCCAGCGCCGCCGGTGAGAGGGGCTGCATGGCTCCGGCCTTGGCCGCCGCGGTCATCATCGGGGTCAGGGACGGGGTTCCGTGGGCGATCAGCCAGACTGCTGCCGCCCCGAGGGAGAGAAGGGCCAGGATGTCCAGGGTCACCAGCACCGCCTGCCCCCCCGCGCCGAAGCGCAGGCCCCGCAGGTTCACGGCCGTCAGCATCACCACGGCCAGGGCCGCCACGCCGGCCTTGCCTGGTTCGCTCAGGGGCACGATCTGCGCCAGATAATCGGCCGCCACAAAGGCCAGCAGGGCCCCGGAGGCCGTGAAGATCACCGAGAACCGCGACCACGCGAACAGGAAGGCCGCGCCGGGTCCGAAGGCCTCCCGCAGGAAGCGGTAGTCGCCGCCGGGATGGGGGAAGCTGGTCGCCAGTTCCGCATAGGTGAAGGCCCCCGCCAGGGCGAACAGGCCGCCCACGGCCCAGGCGATCAGCAGCATGGGACCGCTGTCCAGCATCTGGGCCACGCCGGAGGCGGAGCGGAAGATGCCCGCCCCCACCACCATGCCCACCACCACCGTGGCCGCCTGCCATGGTCCCAGAACTTTTCGCGGACTGGGACGGGCGGCCCCCTCAGACCCTGAACTCATCTTGATCGTCCCCGACCGGCGACGGGCCAGAGGTCCACCACCGTGTCGCCCGAGATCACATGGTAGGTGTCATAGAGATTGACCGTGGGGTCGCAGTGCGGCGCACCGAGGGTCACGAGGGACCCCAGCGGCGGCAGGTCTCCGGCCTTGCGGATCAGCGCCCCGTGCTCGTCCCCCATGAAGCGGTAGATGCAGCCATCGGGGGCCCCCGCCAGCACCACGGGCGGCCCGGCCTCGGTGGCGAAGGATTTCAGTCCGGCATCCAGGGTGACCAGGCCCGGCGAATTGCTGCTGACCACCCGGGAGTCCACCATCAGGGCGGTCTCGTACGGGTCGTCCAGACCGAACTCGCAGTCCAGATACTGGCGGTCCATGAAGACGTAGGAGCCCACCTGCAGCTCGGTGAACACACCCAGCGTGGCGTCGATGCGATGGGTGCCGGTGCCGCCGCCGGTGATGATGGCCGGAGCGCCCCCCGCGCCGGTGAGGGCGTCGATGACCCGGCGCAGATAGTCCGCCCGCTCCCCCATGGCCGTGCGACGCTCGGCCAGGACCGGAATGTGCTGATGGGAGCCGCAGTAGAACTGCACCCCGGCATAGACCAGACCCGGCGTCTGCGCGATCACCTGCCACAGGGCCACCGCAGCCTCCACGGAGGCCACCCCCGTGCGATGGATGCCGGGGTCGATGTCGATCAGCACCTGCAGGGGCTTGCCCGCCGCCTCGGCCGCCGCGCCGTGCGCCCGGGCGTTGTCCGGATGGTCGACGACGCACATCAGCCCGTCCGTGACACGGTTCAGGGCCGCCAGCCGGGCGACGGCGGGGACGGCCACCACCGGCGAGGTGATCAGCAGACCAGCCCCCACCCCATGGGCTGCCAGGGCCTCGGCCTCTCCCAGCTTGGCGCAGCATTGCCCCACGGCCCCCGCCGCGATCTGGCGGCGGGCGATGTCCGGGGACTTGTGGGTCTTGGCGTGGGGCCGCAGCTTCAGCCCGGCCGCGGCGGCAAAGGCCGCCATCCGCGCGATGTTGCGATCCAGCGCCGGCAGGTCCACCACCAGCACCGGCGTGTTCAGCTGCGACCGCCCTCCCGGTTGACCGACCAGCGGGCGGTGCAGGACTTCGTCTGTCACGACCATCGGTGCCGACCCTAGAACAGGGCGAGCGCCGCCGGCAGGATCACGCCCGCGATCAGCAGCGACACGGCCAGCAGGTTCCGGCGATGGGGCAGGAGCGCCATCCAGACTCCCAGAAGGGTCGACAGGGTCAGCCCGGTGGCCACGATCAGGAACAGGGCCTTCAGGGCAGCCTCGCGGAACGGCGGGGCCGCCTCCGCCCTGGCCGGGGCCGTGGCCAGAGGCTTTGCATCAGGCTTGGCGGAGGGCCGGGCGTCGTGGTCATGATCGGCATCGGCATGGTCCGCGTCCCCATGATCCGCATCCGGCCCACCCCGGTGCTCGGACAGGCCGAATCGCTGGTCCTTGTGCAGATTGCCCAGCTTCTCGAGGATGGCCGGGGGATGATAGGCCCCCTTGGCCTCGTGCAGCCCGTAGAGCTGGAAGGCCCCGGTGAGGGCGAAGAACACCACGCTGGGGGCGATGAACAGACCCACATAGCCGTGAATCTTCCGGATCAGGGCCAGCCTTGCGGCCATCGCCCCGCCGCCCTTGCGCGTCTGTCCGCTCATATGCCACCCGCTCATTCCGCTGACGCACCGTTGCGCCGCAGTCACCCTGATAGCCCAGAGTTAGCCGGAAAAACGAATCCCTTCGCACGACGCACGATTTTCGGTTAATTATCGCATTAACCATTCTCGAAAGTGTTCGCCCATGGCTGGTATGTTTGAACGACTGGGCTCGATGGCCAGTACCGACGTGGGCAAGGCCCTCGCTCTGGCCCACACGACCTACACGGCCCGGATGCAGGAGCATTCCCATTCCGGTCGGGCGATCCTCGAGACCATCGCCCATGTGGCGAAGGAGCATCCCGCGGTGTTCGGCATCGGGGCCCTGTTCCTGCTCGAGGTGATCGCTGCGGAGCAGCATCATCTGCACGAGACCCACGCGGCGGCGGCCCCGCCCCCCGGAAACGGCACGGCGGTGGTCCATGCAGAAGGCGGCGGCCTGCACCTGCCGCATCTGGAGCTGCCGAACCTGCATGTCCCGACCCTGCGGGTGGATCACATCCGGCCCGGCAAGGTGGCGATGGAGGTGTTCGGGGCCCTCGTCCTCCTGAAGTTTGCCACCTTCGGCGCCCGTCTGTTCCGCCGCAAGGCACATACCGATGTCTGGTTCGCGCCGGCCTCCCGCATCCAT
>CAIQUG010000175.1 GCA_903874895.1 uncultured Caulobacterales bacterium | reverse complement strand
GTTGCCGGCCAGGCCCCGGCGTCCGCGGATGGAACGCAGGCCAGCGACAGGCCGGCCACCAGCCCTGCGGATATCCACCGTTCCAAAGGCCCCATGTCCGCGCCCCCCTCTCCGGATCGCGGAAACCTAGCCGGGTGGAATGACGCCCTCCCTGTGACGGATCGTCCTCAGGGCAGGGACCAATCGCCGCAGCCTGACGAGCAGGCGGGGTCTACTGGTTGCGGAGACCGGGCTCGGCCGTGACGCTGAGGCGGACCTCCATTTCCTCGCGTCCCCCGCCGAACCGGCTGCCCCGCACAGGTGCAGCGCCCAGATAGTCGAGTGCCATCGCCACCCGGACGTGGGACTCAGAGGGGCAGGCTCCGTTGGCCGGATCGAACCCCACCCAGCCGAGACCCGGCACATGGGCTTCGGCCCAGGCATGGGCCGCCTCCTGCTCGACAACCCCGTCGTCACGGACGAGATGCCCGGACACGTAGCGGGCGGGAATCGACAGGAACCGGGCAACCCCGATGAAGATGTGGGCAAGGTCCTGGCACACCCCCCGCCCCTGGGAGAAGGACTGGGCCGCCGAGCTCGCGGAGTCCGTCGCGTCGGTGCAGAAGGTGACGTCCCGGTGAACGGCGGCCAGCAGATCGTGCAGCAGCTGCAACCGGTCCGAGGTGGCTCCGGCCACCTGGCGGGCATAGTCCCGCAGCGCCCCGTCGGCCGTGGTCAGTCGGGTCTCCCGCAGGAAGACCTCGGGGGCAAACCGCTCGACGCCCCCACGCAGGACCCCGCCCGTGTCCTGGGTCTCCACCTCCCCCGACACCATGAGCCTCAGCCTCTGGACCGGGCCATCCACATAGAGGGTGTGGGTCAGGTTTCCGAGGCTGTCCTCGCCGGCCTTCAGGCGGCCGTCCACGTCCGTCTCCACGCGCCACCGGGCGATATGCTGGGCGTCGTTGGGACGCGGCGTCATCCGGAGCACCTGCACCGCAGACGTGATCGGGCGGTCATAGGCGTACTGCGTGGTGTGATGGATGCGGATCCGCATGGAGCTCTTCGGAGGTCGGCTTCAGGTCAGGTACTGGTCGGTGATGGCAACGCCCAGCTTCTCGTGGTCCACAAGGAAGTGGGCAATGAATTCATGCAGTCCCGTCTGGAAGACATCGTCGATGCGAAGCCCCGTCAGCCGGGCCAGGGTGCCCCGGGCCAGCTTCTGTGACGGTCCCCGACGACCGTAGAGGTCTCCCAGCAGGTCGAGGTGACGGCTGATCACGTCATAGCAGCTGGCCATCGACCGGGGCATCTGCCGGTTCAGGATCAGCAGGTCCGCCACCAACCACGGCTTGAGGTTTTCCTTGTAGACCCAGCGATAGGCCGTCAGGGCCGACACTTCCCGCAGGATCGTGGTCCACTGGAAATAGTCGAGGCCGCCGCCCACGATCTCCGTGGCGGGCAGAAGCAGATGGTATTTCACGTCGAGGATGCGGGCCGTGTTGTCCGCCCGCTCCATCGCCCCGCCCAGGCGCATGAACCAGTAGGCGTCGTTGCGCAGCATGGTCCGCCGGGCCGAGCCGTCGAACACCAGCGCCACGCCCTTCACCCACTCGAGGAAGCGGCTCAGCTCCTCCGGCGACATGTTGGGATCGACGGCGTTCAGCTCGTTCCACGCGGTGTTCAGGGCCTCCCAGGTCTCGCTGGTCAGAGCGGTGCGGACGGCGCGGACATTGGAGCGGGCGGTGTTGATGCAGGACCGGATCGACGACGGATTGTCCGGATTGAACACCAGATAGTCGCAGACCGTGCGCTCGTTGGCGTCGCCATAGCGCTCGTAGAACCCCGGTGCGGCCCCGGAGGTGGCAATGGCGCTTTCCCATTCGGTACTGGCCCCGGACCAGCTCGCCGGCAGGGCTTCGAGACGGTGGGCGGAATCGATCACCCGCGCGAGGAAGTCGGCCCGTTCCACGTAGCGGGCCGTCCAGTACAGATTGTCAGCGGTGCGGGACAGCATGGCGCGACCTCCTCGGCTCAGTCATCCAGCACCCACGTGTCCTTGGTCCCGCCCCCCTGGCTGGAATTCACCACCAGGGATCCTTCCCGCAAGGCGACCCGCGAGAGGCCGCCCGGCGTGATGCGGACGGCATCGGCGCCCGTCAGGACGAACGGCCGCAGGTCCACGTGCCGCGGGGCCACCCCCTGGTTGACAAAGGTCGGGCAGGTCGAAAGGGCGAGGGTCGGCTGGGCGATGAACTGCTCGGGGGCATGGATCAGCTTGGTCCGGAACGCCGAGATCTCCGCCTTGCTGGCGGTCGGGCCGATCAGCATGCCGTATCCGCCCGAGCCCCCCACTTCCTTGACGACGAGATCCGGCAGGTGATCGAGGACGTAGGACAGGGCCGGTGCCTCGCGGCAGCGCCAGGTCTCCACATTCTGCAGGATCGGCTCGTCACCGGTATAGAACCGCACCAGGTCCGGCATGTAGCTGTAGACCGCCTTGTCGTCGGACACGCCGGTGCCCACGGCATTGGCGAGGGTGACATTCCCCGCGGCATAGGCGCTCATCAACCCGGCCACGCCGAGCATGGAGTCCGGGTTGAACACCAGGGGATCGATGAAATCGTCGTCCAGCCGGCGATAGATCACGTCCACCCGCTGGGGGCCGTCCGTGGTCCGCATGTAGACCCGGTCGTCCCGGACAAACAGGTCGGACCCCTCCACCAGTTCGATGCCAAGCTTGTCGGCCAGGAAGGAGTGCTCGTAGAAAGCGGAATTGTACCGGCCGGGGGTCAGGAGCACGAGGGTCGGCTCCCCGTCCGCGCCGCGGGGCGCCACGGACCGCAGGGTGGCCAGCAGGGCGTCGGTATAGGTTTCCACCGGGGCCACATGGTGGTTGGCGAACAGCTCGGGGGCGAGACGCATCATCACCTCC
This sequence comes from uncultured Caulobacterales bacterium, assembly GCA_903874895.1. Classification (GTDB taxonomy): domain Bacteria; phylum Pseudomonadota; class Alphaproteobacteria; order Caulobacterales; family Caulobacteraceae; genus CAIMFV01. The sequence goes on along the minus strand of CAIQUG010000175.1, from coordinate 12,542 downwards.
CGGTTCTCGAGCATGTACGACACCCCCGACGGGGTTCGCGCATTGTCCTCAAGCACGTGGAAGGCCCGCTCTCCCGTGCGGACGATGTCGACGCCGGCAATGTGCACCCACACCCCGTGTGGCGCGGGCATGCCCGCCATTTCCAGGCGGTACTGGGGATTGGAGAAGATCAGGTCCGGCGGAATGATGCCGGCCTTGAGGCACTCCTGGCTCCCGTAGATGTCCGACAGGAAGGCATTCAGGGTCTGCACCCGCTGCTTCAGCCCGCGCTCCAGGAGCCCCCATTCGGAGCGAGAGATGATCCGGGGGATGATGTCGAAGGGGATCAGACGCTCTGCGGCATCGGCCTCCCCGTAGACGGCGAAGGTGATGCCGATCCGGCGGAAGAACAGCTCCGCCTGGGCGCGGCGGGCGGCCAGCGTCTCCGGCGGCGTCTGCTCCAGCCAGAGCTTGACCTTGCCATACAGGGCCCTGATGCCATCAGGGCTGTCACCGTGCATCTCGTCGAAAGGTGTCATGCCATTCCCGGTCCCTGCGTGACCTTGCGCGGCCCGCGCCGGGCGACCACCTCGCCCCTGCTTTCACCCGCCTCCCCCCACGCGGGTGACGATCCCATGAGCGCTCTGATCGCAGACTGCCCGTTTCTTGGGCAAAGGCAGCCGACGGACCGGGGCTTGCGGGCCTCCGCCCCGGACCGCACACTCGCCCGCGACTGGAAGGTGCCCCCATGATCCGACTTTACCATTGTATCGATGCCCGCTCGTTCCGGCCCCTGTGGGCCCTCGAGGAGGTGGGCGTTGCCTACGAGTTGCATCTGCTCCCCTTTCCGCCCCGCGTCCTGTCCCGGGCCTATCTGGACATCAATCCCCTCGGCACCATCCCGGCCTTCTTCGACGGCGAGACGGAAATGACGGAGTCATCCGCCATCGTCGAGTATGTCGCCGTGCGCTACGGAGCGGGCCAACTGGCCGTGGCGACGGACCATCCGGAGTTCGGTCGGTATCTGAACTACCTGCACTTCGGAGAGGCGACCCTCACCTTTCCCCAGACCCTCGTGCTTCGCTATACCCGGCTCGAACCCCACGACCGTCGCCAGCCCCAGGTCGCGGAGGACTACCGCAAATGGTTCCTGGCCCGACTTCGCGGGGTGGAGCGGGCACTCGCGGGCCGGGACTGGCTGTGCGCGGACCGGTTCACCGGCGCGGACATATCCGTGGGATACGCCCTGCTTCTGGCCCAGTCCCTCGGCCTTTCCGAGGCCTTCCCGGAACCTGTCGCCGCCTACTGGACGCGACTGCAGGGCCGGGAGGGCTTTCAGCGGGCCAGGGACGCCCAGGCCCGCGCAGCCACAGAGGCCGGGATCGGCCCCACGTTCAGGGCCTCCTGACGCCTGCGGCCCGCACGGGGATGTCTATTGTTCGTAGCCGGGCAGATGGCGGTCCAGCTTCCGCAGGAAGCCCGGCCAGGCCAGCTTGCCCACCGACCCGATTCCGCCGGCGCCCGACTGCTTTGCCGCCTCGGTCTGGGCGTCGGCCGGCGCGATCAGGACGTGATCCCGGCCGCCGCTGAGGGCCGCCACCTGCTGGGCGCAGGCCCGCTCGAGGAAGAACATCTGCAGCCAGGTGGCCGCCGCGGTGGGCCCGGCTGAAAGAGTGCCGTGGTTCCGCAGGAGCAGCAGCGGCTTGTCCCCGAGATCGGCGACGATGCGTTCCCGCTCGTCCAGGTTCAGGGCGACGCCCTCGTAATCATGATATGCGAGGCTCTTGGCCACCAGCAGGGCGTTCTGGCTGATCGGCAGCAGGCCGTCCTTCTGCGCCGAGACGCCGACACCGGCATCGGTGTGAAGGTGCATGACGCACAGGGCGTCCTCCCGCGCGGCATGGATCGCCGAGTGGATGGTGAAACCCGCCGGATTGATGAAGTAGGGCGTCTCCTGCACGATGTTGCCGTCCAGATCGACCTTGACGAGGGCTGAGGCCGTCATCTCGTCGAAGAACAGGCCATAGGGGTTGATCAGGAAGTGATGCTCGGGCCCCGGCACGCGCATGGAAATGTGCGTGAAGATGGCGTCATCCCATCCGTGCAGGGCCACCAGCCGGTACAAGGCCGCCAGCTCCACCCGCGCCGTCCATTCCGCTTCCGAAACCTGTCCCTTGAGGGACCGGACCCCGGTCAATGATCCATCCGCCATGGCCGTTCTCCCGCATTGCCGCCGCCCTGTGGCGGTCACCGGCGAGACCGTCGCGCCGCAGGGCGCCGCCGTCAAGACGACAGGCATTCCGCGACCTCGCGTTTCGTCCGGTTAAACTCCTTTTCACAGGCGCGCGTCACACTATGTGGCTATACGTTTCGCGTGTTCACCGGCTTCGGGACTCAATGACCGCTGCACAGGCCTTTCTTGACGAGCTGCCGTCGCTCACCGCGCCCCGCACCATGGGTGATCGCGAGCGCTTGCTGATGGGCGTCGTCGATCTGTGCGACCGGGCCAACCGGGCGGGTGAGCCCCTGTCCAGTCGCGCCGAGATCAACGGTCTGCTGCAGGACATTTTCCTCAACCTGATCGCCTCGGCGGAACGGGACCTGCGCCGTCGCCTCGCCGAGCGTCTGAGCAGCGCCAGCTGGGCACCGCACGGCCTCGTCACCATCCTGGCACTGGACGAGATCGAGATTGCGCGCCCGGTGATCGCCACCTCCCCCGTCCTGACGGAGAACGACCTGCTGCGGGTCCTGATCGAGGCGACGCTGGAACACCAGATCGAGGTCGCCCGTCGTCCGGACCTGCCGAGCCGGGTGGTCGACGCCATCATCGAGGAAAGCCAGCCCCTCGTCATGGCCGCCCTCGCCGACAATCAGACCGCCGAAGTGGGGATCGCCCAGCTCACCCGGATGGTCGCCGCCTCGCGCCGGCTGGCGGCCCTGCGCTCGTCACTCGTGCGGCACCCGAAGCTGACCGTGGACCTGGCCTATGCGCTCTATGCCTGGGTCGGGGAGACCCTGCGGAGCGCCATCGTGGCCCGGTACCGGATCGACGAGGACAAGCTGCGCGAGATCATCGCCGCCGTGGTCCGTGATCAGCGTGCCGGCGAGGATCAGACCCCGCGCCAGACACCGGACGTCCCCAGCCAATCCGAACTGGACCTCGAACAACAGCTGATCAGCAAGCTGGACGCCGCCGGTCAGCTACGCCCGGGATATCTGCTGCGCGCCCTTCGGGAGGGCAAGCTGTCCCTGTTCAAGGCCTCCCTTGCCCGCTTGAGCGGGTTCTCCCGCGATGCCATCGATGCTGCGATCGAAAGCGGTCGGGCCGATCTCCTGGCCCTCGCCTGCGCAACGGTCGGGATCGACCGCAGCGTGTTCCCCACCCTGCAGAGACTGATCACGGACCTGATGGGGCGCCGGATCATCACCAGTCCTGCGACCCAGGGAGATGTGATCGCCGCCTTCTCGGAACCACCGGAGAGTGCGGCCCGGATCTTCCGTGAAAGGGTCGCGCGCCTGATGCGACCCGCAGTCTGACGCGAGGGTTAGCCTTGACGCGGGACCGACGAACTCGCTTGCTGCGGTCCTGTGCAGAAGGTCTTGCCGCGTGAATCAGTCGCCTCGTATCCACCGCCTCTCCTTCACCTCCAGCGATCGCCCGGAAGCGATCGAGGCGCAGGAGCGCCTGACGGCGATCTACGGCAATCACCCCATCGACGACGCGCAGGTCGTCGTGGCGCTGGGCGGGGACGGCTTCATGCTGGAAACCCTGCACCGGACCCTCTACGCACCCCGCCCCATCTACGGCATGAACCGGGGATCCCTCGGCTTCCTGATGAACGACTACGTCGAGGACGGGCTGCTGGAACGGATCAATTCGGCGGAGCGGGCCGTGATCCATCCCCTCTCCATGACCGTGATCGACGCTCAGCGTCGCAATCACCGGGCGCTTGCGATCAACGAGGTTTCGATGCTGCGCCAGGCCCGGCAGACGGCCAAACTGCGCGTGTCCATCGACGGCACCGTGCGTATGGAAGAACTCGTCTGCGACGGGGTGCTGGTGGCAACGCCGGCAGGCTCCACAGCCTACAACCTGTCCGCCCACGGACCGATCATACCCCTTACCGCCCAGGTGCTGGCCCTGACACCGATCAGCGCCTTCCGTCCCCGGCGCTGGCGGGGGGCGCTTCTGCCCCACAACGCCCGGGTGACCGTGGAGGTGATGGAGGCCGACAAGCGCCCGGTCAGCGCGGTGGCGGACAATTTCGAGGTCCGCGACGTGCGTGAGGTCCACATTTCCGAGAACCGGGATCTGAACCTGACCATGCTGTTCGATGCCGGTCGCAGCCTGGAAGAGCGGGTTCTCGCGGAGCAATTCTCCGCCTGACGTCCCTCCGGGATCGCCCCGGAACAACGTTTACTGACGCTTACAACTTCTTAAACTTAACGGGAGACAACCTGTTACAGTTGACGAGTCGCGATATTGCCGCAAAACGGCACAATCCACGTAAGACGCGCGATTCTGGTTTAGAGGACGGCCGACGTGAAAGATCAGACACCCCCGCCGCAGACGATTGTCCCGCCGAATCTGCTCAAGGCGCGGGTGGCTCCCAAGCTCGGTGTGCTGACGCCGGACGCCCTGGCCAAGGCCGAGGCGGCCCTGAAGGGCCTGTCCGCGAATTTCGGACAGTGGTTGAATGACGAGATTGACAAGCTGGAAGCCGCCCGTGCGGCGATCACCGCCCGCGGCATGTCCGGCGAGACGGCCGACCAACTCTATGTCCACGCCCATGACCTGAAGGGTCTTGGGGGAACCTACGAATTCCCGCTCATCACCCGGGTGGCCGGTTCGCTCTGCAAGCTGATGAACGAGAAGGAGCAGCGCCCGTCCCTGCCCCTCGTGCTGATCGACGCCCATATCGACGCCATCCGGGCCATCGTCCGGGACAATATCCGCGACTCCGATCACCCGGTGGGGAAGGCCCTGGCGTCGGAACTCGAAGCCCGGGTCAGCGCCTATGTGCCGACGGACGCCAGGTCCTCTTCCACCGCCCCGTAACCGGCGTCCGGGGGAATAACCAGCACCTGACCCGTTGGCCGCGTCTCAACCCAGGGCGTGACCACCACGCCAGGTCTCCCCAGGGCCGCGGTCGTCGCCTCCGCCGAGTTCGCACTCTCCGCCAGCAGCTTCAGGTTCATGCGGGTCGGGAAGATGATCGTCCGGCGTCCGTCCGCCGCCAGGGCCAGCGCCGCACCGGGCTCGATCCATTCTGCATCCACCGTCTCGTGTCCGTCGCAGACCGCCAGTTGGTCGGCGGGCGCAGCCGCGAGGAAGAAGTGGGTATCGAAGCGCTTGGGCATCATCACAGGCGTGATCCAGCGGGCAAACGGCGTCAGTGACGGCAGGTCGAGCTTGAGCCCGAAGTCTCCCACCAGATCATAGAACGACGCCTCTCCCCGGGCCACGGCGCTGCGGGCCTCGACCGCCTCGTGAGCCCCGGCCCAGATCGCACCATCGGCCGTGCGGGCCATCAGGATGCCGGCCTCCTCATAGGCCTCCCGGATCGCGGCGATGCGCAGGGTGCGTTCCGCGAGATCGTACTGGTCCCAGCCCAGAACCCGGTCAGCCCACGCCTCGTCCCCGTCAGATGATTCGGTCTTGCCGCCCGGAAACACCAGGGCACCGGAGGCGAAATCGATCTGATGGTGCCGCTTGACCATCAGGACTTCGAAGGAGGGTTGGTCCCGAACCAGAAGGATGGTGGCGGACAGGCGCGGTGCGGGGGGGGATGCAGACTGGGTCATGCCTCCAGCCTAGCACTCCTCCCCGTCGTGAAAAGCCGTAGATTGCCGATGTCTGCTTCGGCGCTCAAGCCGCGCCGACCAGGGGGACGGGCTGATCGTTCCGCCGGGTATTGAGTTGGTCCAGACGGTCCAGCAGGTAATCGAGATCCTCCCGCGGTGCCCCGTGGGCCTGGGTCAGGAACCGCTCAAGCAGCCGCGCCTGGAAGGTCGCAGGATCGAGGGCCTTGCCGTCCTCGGCCATGGCATGGAACGTGTCGAGGGCGATGCGGAACGCCGTGAACAGCCGCTGAGGCAGACCGGCACGCTCGAAGATGGCCTTGAAGCCCAACCCTCCCGCGTCATGGATGAGAAGCCAGGCCCGATGATGCGGCACGGCGGCGAGCACTGCGAGGCCATGCTCCACAAAGCGCATGTAGCCGCTGGTCGCCGCCCGCAGGAGCAGCGACGAGGACAGACGGTTCTGCTTGTGCAGGTGACGGACGAACGCCTCCATGTCCGGCGCAGCCGCGATCTCGTCCAGGATATCCACTGTGGCACGCTCCTGGGCACCGGTGGACAGGGCCGCAGCCTGAGGGGCACTGAGCCCATGGCGCGCCTGAAGCACCCGGCGGACGTCCTCGGTGACGAGATGCATCAGCTTCTCGGTGACGGCGGCTGGAAGCGCGTCGCGATAGGCAACGGCCCGGGTGACCCTCTGGCTCTCGCGGAAGCGATCGAGGCTGATGACCAGCCCTGCCTCGGAGAAGGCGGCGCCGGGATTGCCCGCGGCGGTCGCCACGGCCTCCTCGCAGCCGCATTCCGCAAGGGCGTCGGTCACATCTTCCGAAAGGGTCGCTCGCGTGGCGACAGCCACCTGACGGGACGGATCGGCCCGGCGGACGATCTCCGCGAGATCCGCATCGCTGAAGACCGGCGAAAAGGACAGGATCGGGGTGGCGATGGACTCCACATCCTCCGCCAGCCGGAGGGCCACGTCCCTTGGCAGGACGTCGGAGGCCCGCAGGGTGACGGCCAGGGCCCGGCGCACCAGTTCTGCCGCATCACCGGCCATGACCCGCAGGATTTCGTTGGCCGCAGCTCGATCGGCCTTGGACAGCTCCACGTCCATCTTCTTGCAGAGCTTGAGGGCGACCGAGGCGCGTTCGTCGTCCGTCGGCCCGCGAACCAGAGCACGGATATCCGACGGCGTGAAGATCGGCGGGCTTGCGGCGGACTGGGTCATAGGCATTGTGGCCGTGATTTGCAGACGGTTTCAGCCTGCAGTATCGCTAAACACGCTTAACAGGACTTTACCAATCAACCGACCAATTGCGGCAATACGCCCTGGATCACGTTGAAATTCAGTCAAGTTCTAGAAATCGGATGGACGAACGTGGCATTGCTTGACGGACTTAAGGTAATTGAACTGGCAACCTATATTGCCGCGCCAGGTGCAGGCGGCATGCTCTCCGACTGGGGGGCCGAGGTCATCAAGATCGAAGCCCCCGGCGGAGATCCGATCCGTCAGTTCTTTGACACCATAGGTGCCGATACTGCCGGCAATCCCGTGTTCGACCTCGACAACCGGGGAAAGCAGGGCATCGTTCTTGACATTGCGAAGCCGGAGGGGCGGGACATCGCCCTGCGCCTGCTCGACACGGCCGATGTCTTCCTGACAAACCTGCGCCCGGGTGCCCTCTCCCGCGCCGGCCTTGACTGGACCACCGTCTCGGCGCGCAACCCCCGCCTGATCATGGCCAGCGTGACCGGCTACGGCCTCGAGGGGGCCGAGGCTGACAAGCCCGGCTTCGACCTTGCAGCCTTCTGGGCCCGTTCGGGCGTCGCGGCCCTGACGATTCCCAAGGGCTCAGAGCCCTTTCCCCTGCGGACCGCAGCCGGAGACCACACCTGCTCCCTCGCCACCGTGGCCGCCATCCTGGCCGCCGTGGTCGAACGGACGACGACCGGTCGCGGACGGCTGGTGGAGACCTCCCTCCTCCGCTCAGGGGTCTATTCGGTCGGATCCGACATGGCCATCGCCCTGCGATTCGGCCGGGTGGCCTCGAACCGTCCCCGGGCCGAGGCCGTGAACCCGCTCAACAACTTCTTCCGCAGTGTCGAGGGCAAGTGGATCTGCCTGTTGCCCCGTCAGGGATCGGGAGACTGGCCGCGGATCGCCCGTGCCGCCGGACGGCCGGACCTGATCGAGGATCCCCGCTTCACCGGTGCCCGGGCGCGCAAGCAGAACGGCCCCGCCCTTGTGGCAGAGCTGGACGCGGGATTCGGCGCTCTGACCTTTGACGAGGCCGCGCGGCGGCTGGACGCGGAGGATGTCGTCTGGTCACCGATCCTATCGGCCCTCGAGGTCACCCGCGACCCCCAGGCTCTGGCGGCCGGTTGCTTTGTTCCGATGGAGGATGGCGAGGGCGGCCAGCATCTGTCACCCGCCAACCCTGTCCGTTTCCCCGGTGCGGAGGACGCGGTCAAGGGTGCCGCCCCGCGCAAGGGCCAGCATACCCGGACGGTGCTGGCGGGACTGGGGCTGACGCCGCAGCAGGTCGCGGACCTCGAAGCTTCGGGAGCCGTTGTGGCCGGCTAGCGGACCCGCGGTCAGCGCCGGTCCTTGGCCATCAGCTCGATGAGCTCGGTGGAAAACACCGAGCCGACCGGCGACCGCTCCGCCCCGCTGTTCAGGATGAAGTTCACCAGGGTCTGTTGCTCCCGCAGATGTTCATTGCGGGCGGCACTGGCATAGGTGGCGAAGGCTCCGGCGCTGGTATCGCGGACCGGGACCTGCGGCGCCACCACCGGGCCGGATTCCACATGGGTGAGGTTCTGGTAGAGCTCCGCCACGCTGATGGCCCGCCCCTTGGCGAAGAACACGTTCCGGTTGGCCGCGGCTGCATCGGGAAACAGACTGGCCGCCGTGGCTTCCGGTTGCGCGCCCCGCGCCTCGATCAGCCGGGCCGAGCCCTGCGGTCCCAGGAAGTGGGCGGCATAAAGTTCACCGCCGGTGGGTTCGCGTCCCGTGCGTCCACGAAGGTAGGCCGCGTGCTCCCCCGCCAGTTCCCCCGCCATCACGGCGGAGGCATGGGCGTCGAGGCGCAGATCCATCACGGTGCGACGGGCATCGTCGCCTGCGACGTAGAACCTTCCGTCCGAAGTCTCACGGATCAGATCGGCATATCGGGCATAACCGTGGGCCGAGCCGTGACGCTTCAGCGTCTTCAGCCAGGTCTGCTCCGTGAACTGGAACAGTCCCGCGGCGCTGGAGGTCTGGGCCTTGGCAGAGGCGTCGAAGCCGCTTTCCCGTTGCGCCGTCCGCATCAGGAAGTCGAAATTGACCCCGGTCGCGTCAGACGCCGTCTTCACGGCCTGTTCGACAACGGTCAGGGCAGCGGCGATATGATGGACAGCCATGGGCAATATTTGCCGGGAACGAGGTTAACAGGCCGTTTAATCTTACCCTGACAATTCCGTCTGTAATGACTGGCGGTCTGCGCGGACAGAGGCTAGAACGCCGCAAACCTGTTTCCGTGGCGAGCGCGCACATGTCTGAAGACCTTGAGAACACCCTGATCCTGACCCTGGAGACCGGAGAGGTGGTCATCCGCCTTCGTCCGGACCTGGCACCGGGACACGTGGCCCGGATCAAGGAACTGGTCCGCGAAGGGTTCTACAACGACGTCGTGTTCCACCGGGTGATTCCGGGCTTCATGGCCCAGGGCGGCGATCCCACCGGCACCGGCCGCAGCGGCTCGTCCAAGCCCAACCTGAAGGCCGAATTCTCCAAGGCCCGCCACGTCCGGGGCGTCTGCTCCATGGCCCGCACGCCGCACCCGGATTCGGCAAACAGCCAATTCTTCATCTGCTTCGACGACGCCACGTTCCTGGACGGTCAGTACACGGTCTGGGGCGAGGTGACCGAAGGCATGGAAGCCGTGGACAGCCTGCCCAAGGGCGAGCCGCCGCCGAACCCGGGCCGGATCGTCAGCGCCAAGATCGCGGCCGATCGCTGATCCTGCCCGCGGACAGGCCCTTGTCCGAACCCCTGACCCTCGCAGACTTCGATTTCGACCTGCCGGATGCGCTGATCGCCCTGCGTCCGGCGGAGCCGCGTGATCACGCGCGCCTGCTTCACGTGACGCCGGACGGGCTCGAGGATCGCAGGGTCGATGCCCTGCCCGACCTGCTCCGTCCGGGCGACGTCCTGGTCTTCAACGACACCCGGGTGATCCCGGCGCGGCTGTTCGGCGAGCGATCCCGGGACGGGTCGGTCGTGCCGGTGGAAGCCATCCTGCTCGAACGGACCTCGCCGGACAGCTGGACCTGCCTGATGAAACCGGGAAAGCGGGTCCGCCCGGGCGACCGGCTGTCCTTCGGCGACCGTCGCGGCGCGACGGTTTCGGGCCCGCGGCTGCAGGCCACCGTGCGGGGGAAGTCCGCGGACGGCGAGGTGACCCTGCAGTTTGATCTTGCCGGGGACGACCTCGACAGGGCGATCCGTGCGGCCGGTGTCATGCCCCTGCCCCCCTACATTGCCCAGCGCCGGGCAGAAGACGAGCGGGACCAACGGGACTACCAGACCGTCTATGCCCGACAGGACGGCTCGGTGGCCGCACCGACGGCCGGGCTGCACTTCACCGATCGTCTGCTGGAGACCCTCGATCAGCGGGGCATCGGTCGCGCCTTCGTGACCCTGCATGTGGGGGCCGGCACCTTCCTGCCGGTGAAGGCCGACCGGATCGAAGACCACAGGATGCATGCGGAGCGGGGCGAGGTCAGCCCGCAGACCGCCGATCAGCTGAACGCGGTCCGGGAAGCCGGTGGACGGATCATCGCCGTGGGGACAACCTCCACCCGGCTGCTGGAAACGGCCTGCGACGCCGAAGGCCGGATCCATCCCTTCAGCGGCAGCACCGACATCTTCCTGCGCCCGGGTCGTCGCCTGCGGGCCATCGACGGGCTGATGACCAATTTTCACCTGCCCCGCTCCACGCTGCTGATGCTGCTGTCAGCCTTTGCCGGACAGGACCGGGTCCGCCACGCCTATGCCCATGCCGTGGCCTCCGGATATCGGTTCTACAGCTACGGAGATACGGGACTGTGGTGGCCGGCGGCAGACACGGGCCAGCTCCGGTCATGAGCGCCTTTCCCTTCCAGCTGAATGCGACAGATGGCGCCGCCCGGACCGGCGTGCTGCAGACGCCGCGGGGAGATATCCGCACCCCGGCCTTCATGCCCGTCGGCACCGCCGGCACCGTCAAGGCCCTGACCGTCGATCAGGTCGCCCAGACCGGCGCGGATATCCTGCTGGGCAACACCTATCACCTGATGCTGCGCCCCACCGCCGAGCGGGTCCGGCGTCTGGGCGGGCTTCACAGGTTCATGCGCTGGGAGAAGCCGATCCTGACTGACAGCGGCGGATTTCAGGTCATGTCCCTGTCCGGAATCTCCAAGGTGACAGAGGAGGCCGTGACCTTCCGCAGCCATCTGGACGGATCCAAGCATGTCCTGTCGCCGGAGCGGTCCATCGAGATCCAGGCGGACCTGCTGGGCTCCGACATCGTCATGCAGCTCGACGAATGCGTCGCCTGGCCCGCGCCCCGCGACCGCGCGGCCGAGGCCCTTCGGCTATCCGCCCGCTGGGGACAGAGGAGCAAGGACGCCTTCGGCGAGCGGCCCGACCAGGCCCTGTTCGGCATCCAGCAGGGGTCGACCTTCGAGGATCTTCGCCGGGAATCCGCCGAGCGGCTGCAGGAGATCGGCTTCGACGGCTATGCCCTGGGCGGCCTCGCCGTCGGCGAGGGGCACGAAGCCATGTGCGAGACCCTGGACTATGCCGTCCCCATGCTGCCGGGGAACCGGCCGCGGTACCTGATGGGCGTCGGCAAGCCCATCGACATCGTCGAGGCCGTCGCCCGGGGGGTGGACATGTTCGACTGCGTCCTTCCCACGCGCTCCGGCCGGCACGGCCAGGCCTGGACCTGGGATGGCCCGCTCAATCTGAAGAACGCCCGCTTTGCCGAGGACGATACCCCCCTGGACGAGACCTCTGACTGTCCAGCCAGCCGGGACTATTCCCGGGCCTATCTGCATCACCTGATCCGAGCGGAGGAGATTCTCGGCCAGGTGCTGTTGTCGTGGCACAACATCGCCTTCTTTCAGGCCCTGACAGCGGCCATGCGGCCGGCGATCTGCGAGGGCCGGTTCGAGGCCTTCCGGCGGGATTTCGCTGGGCGACAGGCACGCCCGGCCGAGGCCGGCCGCTAGTTCTTCACCGGCAAAGCCACAGGCGCGCCCGGTACGGTGCCCCCCGCGGATGTCGGTGGCGGAGACAACGGCCGGGGCGCAGCCGGCTCGAACGACAGGGGCGCGGCCGGCCAGGCGCAGTTGTGCATCACCCCCAGCCCCTTCAGGAAGGCGCGCCGGGCAATGCCCGCGGCAATGGCACGACGCGCCTGTTTGTCCGCCTTTTCGGCCCCTGACAGCTTGCGTACCCAGGTCTTCATGGGAATCACCCCCTCCGCCGTGTCCTTCACGGCGTCGAGGGCAGCCTGGGCGGCATAGCTCGCACTCTTGTTGTAGGCATCCTGGTGATGGTTCTCGCTCGGGGTATCGATGTCGGGACCGAGGGAAACGTCCAGGTCCCCCACGGCCACCAGCAGGGCGGGACAATTGTCCATTCCGGAGATGTCGTAGGGGTTCTGCTGTGCCCGCAGCAGGGCCACGGGGATCGAGTCGTGCATGAGGTTGAAGTCGCGCAACGGAGCCTGAAC
>CAIQUG010000174.1 GCA_903874895.1 uncultured Caulobacterales bacterium | reverse complement strand
TTCAGCCCCTGCCGCCTCAACGGCCTCGACCTGCAGAACCGCATCGTGATGTCGCCTGTCACCAGGACCCGGGCGGACATGGCGGGCTGCGTCGGCCCGCTGCAGGCGGAGTACTATGCCCAGCGCGCCTCCGCGGGCCTGCTGATCACCGAAGCCACCGCCGTGGCACCGGAGGGGCGTGGCGGCGGCTTCATCCCCGGGGTCTATGACGACCGCCACATCGCCGCCTGGAAGCAGGTCACGGACGCCGTTCATGCCAAGGGCGGCCGCATCTTCTGCCAGCTCTGGCATGCCGGGCGGCTCAGCCACTCCTCCCTCGACCCGAAGGGCCGTGCACCTGCCGCCCCGTCAGTCATGCAGCAGCCGGGCCAGGTGTTCACCGGCACCGGCTTCGCGCCCTTCGAGGAGGCACGGGCCCTGTCCATCGAGGAGATCCGCGGCGTCACCGCCCAGTTCCGCCGGGGGGCGGAGCGGGCCCTTGCCGCCGGCTTCGACGGGGTCGAGCTGCACGCCGCACACAGCTATCTGATCGATGCGTTCCTGCGGGACATGACCAACCGGCGCACAGACATCTACGGCGGCTCGGTGGAGAACCGGGCCCGGCTGTTCGTCGAGGTGCTGCGGGAGCTGATCGCCGTCTGGGGCGCGCCGCGGGTGATGGTGCGCCTCGCGCCCATCGGACATGCCTATCAGGCCTGGGACTCCGATCCGGAGCCCCTGTTCACCTATGTGGTGGAGCAGATGAACGTACTCGGGGTCGGCTGGCTGGACCTGGTGGAGGGGGACACCGGCGTCGCGCGCACCGCTGAACCGGGCTTCGACCTGCAGACGCTGCGGCGACTGTTCCGCGGCGTGGTGATCGCCAACAACCTCTACACCCGCGACATGGCCCTGGACGCCCGCCGCAGGAACACCGCCGACCTGATCGCCTTCGGCCGTGCCTTCATCGGCAATCCGGACCTCGTGGAGCGCCTGCGCTGCAATGCCCCCCTCGTGGAGGCCGACCCGTCCACCTACTACGGCGGTGGGGCAAAGGGCTACACGGACTTTCCGGCGCTGGACACCGGTGCCGCCCAGGGCGCAACAGTGAAGGAAAACAGGAGAAGACCACATGAAGCTTGATTCCAGCGTGTCCGCCGTGGTCACCGGCGGGGCCTCCGGACTCGGCGCCGCCACGGCCCGCCAGCTCGCCGCGCACGGGGTGAAGGTTGCCATCTTCGACCTCAATGCCGACCTGGGCGAAGCCCTCGCGAAGGAGATCGGCGGGGTCTACTGCGCCGTCAATGTCACCTCCTCGGCCGAGGTGGATGCGGCGTTCGCCAAGGCCCGCGCCGCCCTCGGACAGGAGCGGATCCTGGTCAACTGCGCCGGCGTCGGCGGCTCGGTGAAGACCGTGTCCCGGGACAAGCAGACCGGCGAGATCAAGGAATACCCGCTGGAGAACTTCGAGCGGATCATCCAGGTGAACCTGATCGGCACCTTCCGCTGCATCACCAAGAGCGCGGCGGGCATGCTGACCCTGCCGGTGATGGAGGACGGAGAGCGCGGCGCGATCGTCAACACCGCCTCCGTCGCCGCCGAGGACGGCCAGATCGGCCAGGCTGCCTACACCGCCTCCAAGGCCGGAATCGTGGGCCTGACCCTCACCGTCGCCCGCGACCTGTCCAGCGAGGCGATCCGGGTGAACACCATCCTGCCCGGCATCTTCGATACCCCCCTGCTCCAGCGGGCCTCCGAGCAGGTCAAGGCCGGGCTGGCGGCGCAGGTGCCCCATCCCCGCCGCCTCGGCCAGCCCGACGAATATGCCCAGCTGGCCCTGACCATGATCACATGCGGCTATTTCAACGGCGAGGACGTCCGTCTCGACGGCGCCATCCGCATGGCCCCCCGCTAACGAGCCTCCGCTTAAAAGGACGTCACACCATGACCGAAGCCTGGATCATCGACACCTGCCGCACCCCCCGGGGCGTCGGCAAGTTTCCCAAGGGGGCCCTGTCGGCCCTGCATCCCCAGAACCTGGGCGCCGCGGTGCTGAAGGCCCTGGCCGAGCGCAACGCCCTGAACACCGCCGAGGTGGATGACGTGATCTGGGGTACCAGCGCCCAGATCGGCAAGCAGGGCGGCGACCTCGGCCGCATGGCGGCGCTGACGGCGGGCTATGATGTGCGCTCCAGCGGCGTCACCATCGACCGGTTCTGCGGCTCCGGCATCTCCACGGTGAACTTCGCCGCCTCCACCATCATGTCCGGCATGTCCGATCTGGTGGTGGCCGGGGGAACGGAGATGATGTCCATGCCCAACCGCCGGGGCCCCGATGACGGCCCGCCGGTGATGGACCGGGGCAATCTGCGCCTGCGGGCCCTGCACCCCCAGACCAACCAGGGCGTCTGCGCCGACGCCATCGCCACCCTCGAGGGCATAAGCCGCGAGGCGACGGAGGACCTGGCCCTGATGAGCCAGCAGCGCGCCGCCCACGCCATCGCCCACGGCCACTTCGCCCGGAGCCTCGTGCCCGTGTTCCACGAAGACGGAACCCTGGCCCTCGACGCGGAGGAGTTTCCCCGTCCCCAGACCACGCGGGAGGGCCTGGCCGCCCTCAAGCCGTCGTTCGAGGCCCTGGCCGACGTGGCCATCGACGACCAGGGAACCACCTTCCGCAGCCTGATCCTGCAGAAGTATCCCGACCTCGACATCAAGTTCATCCACCATGCGGGCAATTCCTCCGGCGTGGTGGACGGGGCCGCGGCCGTGCTGCTGGCCTCCCCCGACTATGCGAAGGCCCATGGGATGACGCCCAGGGCCCGGGTGGTGG
>CAIQUG010000173.1 GCA_903874895.1 uncultured Caulobacterales bacterium | reverse complement strand
GTGAAGACGAGACGCGGCTGCCGACGGCACCGCGGCGGCCTCGAGGTCCGGCGTGACCGAGGCGGTCAGCGCCTCGATCCGCTGGGCCGGAGACGGATGGGTGGCGAACAGCAGCGAGGTATCCCCGTCGCCGGGCTTCAGCTGCCGCAGACGGGACAGCACCGCGATCAGCCCCGACGCGTCATAGCCGGCCCGGGCGGCGATCACCACCCCGTCGCGGTCCGCCTCGTACTCCGCCGTCTTGTCGAGGCCGCGGGCGATCAGCCGGGCCCCCAGGTCGGCCACCAGCCTGGCCGTGCGGGCCTTGTCTCCGCCGCTGATCGACTGCCCGGCCAGCGCCACCAGCTTCTGCTGCCGCAGCACCTTCCACTGATGCTTGCGGTTCACGTGGGCGATCTCATGCGCCAGAACCCCCGCCAGCTCATCCTCGGTCTCGAGCTTCTGATAGAGCCCGCGGGTCACCAGGACCAGGCCACCGGGCAGGGCCATGGCGTTGATCGCGGGCGTATCCAGCACCACGAAGCGCCAGGTCACGTCCGTCCGCTCCACCTGCGCGGCGAGATGGCGACCCACAAGGTTCACATAGTGCTGCACGGCCAGGTCCCCCCAGGGGGGCGTGGCCCCGAACACCTGGGCCGCGATATCGTCGCCGGCCGTGGCCTCCTCGTCAGGGGACTCCTTCTGGGTGAAGGTCTTCAGCTCCCCGAGAAGGGCTCCGAACCCCCGATCCGGCTTGGGGGCAGAGGGGGACGGCTGGGACTGGGACTGGGACTGGGACTGGGACTGGGACTGGGACTGGGACTGGGCGAAGGCCGGGCTGCCGATCAGGAGGCCCGCGACCACGGCGGCGGCGACACATTTCCAGACGGTCATGGCTGGGTCTCCTCGCCGGTCCGGGGGGCCGGAACATAGGCCACGCGGCGGACTCTCAGACGCCCGGCCTGGGCATAGGCCTCCGCTGCCGAAGCGGTCACGGCGAACTTCGCCACCTGCGCCACCGCGGCGGGGTTCGGGGTTGCCCGGGCGATGTCGTCGCCATTGTCGAGGCCGCGCCCGCCGGACGCGCTGACCACATTGCCGCTGCCGGTCCGACCGGTGGCCAGGGCCGCAATGTCCCGGCCGGTGGAGTCCTTTGACAGGCTGATCTGGCTCAGCTTGAGCCACCCCTGCGTCGTCCCGGCCTGGACCTTGACCCAGAAGCCGCGACGGTCGGTCAGGGTGACCACCGTCCCGACCCGGACCGCGCCGATCGGCCGGGCACCGGTGGACGGAGCAGACAGAACCGGACCGGCGGTGCGGATCCGCCCGGTATCCGCGGACGCAGCCGTGGCGACGGCCATCGCCGCCACCACAAGCCCGCCCAACCGGGCAAACGACACTTTGCGCGACAAGGACCTCACATACCCTCCGTCAAATCACCTTCAATGCCAGACTACAGGGGCAATCGGGCCCGTTCTATGACGGATTGGCCGGACCGGCCCCGCGGCGCGCGCCAGACGGTATCGCTTGCCACGAAAACGACGCTGGCGGGTGACATGGGGTTCCCAGTCACCGTGGTTTGACTATGGATGGCGCAACCCGGACACAGTGGAACCCGCGACCGAATGGATCAGGAACAGGTCAAGCCCCAGGGTGGATCCCGACCGGCAAGCGGCTCCGTTCGCTGGCCGCAGGTCCTCGGCCTGTGCGGTGGCGGTCTGGTGGTCATCGGGGTGGGCCTCTATCTCGTGCGCGGGCATCTGGCCGCCGTAGCCGTGGAGTCGTATCTCCGCAGCCAGGGGGTCGCGTCCGCCGTCGTCATGGACGAGCTGGGATGGGCGGGGCTCGGCGGCCGGCTGCGGATCGGTCCGGCCAGCGCGCCCGACCTGACCATCGACCACCTGGAGGTGGACTTCGGGGACCGGCCGGGCCAGGTCCGCAGCGTCCATCTGTCCGGCGTGACCCTGCATGTCGCCGTGGTCAACGGTCGCCCCGTTGCCGGACAGCTGCAGCACCTGATCGAGCACCTGTCCAGGCCCGGCGCGCGCCAGGGCAGTGCCCTGCCGGATGTGGATGTGACCAACGGTCAGGTCCTGCTGGACGAAGCGGGCGTGCGAACCCGTCTGGCCTTCGACGGCCAGGTGCGCGGCGGCCATCTCCAGCATCTGTCCCTGAGCAGTGGTCCGGGGGTGAGGCACGCGGGGCCGGTGACCGTGGAGGTCCGTTCCGCACACCTGCGGCTGCAGCGGACCGATGGCACCTATGACCTTGATCTCGACGCCACCCTCGGGCCCGGGACCCTTTCCGGCGCGACCCCTGCGTCGATGGCGGGCGCCACCCTGGCCCTGACCGGCCGGATCGCGGACGTGACGGCCCCGGGTCTGTCCGGTCCCCTGCGCCTGAAGGGGCAGATGAGCGCCGACGGGCTGGTCCTCGCCGCCGCCCACGGGCGAAGCGCGCGACTGGACCTCGACGTCGACGGCGTGACCCGCGGGGCCCTGAGCCATCCGGGTTTCACCGGCAATCTCTCCACGACCCTGACCGGTACGGCGATCGGTACGGCGGCGGTCCACGCAGATGACGCAACGCTGACGGCGAAATGGGTCGGTGCCGCGGAGATGTCTCAGGACGCAGGCCCCTCCGCAGCCGGGCAGGTGACGGCGGCCCTTCGGTCCCGGGCCTCTCAGGCGGCGACCGGCAAGGACATCCTGCGGATCCGGGACGTTCAGGCCCTCCTGGCCGGTCCGGTGCAGCTGGCACGGGCGGGGCTGTCCGGCCGGCTGGCGGCGGACCTGTCCGGACGGTCCGAGATGTCCGCCCCCGACGCCGAGCGTCTGGCCGGGGCCACGCCGGTCATGGGCACCGACCCCGCACTCCACCGGGCGCTGGCCGCGGCCCTGCAGGCGCAGCGACTGTCTGCGACCCGTGTCGTCCTGCAACTGTCGCCCGGGGCGAACCGCGTCGAGCTGACCGCACCCCTGCGGCTGACCGCCAATGGCGGAGCCGAACTGTCGGTGAGCCCGGGCACCCTGCCCCTGCTGCAGAGCCGCGGGGAGGACCGGCAGGGTGCCGTCGCCGTGACCCTGAAGGGGGGCGGCCTGCCCGAGCTGGCCCTGACGGTCCGCCAATATGCCGTCCACGGGGGCTCCGGCAGCGCAGACCTGAGCGTCAGCGCCCAGTCCGACTTCGGCGTGTTCCGGGGCCTCCGTGTCGCGACGCCCGCACATCTGGAAACGGCGGCCGGACACACGACCCTCACCCTGCCCGGCTGCGCGCCGCTCGCCCTGGCCGCGGTGACCGGCAAGCCCAGCGACCTGGTGACGGGGATGACCGCCCAGCTCTGCCCGGCACCGGGCGCGCCCGTCCTGTCCGTCACCCCGGGCCACTGGCAGATGAGGGCCACGGCCCGGAAGGGTTCGGCCGTCCTGCCCACGTCGGAGGCGAAAGTGGAAGACATCACCGCCGATCTCGCCTTCAACGGCGGGGCCGGCGGGCCGGTCGGCACGGTTCACCTGACCCGGGCCGCTATCCTCGATACCGCCTCGAACCCCCGGTTCCGACCCCTGTCGACGACCGGAACGGTCAGCCTCGCCGCCGGCCACTGGACCGGTCGGTTCGAGGTGGCAGGCGGAGGGAAGGGCACGCCCCTGGCCGTGGCGACCCTGGCCCACGACACGGCGCGCCAGGAAGGCACCGCGGACATCACGGCCGCGAAAATCGCCTTCACACCGGATGGCCTGCAGCCCGGCGACCTGTCCGCCGCCGCCGCCAAGTCGGTCTGGCGGGTCACCGGCGAGGCCAGCTTCGCCGGTCATTATGCGTGGAAGGCCAACACCCCGGTGACCTCCTCCGGCGAGGCTTCCGTTCACTTCAAGGACTTCCACCTCGGGGCCGGGACGGGTTCGGGCCTGCAGACGCACCTCACCTTCACCGGTCTCGGCCCCCTGAGCACGGCCCCGGACCAGGTGGCGACCATCGACCGGATCGAGTCCGTCACGCCGATCACCGGGATCGAGGTCCACTACCGCCTGACCCCGAAGACGGTGGAGGTGGCCAGCGCCGTGGCCCTTGCCGGATCGGGCAAGGTCACCCTCGATCCGCTCAGCCTGCTCCTGGCCCCTCGGTCCAGCGCCCAGGGGCAGATCAAGGTCGTGAACGTGGATATCGGCTCGATTCTCAGCTCCACCGATCTGGCGGACAAGATCAGCCTGAAGGCCGTGGTGGCGGGAGTCGTGCCCTTCACCCTCGGGCCGGAGGGTCTGAGGGTGGCCAATGGCCGGCTGGTCTCCGTCGGCCCCGGGCGGCTGTCGATCAAGCGCCAGGTGCTGGCCGGGAGCGCGCCGGGAGGACCCGCCACCTCCGGAACCGTCAAGGACATCGCCTATCAGGCCCTCGAGAACCTCGCCTTCGACGATCTGGACGGGGTGCTGGAGAGCCGTCCCAACGGGCGCCTCGGGCTGATCCTGCACATCCGCGGGCGGCATGATCCGGACAAGGCCCTGCCCTCCCGGATCAACCTGATCGACGTGCTGCGGGGGCGCATGGCCGAAACGCCGTTGAACCTGCCGAAGGGGACGCCGGTGAACCTCACCCTCGACACCTCCATCAATTTCGACGACCTTATGCAGACCCTGGCCCATCCGGAGCGCGACGCGGCGGACACGGCCGCCCCGCAAAAACCATGATCGGGCTGCTTCGATAGGATCGTTCGACCCATGCTGTCCCCGGCGGAGATGACTGATGCGTAAATTCGGCAGCGCGGTGGCGCTGGTTCTGTCCTTGAGCCTCGGCCCGGTCCTGCTCGGTGGCTGCACGTCCACGGTCCGCCTGGAAGTGGCACCCATCAACATCTACGCCAAGCTGGACGCCAATGTCCGGATCCAGCTGGACAAGGAAGTCCAGTCGCTGATCGCCAAGAATCCGGACCTGTTCTGAGGAGTATCGGGACCATGACCCAGACCCCACGTTTCCAGCCGACCCGGGCCCTTGCCCTGGCTGCCGTCCTCGCCACCGCCGCCGTCGTCGGCCCCGGACTGCTGCTCTCCCCCGCCCCCGCCTATGCCCAGTCCGCGGCCAAGGCCACGGTGGAGGCGGCCAAGGCCGCCGGCAAGGTCGGCGAGCAGGCGGACGGCTATCTCGGCCTGGTCACCGGATCGGCCGCGCCGGACATCGGGGCCGCCGTCGCCGAGATCAATGCCGGCCGGGCCGCCGTCTATCGGGAAACCGCCACCAAGACCGGCGTGACGGTGGAGGCTGCCGGCCAGGCGACCGCCGCCCAACTGCTGGCCCGGGTTCCCGCCGGTCAGTACTACCGGCCCCTGAACGGGACCTGGACCCGGAAGTAGCCTCCGTCGCCCCCCGGGGTCACTTCGCACAGTCCTGCGGGAATGCGGCAGCACGTGATAGGGTGACCAGCACCTGGGAGGACTGACCCTTTGATCACCATACTGATCGCCATCGGACTGACGATCGCCCTGATGGGGCTCAATGCCGCCACGGTGAAGGTCGGGGCCTGGTATGACGCCCTGAACAAGCCCCCGTGGAATCCGCCGAAGTGGGCCTTCGGTCCGGCCTGGACGGTGATCCTGTCCCTGGCCGCCTGGGCGGGCGTCCTCGCCTGGCAGGGAACCTCAACGCCGCAGGATCACGTCCGGCTGGTCATCCTGTTTGCCGCGAACCTGCTGTTGAACGGCCTTTGGAGCCAGATCTTCTTCAATCTCCGGCGACCGGGCTGGGCCCTGGTGGAGATCGCGTTCCTGCTGGCATCGATCCTGTCGCTGGTGCTGGCCTTCTCAGCCATCTCCCCGCTGGCGGGGGCACTGATCCTGCCCTACCTCCTGTGGGTGATGTTCGCATCCTTCCTGAACTTCACCATCTGGCGGCTGAACCGGCCGGTCCCGGCCTGAGCCCCGACCTTCGACGGGTCAGTGGCTGAACACGCTCTTGGGAAGGGCCATGTGCACCCCCTTGTTGCGGTCGACGACCTCGGTGACATGCAGATCACCGGCGACGCTGGCCAGCATGTAGGCATCGTCCCGGCCAAGGCCCTTCTCCGTCACCAGGAAGTCCACCATTTCGCGCACGGCGCGATGGGTGGCGATGCTGAGATCATCGTCAAAGCCCATGCTGATGTACTCCGTCAGCGTTTCCGCCCGGGGATACTTCAGGTGCAGGTCCTTTCGCAGGATGAACTGGAAGGTGCCCACGAGGGAGGTCTCGAGGGCGGTCACGTCCACCTCCCCGTCCCCCTGTCCCGCATGGCCATCCCCGACCTGGAACAGGGCCCCCGGCGCATTCACCGGCAGGAACAGGGTCGTCCCGGCCACCAGGGCCTTGTCGTCCATGTTGCCGCCCAGTACCGCCGGCGCGGTGCTGTCATACCGACCATAGGCGGCGGGGGGTGCCACCCCCATGCTGCCGAAGAACGGGTGCAGGGGCAGGGTCACGCCGGGCGCAAAGGCTGCCGTCATGGTCTTGCGGTCCAGGGGGATGATCTTCATCCGGGCGTAGGGGAAATCCTCGGTCAGCAGACCCAGGCCGTAGCGAAATCCGTTGTAGGCATAGGGAATGGCAAGGTCGATCTTCAGGATCCGGATTTCCAGCGTGTCCCCCGGCTCCGCCCCTTCAACCGCGATCGGTCCGGTGAGCACGTGGCCGCCCGGACCTCGATCAGTGACGCCGGCAAACACCTCCCGAAGGGCGGGCTCCACATCGGCCGGCGCGACGCCGGCCCGCTCGAGGGCCGTCGGACTGCTGGTGAGCAGGGTGTGGACCACCACCGTGTCGCCGGAGCGGACCCGCAGGACCGGCTTGCCGTCGAAATCGTAGTGCCCCCAGGCCACCGTCTTCGAGGTGGCGGGAAGCTCGTACTCCGAGGCCATGGCCGACGACACCATCACGGCCGTCAGAACGCCGCCGCAGAGCATCGCCGCGCCTGCGCGCCATCCGCTACGCTTCGCCATCTTGAAATTCTCCCCCCAGGACTGGACGAGCGGAGCATGGAAGGGCGCGGCCAACCATGCAAGCCAAGGTTACAATCCTGCCGCGGGGCGTTCGAGACCCGTCTATTTCGCGCCCAGGGGAACGCCGACCACGGCCTTGACCACCCAGTGATCCGTCGAGCCCGTCAGGCCGCGACCGATGCCGAGATTGAGGTCCCAGCCGTACACGGAGGTGTCGGCCACGGCATATAGCCCCTGCTCCTGCGCGCCGAACCGCCCGAAATTGTGGGTGTTGCCGAGGTCGTTGTAGGTCTCGAAACCGAGGCTCAGGTCCTTCGCCAACGCATAGGCGACCTTGGCGGACAGGTTCAGGGTCGGCTTCTGCCGGTCCGGCCCGCTGACCGTCCAGTCGAGATTGGCGTTGCCCACAAGTTTCCAGGGCCCCCGGACATAGCCCGCGATCCCCTTGAGTTCGGCGTTCCACGGATTGACATCGTAGCGGTTGGACACCCGCCCGATCTCGAAATTCACCCCCCAGTAGAAGGGTTGGTCCTCGCTGGACCTCGGTGCGATGTACTTGAGGCGAAGCTTGCCGCCGCCCACCGTCGTCGTGCCGTCCCTCTCGATCTGCGACAGGACGTAGACGCCGACCTCGAGGTTGGGCGCGAGGCCGTAGTAGAACTCCGGCGTGAAGCGGAAGGTATGCTCCGGCGCGGCACCGCCCGGATGGTCAGGACGGGACTCCCCGGAAGCGACGTAGTTGAGGTGGAGATCCAGGCCGATTCCGCCGGGCTTCACCAGGTCATCCTCGTAGACCTGGATCTCCTCCGGCGCCGCAGCCGCCTGACCCGGGAGGGCGAGGGCCATCCCGCAGAGCCCGATCAGCAGGGTCCGTCCGGTCAAGGAACGCAGTGGGGTCTGGCGCAAGGTCGATGCGTCCTGTCTGTGGGCCTGTCGCCCTCAGATGGCCCCGATCCGCCCCGCCGTAAAGCAGGATCACGCGGCGTGGCGCGACCCTCGCGACACAGATCCCGGATCCCCGGAAATCCGGAACCGGCTCACCTGACGCACCAGATTGTCCGCCTCGTCCTTCAGGGTCTCGGCGGTACGGTTGCTGTCATCGGCGACGGCCGCGTTCTGTTGCGTGACCGTGTCGAGGTTGGAAATGGCGATGTTGACCTCTTCCAGACCGCGGGACTGCTCCGCGGCGGCCTCGGCAATGTCCTCGACCCGCTGGGCGACCGCGATGACCTGATCGACGATCCCGTTCAGGCTCTCCCCCGTGACGCCCGCCAGTTCGACGCCGCGGCCGACGGCCCGCGCCGAGGTCTCGATCAGCCCCTTGATCTCCTTGGCGGCCCCGGCCGAGCGCTGGGCCAGCGCCCGCACCTCCGTGGCGACCACGGCAAAGCCGCGACCGGCGTCGCCGGCCCGCGCCGCCTCCACCCCGGCATTGAGGGCCAGGAGGTTGGTCTGGAAGGCGATCTCGTCGATGACGCCGATGATCCGGGTGATCTGGCTCGACGACTGTTCGATCTCGTTGATGGCCGCGATCGTCTCCCCCACCACCTCGCGGGAGCGTTCCGCCCCGACCCGCGCTTCGCCCACCATGCGGGAGGCTTCCGCCGCGACGGATCGCGTCCGATTGACGGTTTCTGTGATCTCGTTATGGGCCGCGGCTGTCTGTTCCAGCGTCGCCGCCTGATGTTCGGCCCCCTGGGTCCGCTGCAGGGCCCCCGTGAGGGCCTCCGCCGACTGGTCGAACTGCGGCATCAAGGCGTTGCCGCCGGCCGGGCCCTGATCCACATAGGCGTGGGACATGCGCACGCCGGTTTCGTAATAGGCCGGGAAGCGGCTGGCGGTGGCATCGAGGCTTCCGGCCAGCTCCGGCGCGTTGAGATCCGCTGCCAGTTTCTTGGCCCTGTCGATTTCGGTGCGGAAGGCCTGGGCGTGCTTCTCCGCCTCCTCCCAGCCGTCGTTCAGGCCGTTCTGGGCGCGGGTTGCGGACACGTCCGTCAGGAATTGCTGAACCTGGACGACGTCCAGCTCGATCTGCTTTTCCAGCACCTGAAGTTCGGTGATTCGGGTCCCCTCGACGTCGTCCCGGTGGTTTTCAACCAATCGCTCGCTTTCGACCCGGTAACCGAGGAAGGCATTCAGCCCGGCGGCCGCGAGGGAAAAGACAATCAAGGCCATCAGGATGCGACTGATGAACTTCTCGATGACCGCTTTATGCTCTGAATTCGTTGCAGAATGGGTTCGAGAAATAGACGACATGATTGTGCGGTGCTCCCGAAACGGATCGATCGAATTACACAGGATGGAACGATTGCCTGCCGCTTTATTCGGCACCTCTTAAATGGGTATGAACGCTACCTGATTGATGATCCTCTGACCTTTGGCCTGTCCAAGAATGCCGCCTCTTAGGTGCATCCTTTCCGAATGACAGTCGCGTTCGTCGATACAGCGCGTGATTATTGATTGCGGACGCCCTCGCCGCCCTGAAGACACGTCGGGCCGTGGTCGACATGCCGGACAGCACCGACCTGTTCGGCACCCCGCGTCCCCGGATGCCGGGCGGGCCCAGCGCTGCAGCCTGCCGATGATCACCTTGCTGGGACGGGAACTGGCCGGACCGCACCCCAGGCGGCGGGCCAAGGACGTACGGGTCGCATGACCGGCCCCGTCTGATTTACAACGGCCGGCGGATGGGATCCAATCATCGTCAAGATTGAGGAGCCCCCATGCCGACCATCGCCGACACCCTGGCCCTGCCCTGCGGTGCCGTCCTGCCCAACCGCCTCGCCAAGGGGGCCATGACGGAGGGCCTGGCCGATCCGCGGGGGCGTGCAACGGCGGAGCTGGCCCGGCTCTACGGCCTGTGGGCCGACGGCGGTTCCGGTCTGCTGATCACCGGCAATGTCCAGATCGATGCGGACCATCTGGAGCGCCCCGGCAACGTGATCCTAGACCGTCGTCCCGACGCGGAGGGCCTTGCCGGCCTGCGGGCCATGGCCGCCGCCGGGACCCGGCGCGGCGGGCATGTCTGGATGCAGATCAGCCATGCCGGTCGCCAGACCCAGTCCAATGTGAATCCGCACCCCAAGGCCCCCTCCGCCGTGGCGGTCAACCTGCCGGGGAACCAGTTCGGTGAGCCGGTGGCCCTGATGGAGGCCGAGATCCTGGAGCTGATCGAGCGGTTCGGGGTCGCGGCCGAGATCGCCCGGGAGACCGGCTTCACCGGCGTGCAGATCCACGCCGCCCACGGCTACCTCCTGTCCCAGTTCCTCAGCCCCCGGTCCAATCTGCGGGACGACGCGTGGGGCGGCAGCCTGGAGAACCGGGCGCGCATGCTGATGCAGGTGGTGGCGAGGGTCCGCCGGGGCGTGGGCCCGGATTTCCCGATCGGCGTCAAGCTGAATTCCGCCGACTTCCAGAAGGGTGGCTTCGCCTTCGAGGACAGCGTGACGGTGGCGGCGTGGCTGCAGTCCGCCGGTGTGGACCTGCTGGAAATCTCCGGCGGCTCCTATGAGCAGCCGGCCATGATGGACATCGAGGGAATGGAGCCGAAGGACATGCCGCCGGTGAAGGCGTCGACCGCCGCGCGGGAGGCCTATTTCGTGGATTTCGCCCGCACCCTGCGCGGGTCCCTGACCATGCCCCTGATGGTGACCGGCGGGTTCCGGTCCCGGGCGGCCATGAATGCGGCGCTGGAGACCGGTGGCGCGGACGTGATCGGCCTGGGCCGCCCCCTCTGCGCAGACCCGGCGGGCCCGGCGAGGCTGCTGGCCGGTGCCGAGAGCCTGGAGCGGTGGGAGACCCGTCTGCACCTGCTGCCGGCCCCCTTGCGCTTCCTCAACCGGATCAAGCTGATCCAGGCCATGGAGGGGTTTGCCGTCAGTTACTGGTACTACGCTCAGATCGATGCCCTGGCGCGGACCGGCCAGCCGAACACCCGCATCTCTCCCTTCGCGGCCCTGCAGCAGGTCACCCGGGGCGGGGCGGCGTGGTTGAAGGCCCGACGGGGCTAGGTCCAGGCTTCAACCCGGCCGGAAGGACATTGCAGTCTCCGGGATGCTGACCTCGAAGGGCGTGGCATCGGACCAGAAGCGCTGGCCGAACTTGCGGCTGTCGACCCGGTAGGGATGTCGCCACTGGTAGCGCATCTCCACCAGCTCGCGCATGAAGGGCGAGAACAGCCCGATGGCCGGCAGGGCCCAGAGGGGCAGGCTCTGCACGGCGAGCTTCACGCCCAGGGCATCCGCGGCCAGCTGCAGCAACTGTCTCGGGGTCTGGATCGGGGCATTGGGGCAGTGCCAGACCTGACCGAAGTCCGTGTCCGGTGCGGCGATCAGGGTCGCCACCGCCCGGGCAATGTCCGGCACATAGGCAAAGTCGTGGGGCAGGTCCGGCGGCAGCACCAGGGCCGCCGGCTTGCCCCGGGCCAGGGCGCCGAAGGCGGCATCGCCCAGCTGGGTCGCCCCCACCCCGGGGCCAAAGAAGTCCGATGGACGAAGGGCCGTGGCCCGGATGCGACCGGCGTCACTGGCGGCGCGCCAGATCTTCGTCGCCTCCGTCCGGGCACGGGGCTTCTGACCGAAGCTTCGGGCGGGCATGTCCTCGGTCAGCGGGAGCGCCTGCTCGCCGTACATGTAGAGATTGTCGACGAACACCATCCGCGCGCCGGTGGCCTCGCAGGCCGCCACCAGATGCGTCATCGCCCGGGGCCAGGCCGTGGCCCATACCCTGCCCTC
>CAIQUG010000172.1 GCA_903874895.1 uncultured Caulobacterales bacterium | reverse complement strand
CCGATCGCTTAAGGTTAATAAAAACTAACCTAAGTGATACATCGCCGCAGACAAGTGAATTTTTATCGCAGTTCGCGAATCCCTTTTTCGGCTCGCGGGACCATCGCGCCAAACGAAAACCCCGCCGCCGCAGGGGCGCCGGGGTCGCGTCTGTGTGCAGTGGCCAGGGTTGCGACGCCGCGGCGTCGCCCCGTCCGGATCAGGCAGCGGCGGCTTCGCCGGCCAGCTTGGCCTTGATCTGGCGCTTGATCTTCAGGGCGCGGGACGAGAGCACCTCGTCGCGGCTGTTGAGCAGCACCTGGTCCAGACCGCCGCGGAAATCGATGGTCCGCAGGGCTGCATTGGTGATCTTCAGGGTGAAGGACTGGCCGAGGCTGTCCGACGCCAGCGAGATGTCCTTCAGGGAGGGAAGGAAACGACGCTTGGTCTTGATGTTCGAGTGGCTCACATTGTGACCCACCATCGGACCTACGCCCGTAATTTCGCAACGACGCGACATGGTGCTGACCTTCAGCGCGATGAAAGACAAAAGACGATGTGCCGCGGCCCGGATGGGTCCGCGCACGGGAGGCGGTGTGTTAGGGCAGGCGGGGGGTGTGAGTCAAGGGTGCGCGGTTCGAGACCCGCGTTCCGCGCGCCTCGCCCCGCTGACCTGCCCGCAAACGCCGTTCCCCGGAGGCCGGCCAGGCCACCCCGCTCCCGGTCTGTTGATCCGGGAATCGCGCGATGGCCCCTTCCGTCGTGAACGATGATCACTAAGATAAAGGACAACGGTCCGGTCGCACCATGCGGCCACGCTGAAGGACCCGCCCCCGGGAGGATGACATGCGTGATTATCTGAAGTTCTACATCGATGGCGCCTGGGTCGATCCCGTGGCCCCCAAGACCCTCGACGTGATCAACCCCGCCACCGAAGGCGTGGCCGGGCGGATCAGCCTCGGCGGTGCCGCCGACGTGGACAAGGCCGTCAAGGCCGCCCGAAAGGCGTTCGAGACCTTCTCCAAGACCACTCGGGAAGAGCGCATCGAGCTGATGGAGCGCATCGTCGAGGAATACAAGAAGCGCTATGCCGACATGGCCGAGGCGATCACCGAGGAAATGGGTGCGCCGGGCTGGCTGAGCCAGCGGGCCCAGGCGGCCATGGGCGTCGGCCACATGCAGACGGCCATCGAGGTCCTGAAGTCCTACCACTTCGAGGAACTGCGCGGCACGACCCTGATCGCCAAGGAGCCCATCGGCGTCTGCGGCTTCATCACCCCGTGGAACTGGCCGGTGAACCAGATCGCCACCAAGGTCGCGCCGGCGCTGGCCACCGGCTGCACCATGGTGCTGAAGCCGTCGGAAGTGGCGCCCTTCTCCGGCTACATCTGGACCGAGATCATGCATGCCGCCGGCGTGCCGGCCGGCGTGTTCAACATGGTCAACGGCGACGGTCCGTCCGTGGGGGCCGCCATCTCCAGCCATCCGGGCGTGGACATGGTGTCCTTCACCGGCTCGACCCGCGCGGGCATCGACGTGGCCATGAAGGCCGCGGCCACGGTCAAGCGCGTGCACCAGGAGCTGGGCGGCAAGTCGCCGAACATCATCCTCGAGAACGTGGACCTCGCCGCCGCCGTGAAGCGCGGCGTGCAGTCGGTGATGACCAATTCCGGCCAGTCCTGCAACGCGCCGACCCGCATGCTGGCCCCGGCCAAGAAGATGGACGAGGTCATTGCCTTCGCGAAGGAAGCCGCCGAGGCGACCACGGTGGGCGATCCCAACGGCAACTCGCAGATGGGACCGGTGGTCTCGGAAGTGCAGTGGAACAAGATCCAGACCCTGATCAAGAAGGGCATCGAGGAAGGCGCCACCCTCGTCGCCGGTGGTCCCGGCCGTCCGGAAGGCCTGGAGAAGGGCTACTATGTGAAGCCCACCGTGTTCGCCAACGTCACCCCGGACATGAGCATCTCCCGCGAGGAGATCTTCGGGCCGGTGCTGGCGATCCTGCCCTACGAGACGGTGGATCAGGCCATCGCCATCGGCAATGACACCGAATACGGCCTCGCCGCCTATGTGCAGGGCTCCGACATCAAGGAAGTCCGCGAGGTGGCGTCCAAGATGCGGGCCGGTCAGGTGATCCTGAACGGCGCGGGTCCGGACATGATGGCCCCCTTCGGCGGCTACAAGCAGTCCGGCAATGGCCGGGAGTGGGGCGACCACGCCTTCGGCGAGTTCCTCGAAACCAAGGCGGTGATCGGCTACGGCAGCTGATCCACACGCCGGATACGGCACCTCGGGGCGCCCCCCTCCGGAGACGGAGGGGGGCGCTTTCGTTTGGGACAGGATTTTTTCACGCGACTCGCGGGTGACGACGGCCCGGAATTGTGTAGGCTCACCTCTGAACCTGGTGGCGGATCGCCAGGATGCGCACAAGCCTGCTGCGGGAGCTGCACACGACCATGAGCACTCAGGACATCGTCATCGTCTCCGCCGCCCGGACCCCGGTCGGTTCCTTCAACGGCGCCCTGTCCGGCGTCGCCGCCAGTGACCTGGGCGCCACCGCGATCCAGGCAGCCCTCGCCCGGGCCGGCATCGCCGCCGGGGACGTGGACGAGGTGATCCTCGGCCAGGTGCTGCAGGCCGGCACCGGCCAGGGCCCCGCACGCCAGGCCTCGGTGAAGGCCGGCATCCCGGTGGAGAGCCCGGCCTGGAGCCTGAACCAGCTGTGCGGCTCGGGCCTGCGGTCCGTCGCGCTGGCCTATCAGCAGATCGCCCAGGGCGATGCGAAGATCGTCGTCGCCGGGGGCCAGGAGAGCATGAGCGCCGCCCCCCATGCCGCCCACCTGCGCAACGGCACCAAGATGGGTGACCTCGGGCTTGTGGACACCATGATCAAGGACGGCCTCTGGGACGCGTTCCACGGCTATCACATGGGCCAGACGGCGGAGAACATCGCCGCCCGCTGGCAGATCACCCGGGAGGACCAGGACCGCTTCGCCGTGGCCTCGCAGAACAAGGCCGAGGCGGCGCAGAAGGCCGGCCGCTTCAAGGACGAGATCGCGCCCGTGACCATCAAGGGCCGCAAGGGCGACGTGGTGGTGGACCAGGACGAGTACATCCGCCACGGGGCCACCTATGACAGCGTCGCGGGCCTGCGCCCGGCCTTCACCAAGGACGGCAGCGTCACCGCCGCCAACGCGTCCGGCCTCAATGACGGCGCCGCAGCCCTGGTGGTGATGAGCGCCGCAGAGGCCAAGGCCCGGGGCCTCACGCCCCTGGTGCGGATCGCCTCCTGGGCCAATGCCGGCGTGCCGCCGGAAATCATGGGCACCGGCCCGATCCCGGCCATGCGCAAGGCTCTGGAAAAGGCCGGCTGGTCCGTGGCCGACCTCGATCTCGTCGAATCCAACGAGGCCTTCGCCGCCCAGTCCCTGTGCGTGGTCCGCGAGCTGGGCCTCGACCCGGCCAAGGTGAATGTGAACGGCGGTGCCATCGCCATCGGCCACCCGATCGGGGCATCGGGGGCGCGCATCCTCACCACCCTGATCCACGAGATGATCAAGTCCGATGCCAGGAAGGGCGCCGCCACCCTGTGCGTCGGCGGCGGCATGGGCGTGGCCCTCTGCGTCGAGCGCTAGACCCCGATCCACCAGACCATCAATGCCGATCGCCTGCAGGGCGACGAATCCAGAGGGAGACTGAGATGACCGGACGTGTGGCGCTCGTGACGGGCGGAACCCGGGGTATCGGCAGGGCCATCACCGCCCGGCTCGCGGCGGACGGCTATAGCGTCTGCGCCGGCTATGCGGGAAATGACGAGGCCGCCCGGGCCTGCGCCGCCGAACTGGGGGTGGAGATCGTCAAGGGCAATGTGGGCGACTTCGACGACTGCGTCCGCGCGGTGAAGGAGGTCGAGGCCAAGCTCGGCCCGGTGGAGATCCTGGTGAACAACGCCGGCATCACCCGGGACGCCATGCTGCACAAGATGTCCAAGGAGCAGTGGAACGAGGTGATCTTCGTCAATCTGGCCTCCATCTTCAACATGAGCCGCCAGGTCATCGACGGCATGAGGGAGAAGGGCTTTGGCCGGATCATCAACATCAGCTCCATCAACGGCCAGAAGGGCCAGATGGGCCAGACCAACTATTCCGCGGCCAAGGCCGGGGTGATCGGTTTCACCAAGGCTCTGGCCCAGGAAACCGCCGCCAAGGGCATCACCGTCAACGCCGTGGCGCCCGGCTACATCGATACCGAGATGGTGGCCGCCGTGCCGGAAGCGGCACTCGCCAAGATCATCGCCGGGATTCCCGTGGGCCGCCTCGGCCATGCGGACGAGATCGCCGCCTGCGTCGCCTTCCTCGCCCGGGACGATTCCAGCTTCATCACCGGTGCCACGATCACGGCGAATGGCGGTCAGTACTTCACCAGCTGACCAGACCTCCGGGGCCTCGGCGCCACAGGGTCGTGAATTCGTCAGCCGCAAAATCAATTGGCGCGGCGGCGCCCAAAATGCGCCCCACTCGCACGGCACCTCGTGAGCATGGGTAGTTGGGACGTCAGCCCGCGCCATGCGCGGGCCACCGATTGGCGGCGGTGGGTTGCTCCGGTCGCGCTGGTCGTGGCCGGATGCATCTCGGCGTCGTCCGCCTCCGCCCAGTCCCCCAGCCTGAAGGACTTCCTCTTCCCCCACCGGCACGACTTCGCCGGTCTGAACCCGGGCCGCTATGTGCCATCGGAGGGCGAAACCTTCTTCGTCGACCGGGGCAGCTCCGGCGCGCTGCTGCTGCGATTCGGCGACAGTCCGGAGGTCTGGGCCCTCAAGCCCGTGGCCGGCCCCCGGGGAGACATCATCTACAAGGACGACG
Organism: uncultured Caulobacterales bacterium; assembly: GCA_903874895.1. Lineage (GTDB taxonomy): Bacteria > Pseudomonadota > Alphaproteobacteria > Caulobacterales > Caulobacteraceae > CAIMFV01. The sequence goes on along the minus strand of CAIQUG010000172.1, from coordinate 38,980 downwards.
CGGGGGAGGACGTGCTGCGCGCCACCCGGCTGGGGGGGCTCACCCTGTTCACCTCGGAGCGGCCGGGCGGGGCACCGGCGGCCTATGCCGGGGACGGCCCCACCATCCGGCCGGTCGCCGTCGGGGGCACCAATGCCCTGTTCCAGACCCTGGTGCAGTCCTCCATCCGGGCCAGCCGGGCCGCCCAGCACCTGATCGTGTTCGAGGCACCGGACCTCTCGCTCAAGGACACCAGCGCCACGGCCAGCGCGATCCTGGCCGACGCTGCCAGCGTGACGGCGGAAGCCTTCACCCGGCTGGCCGGGCGCGGACCCACGGGCCGCACCGTCGTGGCCCGGGTGGCGCGGGTCCAGTTCCAGACCGGACGGGATGCAGAGGCCAAGTCCTCCGGCACGGTGGTGACGATCACCGTCAGCCCCGAAAAGGGCTTTGCCGGCCGACCCTCATCGGCACGGATCATCACGACGCTGATGAAGAAGTAGGCGTGCGGCCGCGGGGTTCGGGACGCTCCGTTGCGGAGCGCCCCACCCTGACAACTGCGGGAGACCATCATCCCGAGGCGGGCGAAGCCTGTCCCGAAGGACGCCAGGTCTAGTGCTGGCTTTCCGGCAGGCGGACCGTCAGCCCGTTGAGGGCGTCGGACACCTTGATCTGGCAGGAGAGGCGGGAATTGCTTTCCACGTTCTCCGCGAAGTCGAGCATGCTCTCCTCCATGGCCGAGGGCTTGCCGGTCTTGTCGAGCCAGGCCGCGTCCACATAGACGTGGCAGGTGGCGCAGGCGCAGGCTCCGCCGCAGTCGGCGTCGATGCCCGGAATGTTGTTCTTCACCGCCGCTTCCATCACGGAAAGGCCGGTCTTCGCCTCGACCTCGTGGGTCGCGCCGGAATGTTCGATAAAGATGATCTTGGCCATGGGTTCCGTCTTCTCTCGCGGGGATTAGGCCGCGACCTCCTTCATTGATACCGACATATCTCTTAGTTTTTCCGGTGCAACCGGTTTTCTGTTCCCGACCAGCAGCCGCCCCGCCATGAATTCGGCGGGGGCATTGATGGCTTCCACGGCCTGGACGCGGTTGTCCGCATCCAGGTGGAACACCGCGAACTTCGCCTGGGCGGGGTCGCCGCGGAGAATTCGGCGGACGGCATGATGCGGAATGCCCGCGATCTGCAGCTTGATGTCGTACTGGTCGGACCAGAACCACGGCGTCTCCGGCGCGGGGGCCGGGCGACCGCAGAGCAGCGCCGCCACCTGCTTGGCCTGCTCCAGCGCGTTGGGCACGCTCTCCAGCCGCCCGCTGAGCCCGTAGAGGGGAAGGGGCCGCTGGGTGCAGTCGCCGATGGCATAGATGCCGCTGACGGAGGTGCGGGCCGCCTCGTCCACCACGATGCCGTGATTGCACGCACACCCGGCCAGCCGGGCCAGGCTCTCGTGCGGCAGGGCGCCGATGCCCACCAGGGCCACGTCGCAGGGCAGCGTCCGCCCGTCCCCCAGCTGCACGCCGCTGACCTTGCCGCTGGCACCGACAAAGCCCTGCACCTGGGCGTTCACCTCGAAGGTCACGCCCTTTTGCGTGTGATAGTCCTGGAAGAAGCCCGACAGCTCCTCGCAGGCGACCCGGGCGAGGACCCGGGGCTCCCGCTCGATCACCACGGCCTCGGCGCCCAGGGCCCGGGCCGAGGCCGCGGCCTCCAGACCCACATAGCCACCGCCGATCACCGCCAGACGCTTGCCGGGGCCCAGGGCGTTCTTCAGCTTTTCGGCGTCTTCCGCCGTGCGCAGCTCCAGCACGCCGTCGAGCTCGGCCCCCGGCACCGGCAGCTTCCGCGCCGCTGCCCCCACGGCCAGGATCAGGTGATCCCAGGCCACCGCCTCGCCGCTGTCCAGGGTGACCATGCGGGCTGCGGTATTGATCCCCGCCACGCCGGTGGACAGGCGAAGTGTGATGGATTGCTCCGCGTAGAAGCTGGGGGGGCGCAGGGCCAGACTGTCCCCGTCGGCCTCCCCCTTCAGCCACGCCTTTGACAGGGGCGGACGCTGATAGGGGGCCAGCGGCTCCTCGCCGATCAGGGTGATGCGGCCGGTCCAGCCATACTGCCGCAGGAGCGCGGCCGCCGACCCGCCGGCATGGCCCGCGCCCACGATGACGATCCGGCCCGACAGGTCCGGTGTCTGTGCCGCCTCAATCCCTGGATCGTCCGTCACGGACACCTCTCTCCCGACCGCCTCCGGTGGTTCCGGATAATTTATGACGCCAGCGTCACTTTCAATCAAGCGACATCGGCACGGCAGCCTGACCGAGGGTCGGCAGGGCCGTCCTTGATCTTGCGCACTTGCCTGCCGCGATAACCCATGGAAAAGCCTTCGTCCATGACGTCCGGACCGCAAACCCTGCAATGGGACCTTCCCGGTGCCGCCGGAACCCGCGCCCTGGCCCGGCGGCTGGCTGCGCGGCTGAGGCCCGGGGATGCGGTCCTGCTCTCAGGCCCCCTGGGCGCCGGCAAGTCCACCCTGGCCCGCGCCCTGATCCGCGCGCTGACCTCGGAGACCGAGGAGGTGCCCAGCCCCACCTTCACCCTGGTGCAGGGCTACATCGCCCGCGACGGCCTGGAAGTGGCCCATTTCGACCTCTATCGCCTCACCGATCCGGACGAGGCGACGGAGCTCGGCCTCGACGAGGCGCTGGATGTCGGCGCGGTGCTGGTGGAATGGCCTGAACGCCTGGGGGACCGGCTGCCGCGGGACCGACTCAGCCTAGGACTGGAACCGCTTCCCGATGCGGGGGAGGCTGACGGCGACGATGCGCCCCGGCGGGTCACCGCCACCGGATACGGCCACTGGGCGGCGCGGATGGATGGACTGGACCATGACGGATAGGGCGATGGGCGGACTGGACGAGCGCGAAGAGCTTCGCCGGGCCTTTCTGACTTCGGCGGGGTACGGCGCGGCCGTGCGCACGCGGATGTCCGGCGATGCCTCCACCCGCAGCTATGAGCGCCTGGCCCTGCCCGGCGGCGGCACCCGCATCCTGATGGATGCCCCGCCCGCGGCAGAGAGCGAACCCGCGGGACCGGACACCTCCGAAGACCAGCGCCGGGCCATGGGCTACAATGCGCTGGCCCGCCTGGCCGCCGGCCGGGTGGATGCCTTCGCCGCCGCCGCCGCCTTCCTGCGGGACCGGGGCCTCTCCGCCCCGCAGGTGGAGGCGCTGGACGTGCCCCGGGGCTTCGCCGTGATCGAGGACCTGGGCGACGATCTGTTCGCGGCCAAGATCGCGGACGGGGAGCCCGCCCTGCCCCTCTATGCCGATGCCGTGGACGTTCTGGTCCGCCTGCAGTCGGAGCCGCCCCCCGTGTGGCTGACCTATGAGAGTGCCGACGGAGGCGGTCGCTGGCCCCTGCTGCCCTATGACGACCTCGCCCTGCAGACCGGCTGCAACCTGTTCCTGGAGTGGTGGCCGAAATATGCGGGCCTCCCCGCCTTCCCGGCGGCGGCGGCGGCGGAGTGGACCACCCTGTGGGCCCCGATCCGCGCCCTTGGCCACCAGGCGGCCATGGGACCGGAGGGGGTGTTCACCCACCGGGACTATCACGCGGAGAACCTCCTTTGGCTGCCGCAGCGCCGGGGGCTGGCCCGGGTGGGCCTGCTGGACTTCCAGGACGCGGTGAAGGCGCACCCGGCCTGGGACCTGCTGCACCTGCTGCAGGACGCCCGCCGGGACGTGGCCCCGGACCTGGCGGCGGCGATGCTGGAGCGCTATCTCGACCAGCGGCCGGACCTGGACCGGGACGGGTTCCGCCGCGCCTATCACGGTCTGGCGGCCCTGAACGCCGCGCGCATCCTGTTCATCTTCGCCCGCCAGGTGGCGGGCTTCGGCAAGCCCCGCTACCGGGACTTCATTCCCAGGACCTGGGCGGCGCTGGCGTTCAACCTGGCCCAGCCGGGGCTCGAGGACCTGCAGGCCTGGTTTGCCCGACACGTCCCGGCGGAGGCCCGCCGGTGAGCGCCCCCCTCCGCACCGCCATGGTGCTCGCCGCGGGGCTGGGCACGCGGATGCGCCCCCTCACCGACGACCGGCCGAAGGCCCTGGTGGAGGTGGATGGCCGCGCCCTGGTGGACCACATGCTGGACCGGCTGGCCGACGGGGGCATCACCCGGGCCGTGGTGAACCTGCACGCCTTTGCCGACCGGCTGGAGGCCCATCTGCGGGCCCGCCGCTCCGCCCCTGCCCTGACCTTTTCCGACGAGCGGGCGGCCCCGCTGGAAACCGGCGGCGGCATCCGTCACGCCCGCCCGCTGCTGGGGGATGACCCGATCCTGGTGGCCAACATCGACAGCGTCTGGATCGAGACCGGCCGCCCCGCCGTGGCCGAGCTGCGGGCGCGCTTCGACCCCGAGCGGATGGACGCCCTGCTGCTGCTCACCCCCACCGACAGCGCCATGGGCTTTGACGGACCCGGCGATTTCCACATGGACACGGACGGTCGGCTGACCCTGCGACGGGTGGCCGGCACGGCCACGGCGCCCTTCGCCTATATCGGCGTCCATGCCACCCGGCCTGACGCCATCTATGCACACCCCCCGGGCAAGTTCAGCCTGATGCCCGACATCTGGGGGGCCATGGCCGCCGCCGGACGGCTGCACGGGGTCGTGCTGGAAGGCCAGTGGATGCATGTGGGCGACCCCGCCGCCCGGGACGCCGCCGAAGCCCGGTTGCGGTCATGAGCCATCGGCCGGACACCACGTCGGGGGAACTGCCCTTCGGGGAACCGGCCTTTGCCCGGGTGTTCGGCCGTCCGCGCCCCCGCTGGTTCAACATCCCGGCCCATCGCCCCTTCGTGGAGGACCTCGCCCGGGGCCTGGTGGAGATCCTGTCTCCCATCGGACCGGAGGCCCTGTCCGACGCCATCGTGCTGACCCCCACCCGGCGGGGCATGCGCTCCCTGACGGAGGCCTTTGTCCAGGCTGCGGGGGGCAAGGCCACCCTCCTGCCGCAGATCCGCGCCCTGGGGGACCTGGACGAGGGGGAGCCGCCCTTCGAACCCGGCGACCTGGCCGTGGACCTTCCCCCCGCGGTCAGCGCGCTGCGCCGCCGGTTCGAGCTGGCCCGGCTGATCCACGATCACGCCCACCTGCTGGAGCGGGACGGCGTGGATGCCCGGGACGCCCTGGACCTGGCCGACTCCCTGGGGGCTTTCCTGGATTCCGTCCAGATCGAGGAGGTGGGCGGCCTCGACCGACTGGCGGGGCTGGTGGAGGGGGACATGGCGGAACACTGGATCCGCTCCGTCCGCTTCCTGTCCATCGCCACGGAGCTGTGGCCGAAGCGGCTCGAGGACCTGGGCCTGGTGGACGTGAATGTCCGCCGCACGCGGCTCTTGCGGGTGCTGGCGGACCAGTGGACCCACAACCCGCCCCCCCGGGCCCTGATCGCCGCCGGCTCCACCGGTACGGCCCCCGCCACGGCGGAGCTGCTGAAGGTGATCGCCAACGCCCCCCAGGGCTGCGTGGTGCTGCCGGGCCTGGACCAGGAACTGGAGGACAAGGCGTGGGACGAGGTGCGCGACGCCCATCCCCAGGGGGCCCTGAAGCGCCTGCTGGAGCGGGCCGGGATCACCCGGGCCGACGTCCAGGCCTGGCCCAATCCGGACACGGCGGCACAGGCCGTCATCGGTCGCTCCCGCCGCCGGGTGATCAACGAGGCCCTGCGCCCGGCCGAGGTGACCAATGACTGGCTGGTCCAGATCGACCGGATGCTGGAGGAGGGCCGCCCTACCGGCGTCAACCCCGTGGCGGAGGGGCTGGACGGCCTCAGCCTGATCCATGCAAGGGACGAGATCGAGGCCGCGGACATCGCCGCCCTGGCCCTGCGCGAGACCCTGGAGACCCCCGGCGCCACGGCGGCCCTGGTCACCCCCGACGCCGTGCTGGCGCGGCGGGTGTCCGCCGCCCTCACCCGCTGGGGGATCGAGGCGGACAGTTCCGCCGGTCAGGGGCTCGGCGTGCTTCCGGTGGGCATGCTGCTCGGCCTGATGGCCCGGGCGGCGGCGCGGCCCACGGACCCGGTGCTGCTGCTGGCCCTGCTGAAGCACCGCTTCACCCGGCTGGGCTATGCGCCGCTGGCCCTGTCTGCCCGGGCGAGGACCATCGAGCGGTTCGGCCTGCGGGGTGTCGCCCCCCGGGACCGGGACATGCTGCTCGCCCGGCTGAAGGATCATGCGGACGCGCAGGAGGCGGCGGGCCGCCTGCTGGACTGCGTGGCCCTGGCCGCGGAGGCCTTCCGCCACGGCCCGGCCCGGGCCCCGGACGCCATGCGCGCCATCGCCGAGGCCATGGAAAAGCTCGCCATCGACGACCGGGGCGCGCCGGGGGACCTGTGGGCCGGCCCGGGGGGCGAGAGCGCCGCCAGTCTGATCGCCGGCGTGCTGCGGGAGGCCGAGCCCCTGCCCCCCTGCGACGCCGCCACCTTTGCCGGGCTGGTGGAGCGGCTGGTGGCCGACGAGACCGTCCGTTCCGGCGGCGCCAGCCATCCCCGGCTGCGGATCCTGGGGGCCATGGAGGCCCGGCTGGTCCGTGCCGACCGGCTGATCCTGGCCGGGCTGGAGGAGGGCACCTGGCCCCAGTCCCCCCGCCTCGACCCCTTCCTGTCCCGCCCCATGCGCACGGCGCTGGGCCTGCCCCCGCCGGAGCGGCGGATCGGCCTGTCCGCCCACGACTTCGCCCAGGCCGCCTGCGCGCCGCAGGTGCTGCTGATTGCCAGCGAGCGGCGGGACGGCCAGCCCGCTGTCCGCTCCCGCTGGCTGTGGCGGCTGGAGACCCTGGCCAAGGGTGCGGGCGCGGCGATCGACGGGGGCGACGCCCTGCGCGCCTGGCGCCGGAGTCTCGACCAGAGGATCTGGCCCGCCCCGCCGGAGCTGGCCCAGGCCACCCGCCCCGCCCCGACCCCGCCCCTGGCCGCCCGGCCGCGGCAGCTGCCGGTGACGGCGGTGGAGACCTGGGTCCGCGACCCCTACGCCGTCTATGCGCGGCGGATCCTGAACCTGCGGCCCATGGACCGTCCGGCCAAGCCCTTCGACAACCGCACCCGGGGCACCGCCATCCACAAGGCGGCGGAAACCTTCGCCGCGGCCTGGCCGATGCCGGGGAAGGACCCGGCCCAGGTGTTCGCCGCCGACTATCTGGCCCAGGTGGCCGAGGCGGGGGCCACCGCCACGGATCTGGTCCGCGAGGGGGCGCTGGCGGTGCGCACCGGAGCCTGGATGACGGATTTCGAACGCCAGCGCCGGTCCGTTCCGATGCGTCTGGTGATGGAGGAGACCGGCGAGATGCTCCGCCCCGGACCGCAGGGGCCGTTCAAGGTCACCGCCAAGGCCGACCGGCTGGAAGTGGTGGGCGACCGGGTGAACGTGCTGGATTTCAAGACCGGCGCGCCCCCCAGCGAGAAGGAGGTGGAGGCGGGCTTTTCCCCCCAGCTGACCCTCACCGCCGCCATCGTCCGGGTGGGGGGCTACGAGAAGATCGGCCCGGCCCGGATCGGGGCCCTGACCTATGTTCGCCTGACCGGCCGGGGCGAGGGCGGCGACACCCGCGACATCGGCGAGGGGCGCGAGGACGAATTGGCCGACACGGCGCTGGAGGGGCTGGACCGCTGGATCGCCCGGTTCGACGACCCGGACCAGCCCTATGTCTCCCGCCTCGCCGTGAAATTCATGTCGAGCCCGAGTGACTACGATCATCTGGCCCGGCGGCAGGAATGGGCGTCCGGCGACGCCGACGGGGGGGACGAATGAGCCTCCGCCCAAACCCGCCCCAGGGCGATCCGCAGCAGGCCGCGGCCAACCCCGCCATTTCCGCTGCCGTCAGCGCCAATGCGGGCTCCGGCAAGACCAAGACCCTGGTGGACCGGGTGGCGCGGCTGTTGCTGCAGGGCACCCGGCCGGAGACCATCCTTTGCGTGACCTTCACCAAGGCCGCCGCGTCGGAGATGCAGCGCCGCCTGTTCCAGACCCTCGGCACCTTCGCCATCGCCCGGGACGAGGTGCTGGTGGAGGCCCTGTCCCAGCTGGAGGGGCGGCCCGCGGACACCTATGACGAAGGCCAGCTCTCCGCCGCCCGGCGGCTGTTCGCCCTCGCCCTCGAGACCCCGGGCGGGCTGAAGATCCAGACCCTGCACGGCTTCTGCGAGAAGCTCCTTCGCCAGTTCCCGCTGGAGGCGGGGGTCACGCCGGGCTTCACCGTGCTGGACGATGCCGCCGAGGCCGAGGTGATCCGCCGAGCCCGGGACCAGCTGGCGGAGGCCGCTGCCGACCCCGCCACGGCGCTGGGGGAGGCCTATGCCCGGCTGTCGGTGAAGCTGGACTATGCCGCCTTCGAGGCCCTGTTCACCCAGCTGGCCCACCACCGGGAGGCCATCGGGAGCTATTTCGACGCCGCCGAGGGGGACCTGCCCGGCCGGATCGCCACCAGCCTCGGCCTGACCGGCTGGACCACGCCGGACCTCGTGCTGGAGGACAGCCTCACCGAACCGGCCCTGGACGTGGCCGCCTATGGCCGAGCCGCGGCGGCCCTGGCGCAGGGGTCGGAGAAGACCGACCGGCCCAACGGGCTGAAGCTGCAGGCCAGTCTCGAGGCCGCGCGGGCCGGGCGGGCGGACGCGGACGGGGTCTTCAGCCTGTTCTTCACCAAGGAGGGGGAGCCCCGCCGGGCCAACTTCCCCACCAAGTCGGTCGCCACCTGGGTGCGGGAGTGGATCGAGCAGGAACAGGCCCGGCTGACGGAGGTCCGCGAGCAGGCCCGGGCCGCCCGCATGGCGGCGGAGACCCTCGATGTGCTGCTGGTGGGCGGCTTCTACGCCGTGGCCTACGAGGCGGCCAAGGCCTCGGCCGGGTCGCTGGATTTCGCCGACCTGATCGTGCGGACACGGGCGCTCCTGTCCGACCGTCCGTCGGCCGCCTGGGTGCTGTTCAAGCTCGACGGCGGGGTGGAGCACATCCTGATCGACGAGGCACAGGACACCTCTCCCGACCAGTGGTCGATCATGACCGCCCTGGTGGCGGAGTTCTTTGCCGGGGAGGACGGGCGGGAGCGCCGGCTGCAGCGCACCGTGTTCATCGTCGGCGACGAGAAGCAGTCGATCTTCTCGTTCCAGGGGGCCGCGCCGCACCTGCTGCTGGCCCAGAGCCAGCGGGTGCAGGACCTGGCCCACGGGGCCGGCCAGTCCTTCGAGAGCATCCAGCTGAACATGTCCTGGCGCTCGACGCCGGAGGTCCTCGCCTTCGTGGACACGGTGTTCCGCGGCTCCGACCGGGCGAGCCAGCTGGCCCCGCACCTGGGCGCTGCCGCCGACGGGGAGGCGGTGCGCCACGTGGCCCAGCGGGCGAACGACCCCGGCTGCGTCGACCTCTGGCCCCCGGTGATCGAGACCACGGCGGAACCGCAGGACGCCTGGGACCCGGTGGATGCCGCCCACACCACCGGGGCCTGGCGGACGCTGGCGGAGCGGATCGCGGTGGAATGCCAGGCCATGGTCCGCCGCGGGGACCGGGTGAAGGACAGGACCGGCGAGCGGCCCGTGGACTATGGCGACATCCTCGTCCTGGTGCGCAGGCGCGGCCCCCTGTTCGAGGAGACCCTGCGGGAGCTGAAGCGCCGGGGCGTGCCGGTGGCCGGCGCCGACCGGCTGAAGCTGTCGGAGCACCTGGTGTTCCAGGACCTGACGTCGCTGGCCCGCTATGCCCTCTATCCCTGGGACGACCTGACGGTGGCGGAGGTGCTGCGCAGCCCCCTGTGCGACCTGACGGAGACCGACCTGTTCGACCTGGCGGCGGGGCGGCGGGAGAGCCTGTCCGCCGCCCTGATGGCCCGCAGTGCCGAGCGCCCCGCCTGGGCCCGGGCGGCGCAGATGCTGGCACTGGCCCGGGAGCTGGGCCAGTCGGTCCCGCCCTTCGAGTTCTTTGCCCGGCTGCTGTGTCTGGCCGACAACCGGGGCCGCAGCCTGCGCCAGCGCTTCGTCACCCGCCTGGGCGCCGAGGCGGGGGAGGCGCTGGACGCCTTCCTCGGCCAGGCCCTCGCCGCCGAACAGCGCAACATCTTCGACCTGGAGCGGTTCTGCGCCGGGCTGGATGCCCTGGACGTGACCCTGAAGCGGGAGATGGACGAGCCGAAGGGCGAGGTGCGGGTGATGACCGCCCACGGGGCCAAGGGGCTGGAGGCCCCGGTGGTGTTCATGGCCGACACGGTGTTCCACGACCAGCCCCGCCCGTCCCTGGCAACCCTTGACGACGGGGTGTCCCTGATCTGGCTGCCGGCGGGGGGCGCCGAGGACAGCCGGGTCGCCCGGTCCGTGCGCGACGCCGTGAAGCTGCGGGAACGGGATGAGCTGGCCCGCCTCCTCTATGTGGGCCTGACCCGGGCGCGGGACCGGCTGATCCTGTGCGGGCGGCTGAAGGCCCGGGGCACGGTGGACGGGGCGAAGGGCTGGCTGCCCTGGCTGGCGGAGGCCTTCGACGTCCGCCTGGCGGAGTCGGCCCGGGAGGTGACGGACGACCAGGGCTTTGCCTTCCGCCGGTTCGGGGCCGATCCCGTGCGGGGGGCTGCGGCCCCGACCGCGACGCCCGCGGTGGCACCCTCCCCCGGCTGGATCCAGCACCCCGCCCCCGTCGAGCCCACCGCCCAGGCCTGGGCCTCCCCCACGGCCCTCGCGGAGCGGAACCGGGGGGCCACCCCCTCGCCCCTCGCCGCCACCGGCGGGCTGGGCCGGTTCCGCCGCGGCGACCTGATCCACAGGCTGTTCCAGCTGCTGCCGGACCTGCCCGCCCCGGACCGGGCCGGTGCCGCCGCCCGGATCCTGGCCAAGGAACGGGACCTGACCCCGGAACAGCGCCTGGAAATGGCCGCCGCCGCCCTCAACGTGCTGGAGGATCCCCGCTTCGCGGAGGTGTTCGGCCCCGGCTCCCGCCCCGAGGCCGCCATTGCCGGCACGGCGCCGGAGCTGCCCGCGGGCCTCGCCATCTCCGGCCGGGTGGACCGGATGACCGTGACGCCGGACCGGGTGCTGGTGGTGGACTTCAAGACCAACCGCCCCGCCCCGGACCGGGTGGACAATGCGGATCCGGCCTATCTGACGCAGATGGCGGTCTATGTGGCGGTGCTGCGGGCCATCTTCCCCGGACGACGGGTGGACGCGGCCCTGGTCTGGACCGATGGACCCAAACTGATGCCCGTGCCTGAAAATCTGATCGTGGAGCGCCTCAACGCCCTGCGTCGCGCCAGTTGATCGCAGGGGCCCGGCGCTCTACATCTTGGAAGACGGGGCGGCCGACCAGGTACGCCCGCAAAGGAGCGCAGCATGAGCACCCTGAAGGTGACCGACGAGACGTTTGAACGCGACGTGCTGAAGGCGAGCCAGCCGGTGCTGGTGGACTTCTGGGCGGAATGGTGCGGCCCCTGCAAGCAGATCGCCCCGGTCCTCGACCAGATCGCCGAGGAGCTGTCCGGGCGCGTCACCATCGCCAAGCTGAACATCGAGGACAGCCCCTCGACCCCCGGTCGCTACGGCGTCCGCGGCATCCCCACCATGATGCTGTTCAAGGATGGCCAGATGTCGTCCATGAAGGTCGGGGCGATGCCCAAGGCCAAGATCCTGGAATGGCTGACGGAGACGGGCGTCAGCGCCTGATGTCCGAGGCCTCCGCCGACCGCATCGCCGCTGCCTGGCATCGTCTGGACCAGGCGGCGGCGTCGGCGCGCCTGACCCCCATCCTCGACCTGTTTGCCGCCGAGCCGGACCGGCTGGCGCGGCTGACCGTGGATGCAGCGGGCCTGACCCTGGACCTGTCCAAGCAGAGCTGGTCGAAGGACGGCGTCGAGGCGGTGCTGGACCTTGTCCGCGCCAGCGGCGTCGAAGCGGCCCGGGACGGCCTGTTCGGTGGCGCGATCGTCAACCGGTCCGAGGGCCGGGCGGTGCTGCACACCGCCCTTCGGGCGCCGGACGGGTCCGACATCCGGGCCGACGGGGTTCCGGTGAGCGCCGAGGTGGAAGCCGGCCGGCACCGCATGCAGGCCCTCGCCGACGGGATCCGCGACGGAACCATCCGCGGGGCCACGGGCAAGGCCTTCACCGCCCTTGTGCACATCGGCATCGGTGGCTCGGACCTCGGTCCCCGGCTCGTCTGGGAGGCCCTGAAACCCCTCGCGCCCGGCATCGACCTGCGCTTCGTCGCCAATGTGGACGGAGCGGAGATCGTCCAGGCCCTGACCGGCCTCGACCCCGAGACCACCCTCGTCATTGCCGTGTCCAAGACCTTCACCACCCTCGAGACCCTGGCCAATGCCGAGGCGGCCCGGGACTGGCTGCGGGCGGGACTCGGGGAGGCGGGCGCACGCCAGCACTTCGCCGCCGTCTCCGCCGCCCCCGACCGGGCCGTGGCCTTCGGCGTCAACCCGGATCGGGTGTTCGCCTTCTGGGACTGGGTCGGCGGACGGTTCTCCATCTGGTCCGCCGTGGGCCTCTCCTGCGCCGTGGCCCTGGGCTATGACGTGTTCTGGCGATTCCTTCAGGGGGCCGCGGCCATGGACCGGCATTTTGCCGAGGCGCCGCTGGAGGCCAATGCCCCGGTGCTACTGGCCGGTGCCCACATCTACAACCGCAACGGCCTTGGCCGCGCGGCGCGGGCGGTGGTGCCCTATGCCCAGCGCCTGCGCCTCCTGCCCGCCTTCCTCCAGCAGCTGGAGATGGAATCCAACGGCAAGCAGACCGGCGTGGACGGGCGGCCGGTGATCCATGCCACCGCCACCGTCGTGTTCGGCGACGCCGGCACCAACGGCCAGCACGCCTTCTTCCAGCTGCTGCACCAGGGGGTGGACGTGATCCCCGTGGACCTGGTGGGCTTCGCGGCCTCCGACGAGGGCCCGGCGCACATGCACGCCAAGCTCACCGCCAACCTCCTGGCCCAGGCCGAGGCCCTGATGATCGGCCGCACGGAGACCGATGTCCGCGCAGAACTCGCCGCTCGGGGCCTCGGCGCCGCCGAGATCGACGTGCTGGCGCCCCAGCGGACCTTCCCCGGCAACCGCCCCACCAGCCTGATCCTGGGGGCGCGCCTGTCGCCGGAGAGCCTGGGGGCCCTGCTCGCCCTCTACGAGCACAAGACCTTCGTCGAAGGGGTGATCTGGGGCATCAACAGCTTTGACCAGTGGGGTGTGGAGTTGGGCAAGACCCTGGCTGTGCGCCTGCTGGACGAGCTGGAGGGCGGCCCCCGCCTCGCCCACGACCCATCCACCACCGCCCTGGTCGCGCGGCTTTCGGCGGCCCGCCGCCCTTAACCCCTAGGAAGTGTCCCTCGGCTATGAAGGGGGAGCTTCGAGCCCCTGGTGCGCCGCCCGTTGAGTCCTCTTCTCCGCAAAATCCCGGATCTGACAACGCCGGCGCGCCTGGCCCTGCTGGCCGTGCTGGTGGCCATCGTGGCCAGTGCGGTGTCCTATGCGGACAACATGCGCTGGATGCACGCCGCGCTGGGCGACACCGACGACGCCACCCGGCTGGTGATGATGCGCGAGCTGCTGGCCGGGCGCGGCTGGTGGGATCAGCACTGGATGCGCCTGCAGCCCCCGATGGGCGTCTGGATGCACTGGTCGCGGCTGCTGGACGGGGGGCTCGCCGGGCTGACCCTGCTGTTCCGCCTGGTCCTGTCCCCGGCGGACGCGGAATACGCCACCCGGATCGTCTGGCCGGGGCTCTGGATCATCCCGGCGGCCTGGGCGACCCTGGTGAGCGCCAAGGCCCTCGCCGTGTCCACCGGACGGCATGACAGGGCCCAGCCCGCGGTGATCGCGGCGACGGTGCTGCTGCTGCTCAATGTCTCCCTATATGCCTCGCAGTTCCACTCCGGGCGGGTGGACCACCACAATGCCCAGATCGCCCTGACCCTGGTGGCCCTGGCGGGAGCCCTGCAGCCCAGCCATCGCCGCGCCTGGGCGGTGACCGCCGGGATCGCCGGCGGGGTCGGGCTGGCCATCGGACTGGAGGCCCTGTTCTTCCAGGCCCTGATCGCCGGATCGATCGCCTTGCGCTTCGTGCTGGACCCGGGCGCGCGGCGGTTCGTGCGCAGCTACGGGTTCGCCCTGGTGGCGGCGACCGTCATCGCCCAGGGCATCCAGACCCCGCCGGACCGGTGGCTGGTGTCCGCCTGCGACGCCATCGGCCTCAATCTGGTGGCCGGTGTCGTGGCCGGGATCGTCGTCCTGCTGCCGGGCATGGCGCTCAGCCGCCGCCGGGACAGCCGGTTCCGCGCCCTGGCGGTGAGCCTCGCCGGAGCGGCGGCGCTGGGCACCTATGTCGGCCTCGACCCCCACTGTCTGCGCGGCCCCTTTGCCGATGTCGATCCCGGCATCCGGGCGATCTGGCTGGACCATGTGAACGAGGTCGCCAACTGGTCGGTGCTCTATCAGCGGGACGCCGGTCGGGCCATGACGCTGGCCGGGGCTGCCGTCATCGGGGTCGTGGCGACCCTGGGTCTCCTGTGGCAGCCCCGCCGGCTGATGGACGGAGCCTGGTGGACGACCGCCCTTTGCCTCGCGCTGGGGCTCGGGGTGGGAGCCATGGCGGCGCGGATGACGGCCTATGCCCTGTGGTTCGAGATCCCGCCCCTCGCCGTGGCCGCCGCCGTCCTGGCGATGCGGTACGAGTCCGGCCTGGCCGGCTTTGCCGCCATCGGCGCCGCCGTGCTGCTGACCCCCGACGGCTGGGGGGCCATGGCCCAGATCGGCGCCAACCAGCTGGCCTCCCTCCAGGCCGCCAGGCCCGCGACGTCCGCCCCGGTCCCGGCCGGGAAGTCCACATCCAAGGTCGCGGCCAGGCCCCGCCCCCCCCGGGACTACTGCCTGAACGCCTCCTCCTATGACGTGCTGGCCAGGGCCCCCAAGGGTCTGACGGTGAGCGAGATCGACCTCGGCCCGTTCGTCATGGCCCATACCCCGTCCTCGAGCCTTTCAGGCCCCTATCACCGGCTGAGCTGGGGGATCATGGCGGCGCGCAGTGTGCTGTCGGCCCGGGGGGACGCGGCCTATGCCCGGGCCCGCAGTCTCGGGGTCACCTACGTGCTGGAGTGTCCTGTCCACCACCGGAACGCCGACCGCCGGGGCCTGGCACCGGACGCCTTGCAGGCCCAGCTGGATCGCAGCGCCGCCCCCGCCTGGCTGGAGCCGATGACCGCCCTCAACGCCCCGGTGGTGATCTACCGGGTCCGCCCCCCGGCGAAGACCCAGTAACGGGACAGGGCGAACAGGGTCACCGTGTAGGCCCCCATGGCGCAGAGCTGGGCCGCCGCGCGGGCCAGGTCCCCCGGCGGCAGCACCGCCCGCAGACCCTGCAGCACCAGGAGGTTGAGGCCGTAGCAGGCCGCCACCGCTCCCAGATACCGGGGTCCCGTCGCGGCGACACCCGCCTCCGAGCGGAACACGAAGCCCCGGTTCAGGACGAAGCCCACGGCAAAGCCCACCCCGTAGCCGGCGGCATTGGCGACCACCGGCGAGGCCTTCAGGACGAACTCGACGAGCAGGATCACCGTCAGCCCGATGCCGGTATTGGCCGCGCCCACCAGTCCGTAGCGGACCAGAAGGCCGATCAGCGGCGGTCGCGGGGCAGGGTCAGGGTCCATGCCCGGCTCAGGCCCGGGCGACGGTGTAGTACTGTGCCCCCACCGGCAGGGCGCTCATGGCCGGCTCCAGGGGCCGCAGGGCGCGGAGCGGGCCGGGGAAGAAGCCGGTATACCGCGTCTCGATCCGGGTGAAGCCCGCCGCCGCCTGCCGCCGGGCCAGGGTCGGGGCGGGGATCAGCACCGCATTCTCGTCGAAGGGACAGGTGGCCACGATGTAGCGGGTCACGGGATTGACGGGGTTGTGCTCGAAGATCACCAGACGGCCGCCGGGGCGCAGCAGGCGCCGCAGCTGGACGAACAGGCGGGTGTGCTCCTCCGCGGCGATATGGTGGAACACGCAGGCGGAGAAGATCAGGTCCTGGCTGGCATCGGGCAGGGGCACGGCCTCCCCGTCATAGGGCACCAGGGTCGCGATCCCGGGAAAGCGGCTTCCGGCGATGTCGAGGCTCTTCTGGCTCACATCCAGTCCGGTGAGGGCTGCGGCGGGAAAGGCCGCTTTCAGGTGCGGCAGGCTGGCCCCGATGCCGCAGCCGAAGTCCAGCACGGCGGCCGGTTCCCCCAGACCCTGGCGGGTCCACAGGCGGCGCAGTTCCTCCAGCTTGTAGCGGGCGAAGTAGTCCGGGGCCTCGCCGGAGATCTTCAGATTGTCCGTGTGCGTCGCGAGATACTCCTCGGCGAACTTGTCGAACTCGGCTGCATTCATCAGTCCCGGGCCTCCGGCGGGGGGGAACGGACGGCGATCTCGTCGATCATGTAGAGGGGCCGCCCCTTGGACTGCATGTAGGTGCGGCCGAGATACTCGCCAAATATGCCCAGACAGGCGAGCTGCGCCGTGGAGAAGAACACCACGATCAGTGCCAGGCTCGTCCAGCCCGGCGTCGCCGAACGGGTGAGGAAGCCCCAGAGCACGTAGAGCCCGAGCCCTGCCGCCACCAGCACCCCGAAGCCGGCCAGGATCACGGCCAGGCGAAGGGGCGCGGTGGAAAATCCGGTCAGGCCGTCGATGGCCAGCCGGACCATGCGCCGCACGGTATAGTTCGTCTGTCCCGCCAGCCGCGGGTCCCGGTCATACAGCAGCTCGGTCTGCCGCCCCCCCAGCCAGGCCACCATGCCGCGGATGAAGCGGTCCCGCTCCGGCATGGCGTTCAGCCGGTCGACGATCCGGCGGGACATCAGCCGGAAATCCCCGGTATCCAGCGGGATCTCGGTCTCCGTCAGGGCTGCGAGGGTGCGATAGAAGGCCGAGGCCGTGGCCCGCTTGAACATGCTCTCCCCCGCCCGTTGCCGACGGCGGCCGAAGACCACGTCGTGGCCCTCGTCCAGACGGGCGATCATCTCCCCCACCAGTTCCGGCGGGTCCTGCAGGTCGGCATCGATCACCAGGATCCGTCGTCCCCGCACCAGCGACAGGCCCGCCGTCACCGCCAGTTGGTGGCCGTGGTTGCGGGACAGGCGCACGCCGACGATCCGGGGATGGTCCGCCGCCAGACCGGAGATCACGCTCCAGGTCCGGTCGCGGGAGCCGTCATCCACCAGGACCAGCTCGTAGTCCGCCCCGACCACGGCATCCGCCGCCGCGGTCATGCGGGCGACGAAGGCCGCCAGCCCGGCCTCCTCGTTGTAGCAGGGGGCCACGATGGTCAAGGCGAGGGTTGCGGTCACGGGTGCCACGCCCGGGCGCAGGCGATCACGCCGATCCGGCCTCTGGCGTAGTTGCGGCAGCCGAAGCCGGGATCCAGTTCGGAGATGCGGGGCGGGAAGCGGGTGGCGGCCGTCCCGCGGACATTGGTGTCATAGAGCCACAGGATCACGCTGTCCGGTTTCCTCGCAGACTGGACGAGTCGGGGATTGGGATCCTCGTCAAGGCCTACCATCACCGGGATGACCGTCGCTGTCGACCCGGCACGGCGAAAGAACGCGCCGCCGAACATGGCGTACTGGCTGGGCTGCTCCACCCGCTGGGCCGGATGGTCCCAGAGGAACACCAGCCGCGCCGGATGGGTGGCCATCAGGTCCCGGCTGGCGGCCTGGAAGGTGAAGGGATGGCTCAGGCGACCCGCGACCTCGGTGGACCACTGGGCGCTGAGGATGGTCGCCATCAGCATCAGGCCGGTGACGGCCGAGGAGAACACCGGCGTCAGGGCCCGCGCCCCCAGCACCAGCAGCAGCGCCATCCCCGGTGCCAGGGGGGTCAGGTAGCGCAGGGAAAAGCTCGGCCGCAGGGCCCCGATCGCCAGCATGGCCACCGCGGCCAGCACGGTGGCCAGCGCCGTAAGCCAGGGCCCCACCGGGCCTGCGGCCACGGACTGCCGATGCAGCAGACGCAACCCGGCACGGGCCAGCCCCACAACCGGCAGGGCATAAAGCCACCAGGAGCTCGTCAGATAGCGCAGCGCCGCCCCGACCGTGTCACCAGTCACCAGCGGATACCAGGCCACGTCCGGCCGGGCGAACAGGGCCAGCCTCGGCGCGTGCCACAGGCCGACGGCCAGCACCGGCACGGCCAGCAGGGCCGCGGGGGCCAGCTTCAGGATCTGCCGCCGCTGGACCACCAGCAGGATCAGTCCCTGGGCGATCCCCAGCACGGCGGCCTGGTAATGGGTCAGCACCACCAGCCCCGCCAGGCCGACAAAGGCCGCGGCGCGGTTCAGATCCGGCCGCCGGATCAGGTCGAGGTAGATCAGGGTCTGGGCCGTCGCCAGAAAGAGCAGCAGGGCGTAGCACCGGGCCTCCCCCGCCTGCAGCAGGCCCTCCGGCCACACGGTCAGCAGCGTCGCCAGGGCCAGCCGGTCCTCCACCCGCAGACCGTCCCCCCGCCAGCCGGCCACCAGCACAGGCGTCGCCAGGCTGAACATCAGGGACGGCAGGCGCAGGGCCCCGTCGGAGGTCCCCGCCAGCTGGGCCCATCCATGGATCAGCAGGGGATAGAGGGGGGCATTGGCGTCCAGCCAGACCTGCTGCAGCGTCGATGGCCAGTCCGGCAGCCCGGCGATGCCGAGGGTCCAGGCCTCGTCCAGCCACAGGGTCCGGTCCGGGCCCAGCACCATCCGGGCAATGCCGGAGATCAGGAACGCCGCCGCGAAGATCCACAGGACCGGCCGGTCGGCCCGGACCAGATCCGTGCCGCGCCACAGCCGGTTCACCCGTCGCAGGGCCGGAACCGGCGGGTGCCGCGATGCCGCGGTCACCGCCCCAGCCGGGCGCACAGCCGTTCCACCGGTTCGGAGCGGGCGGCGAACACGTAGTCCGGGCGGGTGACGGTCACCGGTCCCACCCCCGCCGCGGCCAGGGCGCCCGCCACGTCGAACAGGTCGGACCCCTGCACCAGCATGCCGTCCGGGCGCAGGGCCGCCGCGGGGGTGACCCAGCGGGCCACCGATGCGGCGGCGGTGGCCTGCAGAGCCACGGGCCAGCTCAGGGCACAGAGCTGTCGCCCGGCGGCGCGGCCCTCGATCACCGACATCAGCCGGTTGAGGGTGGCGATCTGGCGGTCGGTCCAGGCTGCGGTCAGGCTGGCGGCCAGCTGCGCCTGGCTGCGCAGGATCACCCCGTCGCCCAGGATCTTGAGATTGTTGGCGGACAGGGTCGCGCCGCTGGAGGTGATGTCCACCACCAGCTCGGCCATCCCGGCGGCCGGGGCACCCTCGGTGGCCCCCAGGCTCTCGACGATGCGGTAGTCGGCCACCCCGTGGGCGGCGAAGAAGGCGCGGGTCTGCACGTGATACTTGGTGGCCACCCGCATCCGCCGGCCGTTTCGGGCCAGATAGGCGTGCGCCACCTCGTCCACGTCGGCCATGGTGTCCACGTCGATCCAGCTCTGCGGCGCGGCCACCACCAGATCCGCCCGGCCGAAGCCCAGGGCCCGGAGCAACAGCACCCGGCTGTCCACATCCCCGCCCCGCTCCCGCAGCAGATCCTCGCCAGTGAGACCCAGATGCACGTCACCGGCGTCCAGGGACTGGGCGATGTCGGAGGCGGACAGCAGCCGCACCTCCGCGTCCGGCAGGCCCGACAGCCGGGCGCGATAGCCCCGGTCGCCGCCGGCGGTTTCCAGCCGGAAGCCGCAGTCGGACAGCCAGGCCTCCGTCTGTTCCTTCAGCCGCCCCTTGGACGGCAGGGCGATCACCAGCGCGCTGGGCGTCATGCCGGACGGGGTCATGCCGCCCCTCCCGCCACGGCCCGGCCCGGCCGGACCATGCAGCCCACCGCCCCCGGCGCGCCACCGAAGCGGGACGGCAGGGCGTCATAGCGCCCGCCGGCCGCCACCGGGTGGTCGGCCCCGAGGGCGGCGCTGCGGACCTCGAACAGCATGCCGTCATAATATCCGAAGGGCCGGACAAAGGCCGTGGCCAGGGACAGGGCGTCCGCCGGAACCCCCTGCTCGGCCAGGCAGGACAGCCGCCGCCGCCAACCGTCCAGCAGCGGGGCGAGGTCCGCCGCCGCCGGACCGGCGAGGCGGACAATGTCCTCCAGCGCCGCCTGCGGCGGACCGGCAATGGTGAGGAAGCCCTCGATCCGCTCCACCTCGGACGGGGTCAGGCCAGGTGCCCGCGCGGCGTCCGCCCGGGCGGTGAGGCGATGCACGATCTCCGCCGCGGACCGGCCGCCCACGGGCTGGATCCCGGACATGCGCCAGACCTCTTCCAGCAGGGCCGTGGCGTCGGATTCGCCGAGGCCGGACAGCAGGTCCGCCAGCCGGGCATGGCGGCTGTCGTCGGCCGCGGGCTCGCGCCCCAGGGCCAGGGCCATCGCCCGGGGGCTGCTGAGCGCCCGCTGCAGCCGCAACGCCACCGAGGATGCGAGGCCCATGGCCTTCAGGAAGCCACGGAACAGGCCGGGATCGCCCAGCAGCAGGGAGAGATCCGTCCGTCCCCCGGCCACGGCCGCCGACCAGGCCAGGGCGGCGATCCGGGCGTCATCGGCATAGGGATCCCCGCCGGTGCCGAACAGCTCCGCCCCGATCTGAAGGAATTCGGAGGCGTGGTCGGACCCGCGCTCCGGTGCCAGGAAGGCCTTGCCCTCGTAGACATAGCCCCCCGTGCCGGCTCCGGAGGCGATGTGGGACTGGACCACGGGAATGGTGAAGTCCGGGCGCAGGGCCTGTTCCTCGGCATTCTCGCTCTGCACCACGAACAGGCGGGCGCGCAGGCCCTCCCCCGCCAGGTCCAGCAGCAGGCTGAGGGGCTGCAGCACCGGGGCGTCCACCCGCGTGCCGCCGAACGCCGTGAACGGCGCCCGGATGGCCGCCAGTTGCTCCGCAGACAGGGCAGGTTCGGCGATCAGCACGGTCAGCCCTTCAGGATCCGTTGGACGAAGGGGATCATCTCCCCCCGCGGCAGGGTGGCCTGGCCCGGACGGGCCGCCCGCCAGGTCTCGTTGTCCTGGACCCCGGCCGCCAGGCTGCGGCCCAGGTCCAGATCCTTGATCGTCACCGTACCCGCCGCGATCTCGTCGCCACCCAGCATGATCACCGCCGGCGACAGGCGACGGTCGGCGTACTTCATCTGCGCCTTCATCCCCGAGGTGCCGAGATAGACCTCGGCGGCGATGCCGGCGGCGCGAAGCTCGCCCGCCACCTGGAAATACTGGGGCATGTGCGCCCCGTCGAACACGATCACCACCACCGGCCCGCGCACGGCGTCGGCCGCCGCCTGACCCGCGGCCCGCAGCGCGGCCGCCAGCCGGCTGACCCCGAAGGAGAAACCCGTGGCCGGGACCGGCTCTCCGGTGAACCGGGCCACCAGGTCGTCGTAGCGCCCCCCGCCGCCGATGGAGCCGAAGCGCACCCGCTCCCCCCGCTCGTCCAGGGTGTCCAGCAGGATTTCCGCCTCGAACACCGCGCCGGTGTAATATTCCAGGCCCCGGACGATGGACGGCTCGAACATCGCCTGATCGTCCGCCACCCCGAGGCCGGTGAGGGCCGCGTCGATCCGCGCCAGGTCCTCGAGGCCGGCGTCCCCCTCGGCCGAGCCGCCGATCACGCCGGCGATGCGGTCCAGAGTCTCCGACCGGCTTCCACCTCCCGCGGCGACGAACTGGAGCACGGCCTCCGCTGCGGCCGCCTGTAGACCCGCGCCCTTGGTGAAGGCCCCGGACTCATCCTTGCGGCCCTCACCCAGGAGGAGGCGCACCCCGTCCGGACCCAGCCGGTCCAGCTTGTCCACGGCGCGCAGCACGGCGAGCTTCTGGCCCGCGGCGGTGACCCCCGTGGCCTCCAGCAGGCCGTTGAGCAGCTTGCGATTGTTGATCTTCAGGGCGGCGGCACCCCGCGCCAGGCCCGCGGCCTCGAGGCCGGCCACGGCCATGGCGATGATTTCCGCATCGGCTTCCGGCCGGGCACTGCCCACCGTGTCGGCGTCGCACTGGATGAATTCCCGGAAGCGGCCGGGGCCGGGCTTCTCGTTGCGCCAGACGGGGCCGAAGGCATAGCGCCGGAAGGGCTTGGGCAGGGTCTCCCAGTGCTGGGCGGCGAACCGGGCCAGCGGCGCGGTGAGGTCATAGCGGAGCGCCATCCACTGCTCGTCATCGTCCAGGACGGCGAACACGCCCGCGTTCGGCCGGTCGGAGTCCGGCAGGAACTTGCCCAGCGCATCGGCATATTCGAAGGCCGACGTGTCCAGTGCCTCGAAGCCATGGGCCTCGTAGACGGCCGAGACCCGCGCCAGCAGGGTCCGCTCCGCCCGCAGGTCCCGGGCGCGGCGATCCTGGAACCCCCGCGGCGAACGGGCATCGGGACGGAAGGCTGGGGTGTCGGTCATGGGCTCACGAAACGGCTGGAGGCTGCGCGGGATTAGCGGATCAGGCCCGGCGAAGCAACGGATGCTGCCGACCGCCAAAGGATTACCCCCTTGGCGAACGGCCGGAATTGCGCTTTAGGGAGGCCTCATGCGATGGGGACCCTGCATCGCGCGTGGCGTATCAGCGCCCTGGACAGATGCTATGACCTACCTGGAAACGGCTGTCAGAGGGGCGGAAAGACTGCTCCTCCGTGTGCCGGAGGGACTGTTCCGGTTCCTGGGCGTCGGTTTCGGCGGGCTGGCCGTGGATCAGTCCGTCCTGTGGGTGTCGGAGCACGTGGGCGTGCCCTTCGCCGCGGCCCGGGCGCTCGCCATCTTCGTCGCCACCGTCTTCACCTATGTCCTGAACCGGCGGTTCACCTTTCCCGACAGCGGCCGCTCGGTCACGGCGGAGGCCCTACGCTACTTCGCCGTCGCCTTTGCCGCCCAGAGCGTGAACTACGGCGTCTCGGTGGTGATCTGGTCCCAGGCACCCCATCTGCCACATCCGCTCATCGCCTTCATCGGCGCCGTGGTCGCCACTGTCTTCTCCTATTCGGGCCAGAGGTTCTTCACCTTCGCCCCCAAACCCGAGCCCGAGGCCGAACGCTCCCGTGACTGACATTGCCGCTCCTCCCCCGACCCCGGTCGCGGACACCGACGTCTTCATCATCGGGGCCGGTCCCGCCGGGCTGACCGCGGGCTATCTGCTGACCAGGGCCGGCCGCTCCGTCACCGTCATCGAGCGCGACCCGGTCTATGTGGGCGGCATCAGCCGCACCGTGCGCTACAAGGACTTCCTGTTCGACATCGGCGGCCACCGGTTCTTCTCCAAGTCCCGGGAAGTGGTGGACCTGTGGAACGAGATCCTGCCGCAGGACTTCATCGACCGTCCGCGCCTGTCGCGGATCTTCTACGGCCGGAAATACTACGCCTATCCGCTGAAGGCCTTCGAGGCCCTGACCAACCTCGGCATCTTCACCTCGGCGCTGTGCATGCTGTCCTATGCCAAGGCCAAGGCGTTCCCGGTGAAGGACCCGAAGACCTTCCACCAGTGGGTGGCCAACCAGTTCGGCGAGAAGCTGTTCTCGATCTTCTTCAAGACCTACACGGAGAAGGTCTGGGGGATGGACTGCGACGACATCTCCGCCGACTGGGCCGCCCAGCGGATCAAGGGGCTGAGCCTCGGTCACGCCATCATCGACGCCCTGAAGCGCTCCGCCGGTCTGAACCGCAAGCCCGCGGCGACCCTGGGAGAACAGGGGGGTGTCAAGACCCTGCTGGAAAGCTTCCGCTATCCCCGCAAGGGCCCGGGCATGATGTGGGAAACCGCCGCCCGGCGCATCACCGAACAGGGGGGCGAGATCCGCATGGCCCGCACCCTCACCACCCTGGACTGGTCCGATGCCACGGGGCTCTGGACCATCACCGCCACCCTGGCCGACGGCACAAGCGAGACCACCACCGCACGGCACGTCATCTCGTCGGCGCCGATCACGGACCTGGCCACCAGCTTTGCCCGGCCCCTGGCCGTGGCGGAAAATGCCTTTGCCCTGCGCTACCGCGACTTCATCACCGTGGCGCTGATCACCAAGGCTGGGCGGTCGTTCCCCGACAACTGGATCTATATCCACGACCCGAGCGTCAAGGTCGGCCGGATCCAGAACTTCCTGTCCTGGTCGCCGGAAATGGCACCGGCGGGCTATGCCTGCCTCGGCCTCGAATATTTCTGCTTCGAGGGGGACGGCCTCTGGACCTCCCCGGACGCGGACCTGATTGAACTGGCCAAGCAGGAGATCGACCAGATCGGCCTGATCCGCGCCGAGGACGTGATCGACGCCTCCGTGGTGCGCCAGCCCAAGGCCTATCCGGTCTATGACGACAGCTACCAGGCCAATGTGGAGGCCGTGCGGGCGGAAATCGAGGCGCGCTATCCCAACCTGCACCTGGTCGGTCGCAACGGCATGCACAAGTACAACAATCAGGACCACGCCATGATGACCGCCATGCTGACGGTGGAGAACATCCTGGCCGGGACCCGGACCTTCGACGTCTGGCAGGTCAACGAGGACGCGGAATATGCCGAGGCCGGCATGGCCGGTGCGCAGGATGCCCTGAAGAGCGAGCGGCTGGTGCCGCGGCGGGTCACGGCCTGAGACCGACGTCGGTGGGCCGGGGGGGCGTCCCGGCCTGCCCAAACGCAACCCCAGACGGGGCAAGGCTTGCCTAGTCCGGAACATTCTGCCCGGTATGGTTAACCGGGAGACAATGGGTCCGCTGCGAGTTGAGCCAGTATTACATTGTTTTGAATGAAAATTTTGTCGGCATGAGCTCTGGCATCGCCATTGCTCCTCCCTGATCCAGATCCAGACCATTTCGCGTCCCCTTGCGGGCGATCATGGCTGAAAGAGAGGACGGGACGTAATGTCGACGAACAGCATCAACACCAATACCGGCGCCATCATCGCGCTGCAGAACCTCAACATCACCGCCTCCGAGCTGCAGACCACCCAGAACCGGATTTCCACCGGCCTGTCGGTCTCCTCGGCCAAGGACAACGGTGCCATCTGGGGTATCGCCCAGAACGAACGCTCCTCGGTGTCGGCACTCGATGCGGTGAAGCAGTCCCTGCAGCGGGCCCAGTCCACCGTCGACGTGGCGGTGTCCGCCGGCCAGACGATCTCGGACCTGCTGAACCAGGTGAAGGCGCGGACGCTGGCGGCCTCGGACACCTCCCTCGACGCCACCAGCCGCACGGCGCTGGCCAATGACGTCACGGCCCTGGTGACCCAGATCGGCCGCATTGTCAGCAACGCCGACTTCAACGGCACCAACATCATCAAGAGCGGCGGCGTGACCATCAACGCCCTCGCCAATGCCGGCGGCACGAACGTGCTGACGGTCCAGCCGCAGGACCTGTCCGTGGGCGGCGCCAATCTCGGGGCGCTGGGCACCGTGTTCACCACGGCGACCACGGCGGGCACCTATCTCGGCCTGGTCGGCTCCGCCATCACCAACACCAACGCCGCGGTGGCCAAGCTCGGCACGGCATCCAACGCGCTCACCACGCACCTCAGCTTCATCAGCAACCTGCAGGACTCCCTGACCCAGGGTGTCGGCAACCTGGTGGACGCGGACGTGGCCAAGGAAAGCGCCAGCCTGACGGCCCTGCAGACCAAGCAGCAGCTGGGCGTGCAGGCCCTGTCCATCGCCAACTCGTCCAAGCAGGGCCTGCTGAGCCTGTTCCGCTAGGCCCAATTCGCCGTCGAGTTCCGATCAAATCTAGGTTAACGTAACTGAGGCGGTCGTGATCTGGGCCGCCTCAGGCCGTTTCTCCGACGTCCTGAAGGACGCCAAAGGGGGGACGGCGGACCATGACCAACACATCCTTCACGAGGCTTCGGAGCCTCACCGCGGCCCTGGCCGTCGTCGCCAGCCTGATGGCCGTGACCGATGCCCTCTCTCAGTCCATGGGTCCCGGCCCTGGTCCCGGTCCCGATCCGCGCGCGGCCGCCTATGCCCCGCAGGGTGGCGGCCGGTCAGACTATGCCTATGATCGTCGGGTTGGCCGCGGATATGGGGACCGCGGCCCGTCGCGGGCCCGGTACCGACATCGCCGCGCCCGGGCCCATCCGGTCCATCCCCGGCCGGAGTGCGAGCTGGGCCTGCACGGCTGCCTCGGCCGCGACGGCCTCTATCACGGGAAGTTCTAGGCACGGAAAGTTCTAGGCACGGAAAGTTCTAGGCACGGGACCTACCAGGTCGGGCCCCGCGCCAGAACGGTCCTGAGCCGCGCCAGCAGGGCCGCCCGGTCGGGCTGGAAGTCGGCGTCCAGCCACGCGTCCTGGAGCGCCTTGAGGATCCGGCCGACCTCGGGACCCGGGGGTGCACCGGCCGCCACCACATCATCGCCGGTCACCGGGAACGACGGTGGCGTCCAGTGGTCGGCGATGGCGAGCAGGCCGGGCCAGGCCTCCGAGGACCAGACCGCCCGGGCCAGCCGCATCCGATCGCCCACCGCCTCCGCCCCCGACCGCCAGACCGCCCGCCGCACCGCTGCGGCATCGAGGGCGGGGGACAGCTCCGGGTCGGGGGTGCAGGCCTGCGCCAGCCGGTCCCGGACCCGGTTGGGCAGGCGAAGGCGCCGACCCACCGCATCCCCCACCGGACCGTCGAGCAGGGCCGCCAGCCGCAGCACGGGATCGGCCCCGTCCGCGCCCAGGGCCACCAGCCCTTCGAACCGGACGGGCGACCCCGCCTCCGGCAGCAGGGCGGCCAGGATGCCGGTGGTCTCCATCAGCCGCACCGCCGGGCGTGGATCCGGGGCGGCCAGCAGCTTCAGCAGCTCCTTCGACACCCGCTCGGCAGACAGGCTGGCCAGACCGGACGTCAGCGCACCGCAGGCCGCGACGGCGGCGGCGTCCGCCGGGCCCCGGCCGTAATGGGCGAAGAAGCGGAAGAAGCGCAGGATGCGCAGATAATCCTCGCGGATGCGGGTCTGCGGGTCCCCCACGAACACCACCCGGCCCGCCCGGGCGTCGTCGATGCCGCAGCCGGTCGGATCATGCAGGCGGCCATCGGGATCGGCATAGAGGGCGTTCAGGCGGAAGTCCCGCCGGGCGGCGTCCTCGGCCCAGTCGTCGGTGAAGGCCACCACCGCATGGCGGCCGTCGGTGGCCACGTCCCGGCGGAGCGTGGTGATCTCCACCGGCCGTCCGTGGGCGACGGCGGTGATGGTGCCATGCGCGATCCCGGTGGGCACGGCCTTCAGCCCGGCCCCGGTGAGGGCCAGGACCACGGCGTCCGGTGTCAGGGGCGTGGCCACGTCGATGTCCATGTCCGGCCCGTCCCGCTCCAGCAGGGCGTCGCGGACACAGCCGCCGACGAAGCGCGCCGCGTCCGGCCCGCCCGCCGCCTGCAGGGCCGCGATCACCGCGCGGGTCGCAGGCGCCGTCATCCAGGGGCGGGGGCCGAGGCGGTTCATCATGCATCCTGTCTAGCCGAAACCGTCCCGGATCAGAACAATGCACCGCAGAAAGTTGCGCCGCCTAAACCGAACCTTCACGGGTCCTCCCGCATAAACCCGCAAAACAAGCGTGTCCGCCGATGAGCGGGCACCGGTGATGTGAGGTGTCTTTTCATGGCCAAGCGCGTGCTCGTCGTTGACGACGATCCGACTCAACGCCGGCTGATCCAGGCCGTTCTGGAGCGCGAGGGCTTCGCGGTCTCACAGGCCGACGGGGGCGACAGCGCCCTGGACCAGCTGGCCGCCGGACTGGCGCCGGACGTGGTGATCCTCGACCTTGTCATGCCGTCCATGCCGGGGATCGAGGTGCTGAAGGACATGCGCGCCCGGGGCCTCGACATGCCGGTGATCGTGCTGACCGCCACCGGCGGCGTGGATACGGTCGTCAAGGCGATGCAGGCCGGCGCCCAGGACTTCTTCATCAAGCCCGCCTCGCCGGAGCGGATCATCATCTCCATCCAGAATGCCCTGCAGATGGGGTCCCTGAAGGGGGAGGTGGACCGGCTGAAGAAGCGCCAGACCGGCACCATGAGCTTTGCCGACCTGATCGGCGACAGCGGACCCATGCGGATGGTCAAGGCCCTGGGCGAGCGGGCGGCGCGGTCCTCCATCCCCGTGCTGATCCTCGGGGAAAGCGGCGTCGGCAAGGAGATGATCGCCCGGGCCGTGCACGGCAGCTCCGACCGGTCGGGCAAGCCCTTCGTGGCGGTGAACTGCGGGGCCCTGCCCGCCAACCTGGTGGAAAGCATCCTGTTCGGCCACGAGAAGGGCAGCTTCACGGGTGCCCATGACAAGCACCTGGGCAAGTTCCAGGAGGCCAGCGGCGGGACCCTGTTCCTCGACGAGATCGGCGAACTGCCCCTCGACATGCAGGTCAAGCTGCTGCGGGCCCTGCAGGAGGGCGAGATCGATCCCGTGGGCTCCAAGCGCCCGGTGAAGGTGGATGTCCGCATCCTGTCCGCCACCAACCGCAATCTCACCGACCAGGTAAAGGAGGGCCGGTTCCGCGAGGACCTGTTCTATCGCCTGAACGTGTTCCCCATCGAGGCCCCCTCCCTTCGGGAACGCCGGGAGGACATCCCGGCCCTCGTGGAGGCCTTCATCCGCCGGTTCAATGCCGAGGAGGGCCGCAGGGTCATGGGGACCATGAGCGATACCCTGGCCATGCTCCAGGCCTTCGACTGGCCCGGCAATGTCCGGCAACTGGAAAACGCCGTCTACCGTGCCATCGTGCTGGCGGACGGCCCCTATCTGACCCTGGGGGACTTCCCCTCCATCTCCGGTGTCGCGCCCACCGCGCTGGCCTCCGCCCCGGCGGCCCCGGTGGCGCTGAACAGTCTCGCGCCCCCACCGGGCCCGTCCCCGGCCGACCGGCCGGTGGGCGAAGGCGATGTCGCCAGCCCGATCCGCATCCTCGACCATCGGGGTCACCTGCGGACCCTGGAGGATATCGAGCGGGACCTGATCCAGCTGGCCATCGAGATCTATTCCGGTCACATGACCGAGGTGGCGAGGCGGCTGGGCATCGGCCGGTCCACCCTTTACCGCAAGGTGCGGGAACAGGGCCTTGAAGGGGCGATCACCGAGGCGATGTAGCCGCCGGTCCGCCCGCCAGCACCGGAAAATCCACCACGATCCTGAGACCCGGACCGGCGTCCTCCGCCCGGATGTCGGCCCCGTGGGCGTGGGCCACCGCGCTGGCGAGGCTCAGCCCCAGACCGGAGCCCGGCGTGGTTCGGCTGCGTTCGACCCGGTAGAAGCGGCGGAAGATCTGCGCCCGGTCGGCGTCGGGCACGCCCGGGCCGTCATCCTCCACGGTCAGGCGGACGGACTTGCCCAGGTGCTCCACCCGGATCTCGAGGGTCGAGCCGGCGGGGGTGTGGATCAGGGCGTTCTCCACGAAATTGGCCAGCATCTGGGTGACCAGGGATTTTTCCCCGGCGATCCATTCCGGCCGCGGGGCGTAGAGCTCCAGCGCGTGATCGGCATCCTCGGCGGAGGGCCGGTAGGCCTCCACCACCTGGCGGGCGATCTCGGACACATCCACCGGCTGGAAGGTCGCCAGATTGGCGCCGGCCTCCAGCTGGCCGATGCGCAGCAGGGCCTCGAAGGTGGTGAGCACGTCGTCGATCTTCTCCACCGCCCCTTCCAGGGCGGCACGATAGGCCTCGGCGTCGGGGGGACCGGCCAGGGCCACCTCCACCCGCTGGCGCAGATGGGCGAGCGGGGTCCGCAGGTCGTGGGCCACGTCGTCGGACACCTGCCGCACGCTCAAGACCAGGCGCTGGATCTCGTCCAGCATGCGGTTCATGGCCATGGCCAGCTGGTCGATGTCGTCCCGCCGTTCCGGCGGGCGGACCGGGGCGCGCAGGCCCATCTCGCCGCTGGTCGACACCGCGTCGGCGGTGCCGGCGATCACCTCGATCCGCCGCAGGATGCGGGTCACGTAGCTCAGCCCCACGGCCAGGGCGATGAACAGGGCCGCGCCGGAGGTGAGGATGAAGGTGCGCAGGAAGGCCGCCTGCAGCTGGCGGGACCGCTCCAGGTCCTCGCCCACGGACAACAGGGCCCCATCGGCCATCTTCGCCGTCAGCACGCGGATGCGCACCACGTCGTCATCGGAGGTGGGGGTGGCCGCCACCTGCCAGCGCAGGGTGGTGAACCCCTCCGCATAGACCTGCTCCGGCAGATCTCCCGCCAGCCGCCGCCCGGCCGGATCGGTGATGCGGAAATTGAACCCGGTGGGCCGCCGCTCCCGCTCGCTGATCAGCCGCACGGCGTCGGGGCCCTTGTGGGTGGCGTAGATCGTGGTGGTCAGCCCCACCTCCCGCAGCAGCCGGGCCTGGGCGCTTTCATCCACCGGGGCGGTCAGGGCCAGCCAGGTCGCCAGACCCGACACGCCGAATGCCGCCAGGAACAACAGCGACATGAACGCCGCCACCCGGGCCCGGGTGGACTGGAGGGGGAACCTAATCTGCATTCAGCATGTATCCGGCGCCGCGCACCGTATGGATGGTCGGGGCCTCTTCGCCGCAGGCCTCCAGCTTGGCGCGGATCCGGCTGATATGGGTCTCGACGATGGTGGTCTTGGGATCGAAGTGGAAGTCCCAGACATGCTCCAGCAGCATGGTCCGGGTGACGACCCGGTCGGCGTTCAGCATCAGGTATTCCAGCAGCTGGAACTCCTTCGGCTTCAGGTCGAGGGACCGGTCTCCCACCTTGGCGCTGCGCTGCAGCCGGTTCAGCTCCAGGGCCCCCAGGCGGATGACGGCGGTGGCCTGCTCCCGCAGGGGCGCGCGGCGGCCCAGGGCATTCACCCGGGCGTTCAGCTCGGAAAACGAGAAGGGCTTGACCAGATAGTCGTCGGCCCCGGCCTCCAGCCCCTCCACCCGGTCGCCGACGCCGCCCAGGGCCGTGAGGAAGATCACCGGCGTCTCCACCCCGCCGGCACGCAGGCTCTTGATCACCGACAGGCCGTCCATGCCGGGCACCATCCGGTCCATGACAATCACGTCGAAGGACTGGTCGAGAGCGAGGAAGAGGCCGTCGCGGCCATCGGCCGCCACCTCGACCCCGTGCCCCTGTTCCTTCAGTCCGCGCGCCACATAGGCGGCGGTCTCGGAATCATCCTCGACGACCAGAACCTTCATGATCCCATGATACGGGCAATTGTCGCCTTTCACCATGCGTCGAGGGGTCTGTTTCGGTTGCTAAGCCGGGTGTGCCTTTCTATAACCCCCCCGCCGGAGACGCCGATCGACCGTCGTTCCGCCGATGCCCGCCGTCGTTCCAACCTGCACAGGGACAGCCATGAACATTCACGAACACCAGGCCAAGGCCGTCCTCAAGGAATTCGGTGTGCCGGTCCCGGTGGGCTTCGCAGCCTTCACCGTGGCCGAGGCCGTCAAGGCCGCCAAGGCCCTGAAGGGGACCAAGGTGTTCGTGGTGAAGTCCCAGATCCACGCCGGTGGCCGGGGCAAGGGCCGCTTCGAGGGCCTGCCCGCCTCCGCCAAGGGCGGCGTCCGGGTGGTCAAGTCCGTGGACGAGGTGAAGTCCAACGCCAAGGAAATGCTCGGCCGGGTGCTGGTCACCCACCAGACCGGCCCCAAGGGCCGCCAGGTCAACCGCCTCTACATCGAGGAAGGCGCGGACATTGCCCGGGAACTCTACCTGTCCCTGCTGGTGGACCGGGAAACCAGCCGGGTCTCCGTCGTCGCCTCCACCGAGGGCGGGATGGACATCGAGGACGTGGCCCACTCCACCCCGGAAAAGATCATCTCCTTTTCCATCGACCCGGCCACCGGCGTGTTCCCGCACCACGGCCGCCACCTGGCCAAGGCCCTGAACCTGACCGGCGACCTCGCCAAGCAGGGCGCGACCCTGCTGGGCCAGCTCTATGCCGCCTTCGTGGCCAAGGACATGGAGATGCTGGAGATCAACCCGCTGATCGTCACCGGCGGTGGCCAGCTGAAGGTGCTGGACGCCAAGATCAGCTTCGACGGCAATGCCCTCTATCGCCACGCGGACATCGTCGCCCTGCGGGACACGACGGAAGAGGACGCCAAGGAGATCGAGGCCTCGAAGTACGACCTCAGCTACATCGCCCTGGACGGGGAGATCGGCTGCATGGTCAACGGCGCGGGTCTGGCCATGGCCACCCTGGACATCATCAAGCTCTACGGGGCCGAGCCCGCCAACTTCCTCGACGTGGGCGGCGGCGCTTCCAAGGAAAAGGTCACCGCGGCCTTCAAGATCATCACCGCCGACCCGAACGTGAAGGGCATCCTGGTGAACATCTTCGGCGGCATCATGCGCTGCGACATCATCGCCGAGGGCGTGGTGGCCGCCGCCCGGGAGATCAGCCTGTCAGTGCCCCTGGTGGTCCGCCTCGAAGGCACCAACGTGCAGCAGGGCAAGGACATCCTGGCGGCTTCGGGCCTCGCCATCACCCCGGCCAACGACCTGGCCGACGCCGCCGCCAAGATCGTCAAGGCCGTGAAGGGCTAAGGCCCCGCCGCCGCCACACATCATTTTTGCCACCGGGTCCGCCCGGTCCGGCCAGGGATCCTCGAGAACCATGTCCATTCTGATCGACGCCAACACCAAGGTCATCTGCCAGGGCATCACCGGCAGCCAGGGCACCTTCCACAC
The DNA here is from genome assembly GCA_903874895.1 of uncultured Caulobacterales bacterium. Taxonomy (GTDB): domain Bacteria; phylum Pseudomonadota; class Alphaproteobacteria; order Caulobacterales; family Caulobacteraceae; genus CAIMFV01. The sequence goes on along the minus strand of CAIQUG010000172.1, from coordinate 6,374 downwards.
CGAACAGGCCATCGCCTACGGCACCAAGATGGTCGGCGGCGTGACGCCGGGCAAAGGCGGCATGACCCATGTGGGCGTGCCCGTGTTCGACACGGTGGAAGAAGCCGTCCATGCCACCGGCGCCACGGCCTCGGTGGTGTACGTCCCGCCGCCGTTCGCCGCCGACTCCATCATGGAGGCCATCGACGCCGAGATCCCCCTGATCATCTGCATCACCGAGGGCATCCCGGTGCAGGACATGGTCAAGGTGAAGCGCTCGCTGGCCGGGTCCAAGTCCCGGCTGATCGGGCCCAACTGCCCCGGCGTCCTGACCCCGAACCAGTGCAAGATCGGCATCATGCCCGGCAACATCTTCTCGGTGGGCTCGGTGGGCGTCGTGTCGCGCTCCGGCACGCTGACCTACGAGGCGGTGTTCCAGACCACCAATGCCGGCCTCGGCCAGACCACGGCCGTGGGCATCGGCGGCGACCCGGTGAAGGGCACCGAGTTCATTGACATGCTGGAGATGTTCCTGGCGGACGAGGCCACCAAGTCGATCATCATGATCGGCGAGATCGGCGGCTCGGCCGAAGAGGACGCCGCCCAGTTCATCCTCGACGAGGCCAAGCGCGGTCGCAAGAAGCCCATGGCGGGCTTCATCGCCGGCCGTACGGCGCCTCCGGGCCGCCGCATGGGCCATGCCGGTGCCATCATCTCCGGCGGCAAGGGCGGCGCGGAAGACAAGATCGCCGCAATGGAACGGGCGGGAATCAAGGTATCCCCGTCACCGGCGGCGCTCGGAGAAACGCTTCTCGAAGTGCTGAAAAACGCCTGATTGTGACTATGTAAAGGGAATGCGCCCCATGCAGGGGTGATATTCATTCAGCAGACGGCCCTTGCGCTTCGTTAACCATGGCGGCGGGGCCGTCCGCCAGGGAACGGAAAAGATGGCGGACGATACCGGACGGATCAATCAGGTCCTGGCGGAGACTTCCTTCCTCTATGGGGGCAATCTCGCCTATGTCGAGGACCTCTACGCCAGCTACGCCCAGGACCCGGGCAACGTCCCCCCCAGCTGGCGGGCCTTCTTCGACGCCCTGAGGGAAAACCCCGAGGCCATAACCCAGTTCAGCGCCGAACCCGCCTGGACCTATCCCCCCATGGCGGAGGACCGGCCGGAATGGCTGTCCGCCCTGGACGGCCAGTGGCCCGAGGCGGTGGCCGCCAAGGCCGGCGTCGGCATCGCCACCGCCAATCCCCAGGCCACCCAGGCCCAGATCCGCGCCGCCACCCTCGACAGCGTCCGGGCCATCATGATGATCCGGGCCTTCCGGATCCGGGGGCACCTGCACGCCAATCTCGACCCCCTGGGCCTGGAGCCCAAGGCCCACAATGCGGAGCTGGAGCCCAGCTTCTACGGCTTCACCGAGGCCGACTGGGACCGGCCGATCTTCATCGACAACGTGCTGGGCCTCGAGACCGCCACCCTGCGGGAGATCATGTCCATCCTGCGCCGCACCTACTGCGGCAATGTGGGCGTGCAGTTCATGCACATCTCCGACCCCGACGAGAAGCGCTGGATCCAGGAGCGCATCGAGGGCAAGGACAAGGAAATCACCTTCACCCCCGAGGGCAAGAAGGCGATCCTGAAGAAGCTGATCGAGACCGAGACCTGGGAGCGCTTCCTGCACAAGCGCTTCCCCGGCACCAAGCGCTTCGGCCTGGACGGGGGCGAGAGCCTGGTCCCGGCCATGGAGCAGATCATCAAGCGCGGCGGCGCCCTGGGCGTGGACGAGATCGTGCTGGGCATGCCCCACCGGGGCCGCCTGAACATCCTGGCCGCCGTCATGGGCAAGCCCTATCGCGCCATCCTGCACGAGTTCCAGGGAGGTTCGTCCACGCCGTCGGACATCGAGGGCTCCGGCGACGTGAAGTACCACCTGGGGGCCAGCTCGGACCGGGCGTTCGACGGCAACAGCGTGCACCTCAGCCTCACCGCCAATCCCAGCCACCTGGAGATCGTCAATCCGGTGGTGCTGGGCAAGGCCCGGGCGAAGCAGGCCTTCGACCTGCGGGACAATGCCGAGGCCGGTCGCGGGAAGGTGATGGGCATCCTGCTGCACGGGGATGCCGCCTTCGCCGGGCAGGGTGTCGTGGCCGAGTGCTTCGCCCTGATGGGGCTGAAGGGCTATGCCACCGGCGGCACCATCCATCTGATCGTCAACAACCAGATCGGCTTCACCACCAGCCCGCGGAACTCCCGTTCCACGCCCTATCCGTCGGATGTGGCCCTGATGGTCCAGGCCCCGATCCTGCACTGCAACGGGGACGACCCGGAGGCCGTGGTCTATTCTGCCAAGGTCGCCACCGAGTACCGCCAGAAGTTCGGCAAGGACGTGGTGGTGGACATGTTCTGCTATCGCCGCTTCGGTCACAACGAAGGCGACGACCCGACCATGACGCAGCCCCTGATGTACAAGATCATCAAGGACCAGCCGTCGACCCGCGAACTCTACACCCGCCGTCTGGTCAGCGAAGGCGTGATCACCGAGGCGGACAGCGCCCAGTGGATCGCCGAGTTCGAGGCCTTCCTCGACGCGGAATTCGAGGCTGCCAAGTCCTTCAAGGCGGAAAAGGCCGACTGGCTGGACGGCAAGTGGGCCGGGTTCGAGAGCACCCGCCAGTCCGACCTGCGGGGCGACACCGCCGTTCCCCTGGCCAGGCTCAAGGCGCTGGGCGCCAAGGTCACGGACATCCCCAAGTCCATCGACATGCACCGCACGGTCGCCCGGGTGATCGAGGCCCGGCGCCTCGCCATCGAGACCGGCGAGGGCCTGGACTGGGCCACGGCGGAAATGCTGGCCTTCGCCACCCTGATCGACGAGGGCCATCCCATTCGCCTGTCCGGCCAGGACAGCGTGCGCGGGACCTTCAGCCAGCGGCACTCGGGCATTGTCGACCAGACCACCGAGGACCGCTACATCCCCCTTCAGAACCTCAAGCCCGGCCAGCCGGAGTTCGAGGTGATCGACTCGGCCCTGTCGGAAGAGGCGGTGCTGGGCTTCGAATACGGCTACAGCCTGGCCGACCCGGACACGCTGGTCATGTGGGAGGCCCAGTTCGGTGACTTCGCCAACGGTGCCCAGGTCGTCGTGGATCAGTTCATCTCGTCGGGGGAGCGCAAGTGGCTGCGCATGTCCGGCCTGACCATGCTCCTGCCCCACGGCTATGAGGGCCAGGGACCGGAACACTCGTCCGCCCGTCTGGAGCGCTATCTGCAGATGTGCGCCGAGGACAACATGCAGGTGATCAACGCCACGACGCCCGCGAACTACTACCACGCGCTCCGGCGCCAGCTGCACCGGCCGTTCCGCAAGCCGCTGGTGGTGATGACGCCCAAGTCCCTGCTGCGGCACAAGAAGGCCGTGTCCAGGCTGGCAGACCTGGCGGACGGCTCGTCCTTCCACCGCCTGCTGCCGGACGATGCCGAGCGCCAGCCCGAGATCGCCGGCAACGTCACCCTGGCGGCGGACGACCAGATCCGCCGGGTGATCATGTGCTCCGGCAAGGTCTATTACGACCTGCTGGAGGCCCGGGAGAAGAAGGGCGTCAACGACGTCTACATCCTGCGTCTGGAGCAGTTCTATCCCTGGCCCATGCAGTCCCTGCGCAAGGAGCTGTCCCGCTTCCGGAACGCCGAGCTGGTCTGGTGCCAGGAAGAGCCCAAGAACATGGGCGGCTGGACCTTCGTGGATCCCTGGATCGAACTGACCCTGGAGAAGGTGAGCATCAAGGCCAAGCGGGCCCGCTATGTGGGTCGCCCGGCCTCGGCCTCCACCGCCGCGGGTCTGATGAGCCGCCACCTCAAGGAACTGGAAGCCTTCACCACCGAGGCTTTTGCCTGAACCAAAACCTGACGACCCCCTGCAAGAGCGGCCGTCAAAGACGAACACTGGAGCGATTTTGATGGCCGATATCATGACGCCGACCCTGGGCGAGTCCGTCAGCGAGGCGACCATCGCGCGCTGGACCAAGAAGGTCGGCGAGGTCGTGCGCAAGGACGAGGTCCTGGTGGAACTCGAGACCGACAAGGTCAGCCTGGAAGTGGCCGCCCCCACCGACGGCGTGGTCACGGAAATCTCCGCCGCGGAAGGGGCCACCGTGGTCCCCGGCCAGAAGCTGGGTTCGGTTTCCAACGTGGCCGGTCAGCCGGCCGCGGCCCCTGTGCCGGTCGCCGCCGCAGCCGCTCCGGCCGCCAAGGCCGCGCCCGCCCCGATGCCTTCACCCGCGCCTTCACCCGCTCCTTCACCCGCTCCGGCCGCCCCGGCACCCGCCGCCTCCGGCGGTCCGGTGGACGTGACCACCCCGGCCATGGGCGAAAGCGTGTCCGAGGGGACGCTGGGCCAGTGGGCCAAGAAGGCCGGCGACCGCGTCACCAAGGACGAGCTGCTGGTGGAGATCGAGACCGACAAGGTCGCCCTGGAAGTCACCGCCCCCACCTCCGGCGTGATCGCCCAGATCCTGAGCCAGAGCGGCGCCTCCGTGACGCCGGGCCAGATCATCGCCCGGATCGTCGCCGATGCCGGGGCTGCAGTCTCGGCTCCGGCGGCCGCCCCCGCTGCGGCTCCGGCGCCTGCCGCCGCAGCAGCTGGGGCCCTGCCCCTGTCCCCGTCGGTGCAGCGCATCGTCACCGAATCCGGCGTCAGCGCCGCCTCCATCCCCGGTACGGGTCGTGACGGCCGCATCACCAAGGGCGATGCCCTGGCCGCCGTGGCCGGGCAATCGGCGGCCCCCGCCGCCGCCTCGACCGCCGCCGTGGCCGCCGCTGCCGTTGCCATGGCTCCGGCCCCGGCAGCGTCCGCGCCCCCGCGTCCGGTCGGAGCCCGGGAGGAGCGGGTGCGGATGACCCGCCTGCGCCAGACCATTGCCCGCCGCCTGAAGGACGCCCAGAACACCGCCGCCATGCTGACGACCTTCAACGAGGTCGACATGTCCACGGTCATGGCGCTGCGCAACGACTACAAGGCCGCCTTCGAGCAGCGCCACGGGGTGAAGCTGGGCTTCATGAGCTTCTTCGTGAAGGCGGTCATTGCCGCCCTGAAGGAAGTGCCCGCGGTGAATGCCGAGATCGACGGCCAGGACCTGATCTACAAGAACCACTACGACATCGGCGTGGCGGTCGGCACCGAAAAGGGCCTGGTGGTTCCCGTGCTGCGGGACGCGGACGCCCTGAACCTGGCGGGCATCGAGAAGGGCATCGGCGCCCTCGGCAAGCAGGCCCGGGACGGGACGCTCAGCCTCGACCAGCTGCAGGGCGGGACCTTCACCATCTCCAACGGCGGGGTCTATGGCTCGCTCATGTCCACGCCGATCCTGAATGCCCCGCAGTCGGGCATCCTGGGCATGCACAAGATCCAGGACCGCCCCATGGCGATCAAGGGTCAGGTGGTGATCCGGCCGATGATGTACCTGGCCCTGTCCTATGACCACCGGGTGATCGACGGCAAGGAAGCGGTGACCTTCCTCGTCTCGGTGAAGGATCACATCGAGGATCCCCAGCGCCTCGTGCTGGACCTCTGATCCTTCCGGAACCGGCAAAGCCGCTTCGCATTCGCCTCCCCGGGACCTAAGGTCGTCGGATGCCCCTGCGCGCCCAGATTCTGCTGCCCCTGCCGCTGCCGGAGGCCTTCGACTACGCCGTGCCGGAGGGCTGGCCCCCCCTGTCGCCGGGGGATCAGGTGGTGGCCCCGCTGGGCCCCCGCCAGATTCGCGGCGTGGTGCTCGAGGTGCGGGACGCCACCGGCTACAACCGCCCCCTGAAGCCCCTGGTCGAGGCCCTGGACGTCCCGCCCCTGCCCGCCGGATCCCTGGCCTTCATCCAGTGGGCGTCCCGCTATGCCTGCCAGCCGCCGGGGGAGGCCCTGGCCATGGCCCTCCGCGGCCTGCGCCATCCGCGGCCGAAGCCCATCCGCTGCGTCGTCGCCTCCGGACAGGCGCCGGAGCGGATGACCCCCGCCCGCCACCGGGTACTGGAGGCCGCCACGGCCCCCCTGCCCGCGGCCGAGCTGGCCCGCCGGGCGGGCGTGTCCTCAGGGGTGGTGAAGGGACTGGTGGATGACGGTGCCCTCTCCGTGGTGGAGCGGCCGGCCCCGCTGCCGTTCGGTGTGCCAGACCCCTCGGCCAATCCGGCGCACATCCTCAATCCCAGCCAGTCGGCCTCCGCCGATGTGCTGAAATCCCTTGTGGGAAAAGGTTTCCAGGCGGCCCTGCTGGACGGGGTCACAGGCTCCGGCAAGACCGAGGTGTATCTGGAGGCCGCCGCCGCCGTCCTGGAGCGCGACCCCGACGCCCAGGTACTGATCCTGCTGCCGGAGATCGCCCTCACCCAGGCCGTG